>CAJOMG010000009.1 GCA_905235595.1 uncultured Desulfovibrio sp. | reverse complement strand
CCTGAACCAACTCCACCGGAGGTTGCATTTTGGAATTCTCTCCAGCCATATCTCTAGCACCTCTCCTAATTTTTAAGAGAGTGTCCGTTCGAAATGGGGACTACTTCACAGTATGCAACGGTCTCATTTTATAATAGAGTAGAGAACGAACTTAGGGAAATGAAAAAAATGGGGGCAAGTATGGGGGCATTGAATAAAAAATTCATAAAATAATATTAACAAATTAAGTTCGTTACGCCTTTTGTTCGGTAGTTGGTGGGCCCACCAGTGTTACTCTTAATGCCCCGTAAGTTTTCCGAACTTTATGGGGCATTATTTTTGCGAGAACTGTAATCGTATGCAAAAGGTGTACTTCTGAGTATGTATTTTGACAAAAAAACAGCCCGAGGATATTTTCGCGTCAATTAGTGGAAAACCTTGGGCAAGGATGTGTGGTTGCGCTTCCTTTTGCCATTTCTAGAGAAAATAGATGAATACCGTTTTTACATTTTTAGAGTAAAATATATGAAATTTATGAACGAGAATATATGCAGAAAATTTTCACTACGCATAAAAATAATTTTACTTCTATCAACTGCTTTATTCATATTTGGATTATGCTCTGCGGGAATTAGTTATAAAATATTTCTTGATACATCAGTAGATCAGAATAAGCAGATTGCGACTGGTGTTGCGAAACTGGCAGCCAGTGTCATTGATGCAGATAGGGTAAATGAATATATTACTCAAGGTGAATCAGCAAAATATTATCTTCTTACAAAGACAAAATTAGCAAATATAAAAAATAGCACAATAAATATAACATATCTGTATGTATATAAAATATTAGAAGATGGATGCCATGTTGTTTTTGACCTTGATTCTCAGGATTCTGCTGGTGAAAAACCGGGCACTGTTGTTCCTTTTGACAATGCGTTTCAAAAATACATACCTACCTTGTTATCTGGGGGCACAATAGACCCTATTATCTCAGATGAAAAATATGGGTGGCTTTTAACAGCATACGCTCCTGTATATGATAGTGAAGGAGTGTGCCAGTGCTATGCAGCAGCGGACATATCTATGGACTGGTTGCGCATTCAGGCAAGGCAATATTTACTGAAACTGAGTTCAATCTTTTTATGTAGTTATATTGTCATTTTGATTGTTACTATTTTATTCTCAAATACAAATTTAATCATACCTATTAACACAATGGCATATGCGACGAATAAATTTGCATTTCATACTAAAGAGTCAATGGAGAGGAGTTTAGAGTGGATTCGTAAAATTAACATTCGTACCGGCGACGAAATAGAAAATTTATATGAGTCATTTGTTAAAATGGCAGGTGACAGCGTCAGTTATATTAAAGATATTCGAAGTAAGAACGAAGCTATTTCTTTGATGCATAGTGCACTCATTCTTACGCTTGCCGATATGATAGAAAGCAGGGATAAGAATACGGGTGATCATATTCGTAAAACAGCTGCATATACAAAGATCATTATGGATGAAATGGTTCGAGAGGGTATTTATAAGGATCAGCTGACAGATAAGTTTATTACTGATGTGGTCAATTCTGCACCATTGCATGATATTGGAAAAATAAATGTACCTGATGCAATATTGAATAAACCAGGGAAGCTGACAGATGAAGAATTTGCCTTGATGAAGACCCACACAACGACGGGTGGCAATATTATCTCTAACATTATGGAAACCATTCCTGATGCAGAATATCTCCAAGAAACGCGTAATCTGGCTACATACCATCATGAAAAATGGAATGGCAAAGGCTATCCCAGTGGTCTTTCCGGTGAGGATATTCCCTTATCCGCCCGCATCATGGCAGTGGCTGATGTGTTTGATGCCCTTGTTTCCAACAGAAGCTATAAGAAGGGTTTTCCATACGAGAAAGCCTTTGCCATTATTCTTGAGGAACGTGGTTCTCATTTTGATCCGAAGATTGTGGATGCGTTTTTCGCTGTAAAGGATTCTGCAGTCAGGATCGCCGATGAGTTTGGTAAAACGGAAAATTCATAGTGAGGGGCTGTCTGTAATCTGCATTAAACCATAATGTATTTCCGTTTTTCGGCCGATAGAATGTTATCCATGCATAAACGGGGGTTTCGTACATGTCCCAAACCAATATCCTGCTTGAATCCGGCACAAACGAACTGGAAATTGTCGAGTTCTTCATTGACCATCCTGATGGGTACCGGGCCCATTACGGAGTTAACGTAGCTAAAGTTGTGGAAATTATACGGAGACAGCCGATTACCTCCATGCCGGAAATGCGGCATCCGGCTATCTGTGGCGCTTTTCATCACAGAAATGACCGAGTTGTGCCCCTTATTGATCTGGGAAAGTTCCTTGAAATCGGCGCCATTGAAAGCCCTGATGCGAAGACGATTGTAACGGAATTTAACAATCTGTTTTCTGCCTTTCTGGTCTCTGGGGTGGATCGAATCCATCGCTTGAGCTGGACAGAGGTAGAAGCACCCGGCAATTTCCTGCAGAACGCCAGCAAGAGTTCTGTTGTCGGTGTAGTTCGTCTGGAAAACAGGGTTGTGTTCCTTTTGGATCTCGAGGCTATCGTTGCCGAGCTTGAACCCAGTATGGCCATACGTTTCGAGGGCAGCATCAGCAAGGAAAGCGAGGGCAAGGTATACAATATTCTGCATGCGGATGATTCTCACAGTATTCGAGCTCTCGTGCTGGACCTTTTCAGAAAGGAAGGCCGCTTCAATGTGCGTCAGGTTGAAAACGGGCAGAAGGCTTGGGATTACCTCTGTGCACTGCGTACAAAGTGTGAGGAAGAGGGCAAGGATATTACCGAATTTGTGCAAGGGGTAATATCAGATATAGAAATGCCTTTTATGGATGGCCTAAACCTATGCAAACGCATTAAGGAGGATCCTATTCTCAAGAAGCTGCCGGTTGCGATTTTCTCTTCCATGATAAATGAGCCATTGGCAAAAAAATGTGAATCTGTGGGGGCAGATGCACAATTTGCCAAGCCGGATTTGCGCATTCTTTCAGATCGCATGTTGCAACTTATTCTTGGAGAGCCTGCGCCTGTATCTCAAACCGACGGTGAAGACCAAGCGGCATAATTTATCATCGTCCTTACCTTTAATGGAAGGCGCATGTGACGACGGAATCGGTTCCGTTATATGCTACAGGTGCAGTCAAATGCCTTCCACTGGTCCAGACATGTGGTAATGAACTGGCATACGGCATTGTGTTCAACCTTGCCTGGTCCCTGTACGCGCAGTGGTTGGCCAAAACGGTAGTGTACAGTCAGATTGGTTTTGATGGGACCTAGTTCTTTGATCTTCTTGCCTTGTCCCCAGGCGTCGGTCTTGAGGGCCAGTGGCACAAGAGGCACTGCTGCTTTTTTTGCCAGTTTTACACCTATGGTGTTGAAGAGCTGGGGGTCAAAGGTACGCGAACGCGTATGTTGTGGAAAAACAATGATGGAGATGTTTTCCCCAAGGCGTTCCAGTCCACCTTCCAGAACAGCTGTCAGGTCTTCACGGGGATTGCTTCGCCCAACCACGATAGGGTCGCGTGAGCGCATGACCGGGCCAAAGAAAGGCATAGTCGTCAGGCTTTTTTTGACTACAAATGTTATTTTTTTACGCGGTCTGATGATGCCTGGCAGCATGAACGTTTCAAGAGTGCTCATGTGATTGGCCACAAATACACATGGACCATCCATGGCATTGATGGCGTTCATCCCCTCAATAGCAATTGTTGTACCCATGCGTTCCAGAATGTCGGCAACCCAGACGCTGGCGTACACCCAAGCCACGTCATCACACAGTCCTTTTGCTGCACGATTGCACAGCCAACGAAGTGGCCCAGCCAATAATCGGCTATAAAAGCTGAACGATGGCAGTAGTACATCGAGAATCCCCGGGCGGTGGGCATGTGTACGGTAGCAATCACCGGTAAGAAATTTTTGCTCAAAAGGACCATGGCCATTATAGGGATGCATGGCTAAACGTCCGACTTTTTAATGTTATGAATTTTACGCCACCACTGGGAGAGACGCGCTTCTTCACCTTGTTCCCGGGGCTGGTAAAACCGTCTGCCCACAAGCTCCGGCGGCAGATAATCCTGTGCAATCCATGCGTCAGGGTAGTTATGGGGGTATTTGTATTCCTTGCCATAGCCCCATTCTTTTTGCAGCTGGGTGGATGGATTGCGTAAATGCAGAGGGACGGGCAGTGCTCCGTTGAGTTTTACTTCACGTTGGGCATTGAGATAGCCGCCATAGGCGGAGTTGCTTTTGCGCGCCATGGCCAGGTAGGTCACTGTTTCTGCAAGAGGAATAAACCCTTCAGGCATACCTACGAATTCTACTGCCTGCTGGCAGGCGACGGCCAACCGCAGGGCAGATGGATCTGCCAGACCCACATCTTCTGAAGCTGAGAGTATGAGCCTGCGGCAGACAAAACGCGGATCTTCGCCCCCTTCCAGCAGGCAAGCCAGCCAGTACAGGGCAGCATCCACATCACTACCTCGGATGGATTTGATAAGTGCCGAGGCCAGTTCATAGTGCTTGTCGCCGTCTTTGTCATGTCTGATGAGCACTTCGGGTAACGCTGCCTTAACATGTTCATAATCACGGCTGTCATCTGGCAGAGCGGTTACATATTCAACAAGATTGAGTAAGGTTCGCGCATCGCCATGGGCAGCATTGGCCAGAAGCTCTGCCACTGCAGCGGTGAGTTCCAGACCCATGTTTTGTGCCCCGCGCTGGGCCAGATCTGTAAGTTCTTCATGACCCAAAGGGCGCAGGCGCAGCACATGTAAGCGAGAAAGCAACTGGCGTGTGACACTGAAGGAGGGATTTTCTGTTGTGGTTGCCAGCAAGATTAACTCACCTGATTCCACCAACGGCAAAAAAAAGTCTTGCTGTGCTTTGGAAAAACGGTGTAACTCATCTAATATGAGGATTTCCATTCCTGCCAGTGAACGGCGAAGGTGCTGTAAGCCCGCTTCAGGAGCACTGAGCCGCACATAGGGGCGACCACTATGTTTGGCCAGTAGCAGGGCAAGGGTGGATTTACCGCAACCAGGAGGGCCAAAAAAAAGAAGACTCGGCAACCGGTGTGCTTGCATAAGGGAATGTAAGCGACTCGAGAGATGTGACTGGCCCAGAAAATGCGCCAGATCATCCGGGCGCATGCGTTCGGGTAGTGGGCAATTCACGACTATTCCTCTCCAGTGGCGTCAACTTTGCCAAACTGTTGCGAAGCCCACCAGTGCAGCCCCAAGCAGAGTGTCGCCGCCGTTTCGCAACGCAGTATGCGTGCACCTAAGCTGACGGCTATAAATCCCGCATTGCTCAGAGCCGAGAGTTCGCGTTTGGAGAATCCACCTTCAGGGCCGATGACATACACGGTCACTCCCTCCTGGCCTATCAGCTCAGATGTGAGCATATGTACGCCATCCTGAAGTTCCCAGGGGAGAATACGGTGGTCAGCCTCCTGGGCCATGGCTGTCAGTTCATCCACCCCGTTTGAGAGCACACGTACTTCAGGCAGCCAGGGATTGCCGCATTGTTTCGCCCCTGCAATCAGTTGCCCCCGGCATGCTTCCCCAGCAGCGGGTGAAAGTTTGCCCTGACTGTGATCACCTTGCCAGAGCCATACGGCGTGCGCTCCCAGCTCAACGGCCTTCTCCATAAAGAATCCACGCCGTACGGCCTTGCTGTATGCAAGTGCCATGATAGCGCGGGCTTTTGGTGCAGGTGTTAGCTTTTCTGAATTACGAGAAAGCTGAACAGTTTTTTTGTTGACAGCATGAACTGTAAACAAGCCGGTACGCCCCATGCCGTCAAGCAAGGCCACCTGCTTGCCTTCCGTAATACGTAACACCTGGGTAAGATGCCTTGCCTCCTGTCCGTCAAGGATCACTGCATTACCCCAATGCTCTGGGGATATATAGAAGAAGGGAACAGTCATACCGGCATGGTGTCCTTTGTTGAGCGTATTTTGCGTACAGCTTTAAAACCATCCTGCAATGCTACAAGCCGCCCATAGTTTTTGCGGATTTCCTGCCCAGCTGTCGTTAGGGAATCTTCTGGCTGCTCTATGTAGTGGCGTTGCAGGTAACGGTCGCGCAGTATCTTTTCAACGCCGTTAATAACTGCATCCACAAGAGCGGGAAAGAAGCTTACAATCTCGAATTTCAATTCGTTGAGCAGCTGTACGGCTTCGCGTAACATGGTGATGTATGTTATTCGCTGCCCCTTGAAGGTGCGTTGGCACAAATCTTCTAGAATGCGTACGCGTCTGGCTTGCTGAATATAGCTGAACCGTGTGCAAACCTCTTGATGCAGGTCGTGCAAAGATTCAAATACATCGTCATTTTCAGGCGCATACAGATAACTTGAAAGTACTTTGCTTACATTGGAGAAAAAATCATCGCTGTAGCTGATCATGCGACGCTGGTGTTTTGTCAGCCAGCTAAAGAGAAATTTAAGTCTTTTTTCATGGGTGTCTGTATTTTCCACCACCTCAGTGCGTTTATAGGTGATATGCCCCGTGTATTCGCCGCGCACAATATCGTTGAGGCGCAGAAACATGTTCGTGGTGTCCTTGATAATATTCAGTCCTTTAAGGGGCTCGCCAGTAAGCGGATGCAGGACTTCCTGCGAAAGTACGGAGAGTGCGCGGTCTTGGCGTACATTACCTGTGTTGAAGCCGTGTTGGCGATAGCGAATGCGCAGTATGATTACCCGATGTGCTCTGTCCAGAAAAAAATCATTGTTGCCGATAATGTTAAGAGCTTCTTCCTGATCTGCATCCACAGCTACCAGGGCAATTTTTTCCAAGGTCGGATAGCGTGTGTTTTCGCCGGTAGAGAGATAGGTTGTGATAGTGCGATCCGTCTGCCCTAGTACGCGCAGTAAAAATCTTTCTCCCATCTTGTGTAGCTTACGTGCGAAAAGCGCACTGGAGGTACGACGTTCTGAAACAATGGGGAAACCGTATAATTCCATGAGGTATTGATACACAAACATGCGGTTGCGTTCATACATCTCGTTGTCGCCACTGACAAATTTGCCGATGCGTATGCCGAACCTTTTGAGTTCGCTGTCAATATCTGAAGGGAATGAGGCAAAGATACCTGCAAGATGAAAGTTGTTGTCAGGCCCCCAGGCCAGTACATGTGCCCTGTCCATGTTGAGAAGGTAAGGCATGAGAGCTGGATAATTCTCCATTTCAACAGTGTCGACAGAACGGAATTGTTGCCGGAAGATATCTTGATGGATACGCGGCAGACGCGCAGCCATAGTTTGCAGGTTTTGCTCCAATACCTGGTTTTCTAATGGACAACAGGCTCCATCGCCGTCGATAAGTACAGGATGGAGTTTGTCAAACTGGAATATTTCTGCAAAATAGTCCAGCTGACGAGCAAAAGCCACAAGCGCAAAACCGGGCAGATTTTTGTATTCAAACATGTCGTTGTCAAAGGATGGCAGAAGCTCACGACCTTCAACAAGCGGATAGTGTTTGCTTTCCTGATATGGTTTGACAAGACAGAAGCGGATATGCACCGCGTCGAGCAGTTGCTTAAGGTTGGCGAGATCTCTAATGGCAATGGGAGCGGCAAGCTGGGCGGCATTGCACCAGGGCAAACCGTCTTTGCTGAATACCTCCTGCCATTTGATCATTGGGCATCTCCCACGAGTTTTACTTATATCTATACCGTTTTCTAAAATATTTCTAGTAGGTTTGCAGTTGCGAACAGCGCTCGCACATGGGCTGTTCCCATAAAATATTCTTATGGTAACGCGCGGATTGCCGCTGTATTGACAGCAGCAGTGCAGAAAACTGTTCAGGTGGAAGTCAGTATTTCCTGGTGTCGGTATAATACAAAAAATCCCCGACAGTAATTTGCCGGGGACAATAGCATGCGCAGAGAAAATAGTTTACTTTGCGTTTTTCACAGGTTTTTTTACAACACCAGAGCGAAGACAGCGGGTGCATACAGTAATGGTAGAAACAGTCCCGTCATCAAACTGGTGACGTACACGCTGCAAGTTGGGGCTGAAACGGCGTTTGGTTTTGATGTTTGAATGGCTGACATAATTGCCAACCTGGGGCCTCTTACCGCAAAAAGCGCATTGCTTGCTCATGCATTCCTCCGTAATTCCTGTACCCAGTTCTTCATGCGGCAAGAAAACAAGCCCGCGCTCTACTTACAAGCGAGCATAACCGCGAAGGAATTCCATAGTCTATATAGAAGAAAAATGCAAGAGTTTCTCCATCAGTATCAGGAGATGTATTCTTTCCCTCTTATGCCGCCGGCTTTGCCTGTTCTGGCGCAGAAGCACTTGGGGGCGACTGCTTTGCCGCCGGCTTCGTCTGATCTGACGTCTGGCTTATGGTTGATGCCTTGGATGTCGCCATCAGATAGATTTCGTGCGGGTCAAGGATGAGAATCACCGAACCGTCGCCAAGGATGGTTGCTCCCGAGATACCCTTGAGATCCCCAAGATAGGAGCCGAGAGGTTTGATAACGATCTCTTGGCGTTCCAGCAGACGATCCACTACAAGACCAAGGCGGCGTTCGTTATCATGAATGACCACCATGGAGAGCACCTCTGGCATGGTGTCCGAATGGGGAAGGTCAAGCATTTCAGAAAGTTCCACAATGCCCAGCACTTCTCCTCGCAGCGTGACAGCCTTGCGCCCCTTGACGTCTGTAAGTCGTTCTGATTCGATCTTGGTTGTTTCAGATACGGCATCAAGTGGTATGGCATACATTTGGCCGGAAACATTGACCATGAGGGCATCAATGATGGCCAGAGTCAGGGGGAGGCTCAAGGTGAAACGCGTGCCCTTGCCAACTTCGGAGTAGGTGCTCACACTTCCCTTGAGGTTCTTGATATTAGTACGCACCACGTCCATGCCCACACCACGGCCGGAGATGTCTGTAATCTTCTCAGCCGAAGAGAAACCGGGGGCAAAAATGAGTTCCAGAGATTCGCGGTCATCCAGTTGAGCCGCTTCTTCCTGTGTGATGATGCCCTTGCGTATGGCAACCTCGCGCATCTTTGCAGGGTCAATGCCCTTGCCATCGTCTTCAATTTCTATGGCGACAGAATTGCCCTTGTGGAAGGCTCGAAGCGTAACCGTGCCCTTGGGGGGCTTGCCTGCGGCCTTGCGTTCTTCTTCTGATTCAATACCGTGATCGACAGAGTTACGGATAAGATGTACCAGAGGGTCGCCGATAACTTCAACCACGCTCTTATCCAGCTCCGTTTCTTCACCTTCCATAATCAGTTCAACTTCCTTGCCGCTCTTGCGCGAGAGATCGCGCACCAAGCGTGGAAAGCGGGAAAAAACCGACGATACCGGCACCATACGTACCTTCATGATGGTGTCCTGCAAGTCGTCAGAAATACGAGCCATGGCATATGTGGTTTCTGAAAGGTCCTGTGCCACGCGGGAGACATCTACATCACGGCTGGTATCTTCCAGTGAACGTGCGATCAGGGTGTAACGGTTACGGTTGATGATCAATTCACCGATAAGGTTCATCAGATGATCAAGACGTTCATGATCAACACGAATAGTAGAAGAACTCTTATGGGCTTCAGGCTGTCCGGCTGGCTTTGATGCAGCAGCCGGTGCGGCAGGCTTTGCTACAGGTGCAGCAGGCTTTTGTACCGAAGTTGCTGGCTTTGATGCAGCAGCCGGTGCAGCAGGCTTTGGTGCAGGTGTAGCGGGCTTTGCAGCAGCTGGAGCAGCGGGTTTAGGCTCCGACGTTGACGCAACCTTTGCAGATGTCGCCTCAGAAGCTGGCGGCTGTGGTGCCGTTGCAGAAACAGCAGAGGAAGGATCTGTAGGTGGCGTTGCAGCTGCAGCTGGTGCCTGCTTGGAGGTATCCGTTGGTGCAGTCGAAGCTGCTGGTGCTGAAGGCTTGGGCGTACTATCAGTAGAAAGGACCTTGTCCACCATATCCTTGATGATAGCAACCTCTTGTTCCAGAAGGTCAATCATCAGGCCAAAATCAATACCGCTGTTCCGTCCCTGGTCCACAATGCCTGCCGTACGCTCTGCATAGACCTTGATTTCATCAAAGCCCATAAAACCACAGGAATTCTTTACAGCAATAAGGCAACGGTGGATGGCGTCTATGGAATCCTTATGAGAACTGTCCTTCTTGAGTGTTTCCAGCCCAGCATGGATAATTTCAAATTGCTGACGTACTGTGACGCGAAATGCCTCTGTGTCATCATTTTCGGCTCCCACGGGTATGATTGTGGGGGTGACTACATCGACAGTATCTTCTGGTGGTGTATCTGCCGTCTCTGCAACAGGAGCTTCCTCCGCCTGCCCATGATTGGTTGAAAGTAATTCATGAGGCAGAGAGATGGGTCCACCTGCCAGTGCAGCCTTGAGCTGCTTGATGACACTTCCCGTCTCGAAGGGAGTCGCCTGGCCACTGGTAACATTGATGTTTTGTACCAAGGCTTCCATCACATCAACAACAAGCAGCAGTAAATCAATAAGTTCGTGCGATGGGGTAAGCTTGCCCTGACGTACATTGTTCAGCAGGGTTTCCGCTTCATGGGTCAGGGCATTGAGCTCATTATAGCCAATAATACCGCTGTTGCCCTTCATGTTATGGAAGAAACGAAAGAGGTCATTGACAAGCTCATCCTGCCCCACTGGATTCTCTTCAAGATCCAGAAGACCGTTGGTGAGATTTTCAATGAGTTCGTTTGATTCGTCCACAAAGTCCTTGAGATGGTCCTCACCAAAGGCAGTCAGGGTATAAGCAGGGAGGGCAGGCAATGTGCGTACCCATTCCTTGCCAGTCATTCCGCTCCCAGACCCTGTTACAGGGCTTGAGGAAGGTGTGGACTGGGTGGCTTCTGTAGTCGGTGCAGCGTTTGCCTGGGGAACTTCTTCTGCAGGGGCAACGTGCTCGGGTTCATCTTGGGCAGATGCAGCTTCGGAAGGTTCTTCAACTGTCATTGTGGATTGGGCCTCAGGCGCTGCTTCAGTCGCTGGTTCTTCCGGAGGTGTATTCGCAGCGGCAGTTGTTTCTCCAGCCATTATGGCGTCAATCTGCGCCATGATATGCTCGGTCTTTACGTCGCCTTCAGCGTTAGTGGCCTCAAGATTGTCAATCATCTGGCGCAGGGCGTCAGTGGATGCCAAGATTACGTCCATAATCTCTGACGTGACAACCATGGTGCCCTTGCGCAATTCGTCCAGAATGTTTTCAGATTTGTGCGCAAGCTGGTTGATCCTATTGAGGCCCAGAAAACCTGATGCCCCCTTGAGGGAATGCATCGGTCGGAAAATATCATTCAATAATGCCAGATTATCCGGTGTCTTTTCCAGTTCCAGCAGATTGGGTTCAATGGTCTCAAGATGTTCTTTGGCTTCTGCAATAAAGTCGGCAAAAAGTTCCGGATCAAAGAATTCCTGGCTCATAATCCATACCTTTACATGGCTGAAGGCGTATCACCCCGAAATATCTCGGTTACTACTGCCTTACTTATCGGCTAGCCCAAAAGCATCTTTATATTACGAACCATTTTTTCAGGCTGCGCTGGCTTGACCATGTACAGGTTGGCTCCGAGGCTCATGCCGTACTGGATGTCTTTTTCCTGACCTTCAGTAGAAAGAACGATAATGGGAATATCCTTGTAGGAATCTTGTGCACGGAGTGTCTTGATAAAGGTAAAGCCATCCATGCGCGGCATGTTGACGTCTGAAACGATCAGATCCACAGGGTCAATGGCTGAGAGCTTTTCAATGGCGTCGAGGCCGTCTTCTGCCGTGCTCACCTTGAATCCCTCGCCTTTGAGTACGAAGGCGACAAGATTGCGAATTGTCTTGGAGTCGTCAACGACCAGGATATGCTTTTTCATAATTCGATCCTGCCCTCTGTTGTTGGCTGCCATCCGAAAAAAATATCGGATATTCTAGATACAGTTGCGTATAATGGCAATATTGCAATTTTTCCTAACCGTAAAAGGAACATCAATCTTCCAGAATTTTGTTTACAATCAGTTCCGGGTCAATAATGGCGTACAGGTGCGCATCAATGTCTGCCATGCCGCATAAAAATTCAGCACCTGAGCCGAGGTATGCCTCTACATTCCAGCTTACTCTGTTCTGTTCCACGAGATACATGGTGTGTAACTTGTCAAAAATGAGTCCGATCTGCATATCGTTTGTGCCGCAGATAATGATGCAGCTCTGGGCGGTATACTTGAGGTTTTGCTCTGCAGTAAGTAATGCGTCGAGATGGAGCAACGGAGTCACCTTGCCACGCAGATTGATGACACCCGCCATGTAACGTGGGGCCATGGGCAGACGAGTTACAGGCATATGGCGCAACACTTCCACTATGACGCAAACCGGTAGTAAAAAAATTTGCCCGCGCAAGTAAAAAGAAACCATTTGCAGCTGATCCATGGCTGCAAGGCGGGTGCGCAGATTCAGTGAGCTGGGCACATCCTTGGCTTCTGATGTTGCCGCAGTATTGATGCCAGGCAGTACATCCGGTTCCAGCTGGGGCAGGCTTTGCAGAGCATCTGTACCGAGGTATTTTTGCACAAAAGCCTGTTCTGCCGTTGTCAGCGGAGCATTTGTGACCGGCATTATGTCGAGACTCTGCTCGGCAAAATATTCTTCTGGCGTCTTTACCATAAATGTTCCACTTCATCTGCCAGTTCTGTATAGGCCAGTGCACCACGCGAGTGGGGAGCAATATCAAAAATGGTACCGCCAAGTGCACTCGCTTCCCGAAAATGGGTATCCACGCCGATGATCGTGGTAAACATGGAGGTTCCCATTTTTTTTTGCATTAATTCTAGCACACGCGTACAGGCTTTTGCTCTTTTGTCGTACATCGTGGGGACGGCTTTATAGCAAATGGGTCTGCCCAATGCCTTGTTGAGCGTATGTAATGTGTCAAACAGCAATTTTAATCCATGCAATGCCAGAAAATCTGTCTGTATGGGGATGATCAGAAGATCCGCAGCCACAAGGGCATTGACGAGCAATATTCCCACATGTGGCGGACAGTCCAGAATGATGTATTCATAGTCTTTTCTTACAACTGTCAGGCTGCGGGCAAGTACACTCCCCTTTGCGCGACGTTCACGAAAGTCAACCTCAAGTTCTGAAAGGCGAATATTCCCTGGCGCAACATCAACGCCCGCCAGAGCCTTGGAACGTATGAGTGAAAACCAAACTTCGGGCCATGTCTTTTCATCCGCCAAAAAAAGATCATACAAACTGTACGTTACGCTTTCCGGATAGATGCGTGCGTGCAAAGTGGCACAGGCGTGCGGATCCAAATCCAGCAGCAGAACCTTTTTGCCCATTCTGGCCAGAGCCCCACCAAGAGTAATAGAAGTGGTGGTCTTGCCAACGCCGCCTTTCTGATTGGCAACAGCCAGAATTTTCGCGCCCATATGACGCGTCAGTTCGCCTTGCGGTAAACAATGGTGCCAGTGTGGTGCTCAAGTTGAAACGCGCGGCTGATATTGTGTAGTGTTTCCGAATGACCGATGAGCAGCACACCATTGGGTTCGAGATTGTCGTAAAACGCATTAATGACGCGACGTTTCATGGCATCATCAAAATAGATGATGACGTTGCGACAGAAGACAATCTGCGATTTCTCTACCCGCCTGCATTGTTCTTTGTCATTGAGGTTGATAGGGCCAAAACGGATCAGCTTTTTCAACTCTGGCTTCACCGTAAATTGATTTCCATCCTGAATGAAATACCGGGCTACAATATCCTTAGGGGTGGTACGCAGTGAATAGGCATTGTATACGCCGCGTCTTGCTGCGGCCAGCACAGCCTCGGAAAGGTCATAGGCATTAATGCATACATCCCAACCCGATAACTCCCCCTTCAGTACTTCACTGATAATGATGGCAAGGGTGTAAGGTTCCTCTCCTGTGGAGCAGCCGGCAGACCATATGCGCAGGCGCTTATTGCCGGATTTGCGCTGCCTGTCCAGAATATCCGGGAGCACAATGTTCTGGAATACCTCCAGTTGCGGCGGATTGCGGAAAAAGCTGGTCTCATTGGTGGTGATTACCTCAAAGAGGTGCGTCAATTCGTTCTGGCGATTGGCGTCGTAGCGCAGAAATTTGTAATATTCATTGAAGCTCTTGAGGTGCAGTTCCTTGATGCGATGGGAAAGACGGTTTTCAACCAGATATTTGCGATTTTCGGCAATGAAAATACCGCATTGTTCGTAAATAAAATCACGCAGATGCAGAAATTCTTCATTGGTGATCTGCATATCTTTCCTGAAGGCACTTCCCCCAGACGGTGGTGTTGCGCTCGTTGGCCGCAACGTAGGCATGCGCGGTGTGGAAGGTGCTGTTGGATTTGTTGCGCGTGATGAAAAAGATGGAGCTATAGGGCGGGAAGGTGTGGTTGTGGCTGAGCCGGCCTGGAGTGTACGGGCTATTCCTGAACCAAGGGGAGACCCGGTGGCAGACTGGCCAGAAACGCCAGAGGTGCGCGCAATGCCCGTACCCGGGGCGGTGGGGGTGGGGCGCAATGAGCGTGTTGCGCCAGCACCAAAAGCCGTTTGTCCTTGTGTGCTTTGAGGTCGCGTGTAGGGCTGACTTGGCGGCGGGGTTGTGCGAGTTATGCCCGTGCCGAGCGTAGGCGCAGACTGGCTGGCCAAGGTAGAGGATCGAAGGGGAGATTGCGCATTCAGTCCGGTACGCGCAGTAGCTTGAGAGGTTACATCATCGGTAGCCGTCACGCTGCTTTTGCGGGTCGAGCCAAGTGGATTCTTGGGAAAAGACAAAGGAGGTTGAGACATATATATCTACTCCTGTTCCGCCTGGATAGCAGCTACTGCGTCTGCCGCTGCATGTTGTACTTCGGGATCCTCGTGATCCATTAATCCCAAAAGAACGCCGAAGGCCGCATTGCCGCCGATTGCACCTAGTGCCTCAATGATTTTTTGTGCTACCATGGGGCTTGAACTCTCAAACAGTTCGGCAAGTTGTGGAACAGCATCCACGACCTTGTGCGTACCAAGCGCCTCAACTGCACGTATCCTGACCCATTCATCTTCATCGTTCAGTGCTTCAAGAATATGCGGTAACACTGATGGAGATCCCATGAGCCCAAGCAGTTCCACAACGGCTATGCGCACATCCTTGGCGTCATCATGCAGGCGGGGCAGCAACAGGTAAAGGTAATCTTCCGCCTGTGTGCCAAGGTTTTGGAATGCCTGCACCGCCACTTGCCGTGTGCGGGGAGATTCATCCTCAAGGGCCGCAGAGATTTCATTCAAATTTTCAGTAACACTGAAGCGACCCAGCGCATAGATTGCCATCATACGCTGCATGGGGTCTTCACTTTTGGCCCGTTCTTTGAAGCGTTCGTTGAGGTTGGCACTGTGTAGATTGATGCACGCTTCAAGAGCCATCTCCTGTACATCCACATAGCGATGATCCAGCTGGGCAAAGACCAGGTCGTCCACATCGGCACAGCTGTTCTGATTGCCAAAAAACACCAGTGCGCTCTTGAGAACCTCAGCGTCGTCACCGTCATTCATAATAGTGACAAAGAAGGGCACATCAGCACATCCGGCAAGACGAGCCAGATCACTGATGGCCATCCGTTGCAGTTCAGGGCTGACTTGCCAGAAAATTTCCTTAAGGTCTCCTACAATATGCTTATCGTCCATAAGATGACATGCATCCATGGTCGGAATGATATATTTTTCATCGTTACTATGCAGTGCGTCATGCATTGCACTGGTATAACCGATGGCAGCTATGGTTTGCACCACTTTATCATAGAGCTCAGCATCACGTTCTCTGTCAATTCTTGCAGCCAAGTCTATGACCGGTTTGCCGCAGCTTTCATCGCCTATGGCAGCAAGGCCCTGAAGCGTGGCCATAAGTACGTCTTCATCCGTATCTGTCAGTGCTTCCAGCAGATATGCACGCAGACGATCCTTTGATTTTCCTGCCAGCAGGGAGAGGCCGCGCCCTCCAAGGATCTGCACAATGGCCTTGACAATCTTGTGCCGCAGAGCTTCCTTGACGTTATCAAGCGAACTGAAAAGCAGAGGAATGGACTTTACATCGCCGAGATCGCCCAGAGCGTCCACAATGGCAGAACTCACAAGCGGTGAGGCCTGTGAGAGCAATTTTACCATGGCGCTAACGGCAGAGTAATCCTTGATTTTTGCAAGTGCCTCTACAACGGCGAATTGCACCCATTCCTCATCGTACATAGCTTGACAGAGAGCATTGACCGCTTCGGGGAAAGCCTGTGTGCCCAAGCTGACGGCAGCCTGATACCGTACATTGATTTCTGGATCTTTGAGCAGCGCACGACAGAGCATTTGGCAGGCCTGTTGCGTGCGGCAATACCCAAGAATATCTGTCACAAAGATACGCAGATCGGCATCTTCATGGTGCATGTAAGGCTGTAGGCTTTCAATACTGTCGGGAGCGATCTCGCGTAAAATATCCATGGCTACGTTACGCACGGGGGCATCGTCGCTGCTGAGCAGGGGCAGAAGAGCGTCAACCACCTGAGGTCCGCGGATCTTGCGCAGCGCATATTCGGCTGCTTCCTGCACGGCTACATTAGGACTTTTTACATGCTTGCAAAGCAGCGGTATTGCCTCTTGCACACCCTGGTCGCCGGCGCTGAATGCAGCGTCACGAATATCCGAACTGTTGTCGGAGCGTAAAGCATCAAGAATTTCGGAATGTTGTGCATTTTCATTCATAATACTATCCCACTCTGGGGTCAGCCTTTGACCGTTTTTATAATGGCATTGGCAATATCGTCGGCATCAAGAATGAGATTGGCCAGTTTGGCATCGACGACAGCCTTGGGCATACCATAGACAACGCAGGAGGCTTCACTTTGGGCAATGAGACAACCACCTTTTTCACGAAGCACCTTGGCTCCTTCGCAACCATCTGCCCCCATGCCGGTAAGCATCACGCCCAGTGTGCGTAGACCCATGGCCTTGCCGGCCGTTTCCATAAGTACGTTGACTGTAGGTTTGTATAAGGCATCACGAGGTTCTTCTGTGACGGCGATCTCGGGCAGGGGGCCTCGCATACGAATGCCTATGTGCATACCCCCCGGGCATATATAAGCATGCCCAGTTTTGAACTTGTCGCCATCAACCGCTTCTGAAACAGTAATTTTGCAGACCTTGTCCAGACGTTTGGCAAAGGGGCCGGTAAAAGAGGCTGGCATGTGCTGTGCCACAAGTATGCAGGCCGGAATTTTTTCAGGCAGGGCAGAAAGCACACTCTGTACCACTGGTGGTCCGCCTGTGGAAACTCCAATAACCACAAGGTCTCGCGGCCCCTTGCACGGGGTCTGCACATAGTCGGGCGGTTGTGATGTATTGGGAACTCTAAGTGAAGCTTTGGGCTCCACAATACGGTTGATGCGTCGGTACTTGAGCTTGACAATGGTTTTACGGCGGGAGAGCGCTTTGACCTTGCGACGGATTTCTGCCCCAAAATTTTCTTTGTCTGTACTCATGGTCTTGGGAATGAAATCCAACGCTCCCAGTTCCAGCGCTTTGAGCGTAGTTTCCGCTCCCTCCGCCGTTAGTGAGCTGATCATAATGACGGGCAGGGGGTTGGTCTGCATGAGTTGCTTGAGCATCTCAAGACCGCCGAGTCGGGGCATTTCCACATCAAGGGTAATGACGTCCGGGTCGAGTTCTTTAGCTTTTGTTAAAGCCTCCAAACCATCGCGAGCTGCACCTACTACCTTGATTTCTTGATCTTTTTCTAGCTGCGCGGCGAGTGACGCCCGCATAAAGGAAGAATCATCAACCACTAAAACACGGATCATATGCTTTCGCCACTCCAGAATTCAATTGCAAACATGTTTCACCATTGAAGCCAAACTACGCTACGCCAATCTATGTAAATTTACAAACAAAAATTATTGCTTGCTAAATTGAAATGTCTCGCATAAATTATCTTTTTACGGGATGTGGCTCAGTTTGGCTAGAGCGCAGCGTTCGGGACGCTGAGGCCGCGCGTTCAAATCGCGCCATCCCGACCAGAATCACTAGTGAGGGCTGCGGATTGCTGTAGCCCTTTTTATTATCCCTTCCAAATTCAGCCGGTTTTGCAAAAAAATTAAGACTGCAACACAGTAAAAAATACATACCATATTGAAATGACCTTATAATTGTATGATATGCAACTTCAGATTCAATGCTGAATATATGTAATTTATTAAATAATATCAATATATTATGAGATATTTACAATGTGAAACCGCTGCATAATGACCGTAAAAGCAAAAAGTTTGCATTTTTTGCAGCAAATTGGCTTACATTTCTGCTATTTTTCGTTCAGTTCGCTCAATTTTCATGCTTTTTAGCCCATTTTCCCAAATTTTGGGCGCACTACTCCTATACAAAGCACAATGTTCTGGCACGAACAAGATTAGCGGACAACTTTACGATTGGCTCTGCTTGTGTAGCCCTTGTCCGCATAGCATCGACCACGCATTTGCGAGGGTATTTCAGACAATACCTGTGCCATCTCGTTCATGTCACTGCGATTGGCTGGTGTGACATGTCCACCCACAACCAAACCGTGCCTGGCGTCGGCTGCCATATGCACCTTATAGCCGTAGCACGTCTTTTTGCCTTTCTTGAGCCATGCCGTTCAGTATCATCCGAATGGGACATCGTAACTTGATCAACCGTGTCTGGTTCAGCCTTGTCCTCGGGAATCACCTCCAGTGTTGTCCTGGGACGTCGGGACGATTCCACTACCGTCGCGTCTACGCAGCCCCCATGCCTGAAATCACCCTTCTTATGCAGATGATCAAGAACAAGGTGAAACAGTTTTTCGCTTGATACATGCGCTGCAACACCAGCCCCCTCTCTGCGGAGTATGGGTACGATAGATAAGCGCGGTGCAGGAGTGTAGAGCTCTTTGTCGGACTTTCAAGCACATCTTCTGCAGTCATTGTTCAGCTATGCCGAGAACTATGCGTGCCTGTCGGTTTTGTTCTTCTGTGCCACACAGCTGGTAGCCTTTTTCGATCAGCCCAAGGGTATAGCGTTTGTTATAAATGAATGCCCAGATAAGCCCTACAAGCCCACATGTGAAAAAGCTGCCAATAATAACAAGCACCCCAGGCGTAATATCTCCACGAATAATAGCTGGTATGCCGCCGAAGAACAGAGTCGTCCAGCTAAAACCGTAGAGGCCGTTTTTGACAATACCTGTTTCCGGGTGCTTGAGGGGAATCACTGTTGCCATTAGCAGTATCCTTTGCTGTTCTTTTTGAGTATATGCGGAGAGTTCTCAATTTTCAAGATTGGCGCGGGTGGAAGGGGAATGGGGCGAAAAAGTTAAATAAGAGGAGGCTTGAAGCCTCCTCAATTTATAAGGGGAAAACGGAAAGAGCGAGTCAGAATCGTAAACTACTTGTCAGCTCTTGTCACATTCCGTCCGTAAATGAGCCTGAAATCGTTTTTCATGGAAATGGGAATCCAGCCATTTGCTTCACAGGCAGCACGAACTTTGCCAGCTTTTCCGGGATTGCCAAGCTCACGCTCTGTATCATCGCACAGGATGGCAAAAGCAAGGGCCTTGTGCCTGTTGTTTGTGACAGTGTAGCTGAACATACTATAATCGCCGGATGAATTGCCAAAGGCAAGAACTGGCTGCTTTCCTATTTCTCTGACAATGCTCGAAACCTTGTTCATTTGTAAATTTTTCTCAATGAACTCGCCGCGCAGGATGACATCTTCTCCCGAATACCTGTAGATAAGTCCATCGGTTGTTCCCTGATGCGATGCAAACTCTCTCACGTCTGTTCCGATGATGTTGTCCGAGTCCACGGGCAGAGCTCCGTCTACCAGAATGCGTACCGTCTGCCGGTCGGAGCCAGAGACAATAAAGAGCTTGAAGCGGTTGGCCGAAAGAAAGGAGAGGACTTCGACCATGGGGAGATAGAAGCTGTCACCGCGTAAAAGATTTGTCATGCCTTCGGCGGGCGTCTGCATGAAGCGTTTTACATAGGCATCGTAGTCCGCGACGGACATACCGGCGAAAACCGCTTCCTGTGCTCTCGCCTCTTCACGGGAGAGATCCTTGGGAAGTGACTTGGGAGCCGTTAGACCCGTTCCATTGGGACTCGACTCAAGACCCGTACCAGCCACAGGATTGGGAATACCAATGTGATAGATGCCAGCCTTTACCATCCGAGCATATTCCTTTTCCTTGGGTGTGGGTTTGTATGTAGGGTCGTTCAGTGCGCGCTCCAGATAGAGCATCCATTCAAAATATGAAGGGGTCGTTTCGCAGATGAGTGTACCGTCAAGATCGAAGACAGCAATTCTATCCTCGACAGGAATAAAATGGGGGTTTGCGGGGTCCGTAACCTCTTTTACATAGGCTGTCAGTTTCTGAAACGAGGGGGCAGTTTGGTTCCAGTAATGAAAATTGTTGCCTTGTGCATTCACGGAAATCTGGGCGAGTTTCGCTCTCGTTGGGACATCAATATCCGCGCTGCGTCGCGTGGTAGCACAGGCACAGAGGGACAAAACGAGAAAAACAGCAATGCATATCTGCAGATGTTTCATAATATTTCTCCGGTCTATAGTAATTCAATAATGAGCTTCGTCGCCTGTCGGCATGGTATGCCCGCGGAGCAGGAATAGCACGAAACACAAAGCCGCAATAAGGATGCCGGTCCATGTGGACGCCGTGAGCGACCAGTGGAAAGGGAATTTATCATAATAAAAGAGATATGCCCCGCAAACGCTTGTCATGAACAGGGCCGGCAGGGTGGCTATCCAGTGCAGACGGTCGCGCCGTCTGAGCCATACGGCAGCGGCCCATAGAGATACACATGCCAGTGTCTGATTGGTCCAGCCAAAGGCCATCCAGATAGCTCGAAAGTCACCTACAGCAAAATAGATGCCCAGGAGAAACAAGGGGATGGCTATTATGATACGCCTGCTTATTTGTTTTTGCTGGATGTGCAGCATGTCTGCAAGAATGAGCCGTCCTGTGCGGAAGGCTGTATCGCCGGTTGAAATGGGTAGGATGACTACCCCAAGAAAGACAAGAGTACCCCCTATCATACCGCCCAAAAGGCCTTCAGAAGTTTTGGCCACAACAACGGCGGGTGTGCCTGCAGCAAGTAATGCCTGCGGATCGCCATTATAAAAGGAAAGGCCGATAGCTACCCAGATGAGAGCTATAAGTCCCTCGGCAATCATAACACCGTAGAACATCGTACGTGCCTGTCCTTCGGAACGCATGCAACGGGCCATCATAGGAGATTGTGTGGCATGAAAGCCCGAAATGGCACCACAGGCAATGGTCACAAACAAGAGAGGCCAGATGGGCAGGCCCTTGGGATGTAGATTAGTGAAAAAGTCAGAATAATTCAGGTTGGGAAGTACCGTGTACGCCGGGTTTACTAGCAGAGCGATGAAGAGCCCTACGGCCATGAACAGCAAAAGGATGGCAAAAAGCGGGTAGACACGCCCGATGATTTTGTCAATGGGAAGGATGGTGGCCAGAAAATAGTAGGCAAAAATACAAATGGCAAAGGCAAGTGTAAGTACCTTGCCTGAGGCTACGGAACCGTCGGGAGCCCGGCAGAAAGACGCCAGCGGGCAGGTAACAAGCCATTGCAAAAAATTATCTCCCCAGGAGGTGGTGTGAAGCAGTTGCTGGGTTTTGAAAGAGAGCAACCCTGCCGGGCCGTTGACGAAAACCGCACCAACAAGGATCATGAACCAGATGGTAAAGATGAGCATGAACCAGCGCACATACGGGCCGAGGTTGCGTCCGATGACTTCAGGATAGGAGGCGCCACCGTATCTGAGGCTCATGGCTCCTGTAAGAAAGTCATGTACGGCTCCGGCAAAGATGCAGCCAAAGACTACCCAGAGCAAGGCAGCAGGACCGTACACCGCCCCCATGATGGGGCCGAAGACGGGACCAAGACCGGCAATGTTCAACAACTGTATGAAAAAGATTTTGTAGGGGGGCAAGACGACACTGTCCACGCCGTCTGCGTGTATCTGGACGGGAGTCGGACGGGAACGGTCAATGCCAAAAATTTTTTCTGCTATGACGCCATAGACGACGTAACCAAGGATGAGCAGCACGACTGCACACAAAAAACAGACCATACCCATTGATTCTACTCCATGATAGTTCCGTCATTCTGCACGAAGCGAATGACAAGCACCCCATCTTAGCCGGCGCAATGCAGCAGCTTGCACCATTGCCTACAAAAATACTGTGTTTCTGTAGTGCTAGAACCGCATCACGTCAAGTGCAGGTATATACGGCACAAGAATGGGGCGTGCCCTGAAGTGTGCTCTGCCCCAATCAGTGCAGGAGCGGGGCAAGAAAATACTGCCAGACCAGCGTCAGCAGGAGTAGGCTTAAAGAAATGGTCAGGAAGCGGCGTACCGCGGCTGAACCAATACGTATGGCCATTCGGCTGCCTAGCCAGTTGCCCAGACAACAGGCAACCGCCATGGGCAGGGCCAGACGCCACAGCACCACGCCGCCGTAAATAAATACCAGCGTGCTGGAGAGATTGGAGGCCAGATTGAGCACTTTTGCCGTTGCAGAAGCCTCCATCAATTCCATACGCAGCACCCAGTGGAAGGTCAAAATGAGAAAACTGCCGGTTCCTGGACCAAAAAAACCGTCATAAAAGCCTATAGTCAAGCAAACCAGAGTGACTGGCAGCAAAAATCGTATTCCATGCTGGGGAAAAGGCGAAGCAGCCCTAGTGGAAGCCCGTCGGTTTCCTCTTGGCGGCAGAAGTACAGCGCACATGGCTATGGGCAGCAAGGCCACAAGTAGCTTGCCCAGAATGGCCGGATCCAGCCGTAAAGCCATTTGCGATCCAGCTGAGGACCCGAGCAGTGAAAAAGCAACCCCGGCCAGAGCCACACGCCAGCGCACGAGACCGCTTCTGGCAAAGTTCCCCAGAGCTGTGCAGGTGCCAAGGCATGCGCTGACTTTGTTGCAGCCAAGCGCCATATGCGGCGGTACGCCGGATATCAGCAGGGCCGGCATGGTCACAAGCCCTCCGCCTCCGGCGATGGCATCAATAAAGCCTCCACCAAAGGCAGAGAGAATGCCGAGGGCATAGACTAGCGGCGTGCAGTCAAACATGAGACCGGCTACCATTTTTTGAAAATAATCCACGCCGCCAGCACAATAAGCGCAAATCCCACAGCATGGTTCCAGCGCAACGGTTCGTGCAGCCAGACTGCGGAAAAGGCCATGAATACAGTTAGGGAAATAACTTCCTGTACTGTCTTGAGTTCGGCTGCGGAGAAATAGCCGTAACCAATACGATTGGCCGGTACCTGCAACATATATTCAAAGAAGGCCAGTCCCCAGCTTGAGAGAATCACCAGAGGAAGGGCTGTGCCTTTGTAACGCAAATGCCCGTACCAGGCAAAAGTCATGAAGATATTGGAGCAGAGCAGTAGGCCAACAGTAGCATAGGGAACAGGAATCTGCATGGGGAGCTCCGTATACCGGCAGCCGGCACTTGAATCTTTCCGGCAACATGCCGGGGCATTCACATAGCCTTCAGTGCAGGCTACGTCAATGCCAACAAGAAAACCCCTGAATGTTCAGGGGTTTTCTAAAGCCTTCGCCGTATGCCTTGCCCCAGCTGGGCATAACGGAAAAGCTGTTCGTCTTTGGGTTCCCCTTTATATGATCTCCCGGCCCCGGCACCTATCCAGGGCCGGAAAATCATGTGGGGAGGGGAGTATGTACAGGCTGTGGCCGGTCTGGCGACCATGCCTAGGCAGCCATGGTGTCAAAAAGTTCCTTGGCACTCTGGTTGGCGGGGTTGGCTCCCAGCACACTCTCCAGATGTTCCCTGGCCTCCGCGCCACGGCCAAGATAAATGAGGCAGCCAGCCAGCGTCACACGGACGGCTTCGGCTTCTGTGCCAGCCTCAAGGGTAGCTTCTAGATAGGGCAACACCTTTTCTACGCAACCAAGCTGGTAGCTTTCACGCACGAGGCAATTAAGGGCCACGATGTTCTCGCACGACTTGTCAAGCGCACGGGCAAAGTAGTCAAATGCCATCGCATGTTCGCCCTGTTCCATGTACACGAGGCCAATGCCGCACAGAGCCTTGTCAGTTTCTTCTACACTGGCTGCCTTTTGGTACAATACCAGTGCCTTGTCCAGCTGTGAGCGCTGCACTGCCACAGTGGCCAGTCCCAGATAGGGTGCCGCACACTGGCTGTTGTCACCGGCGGCCTTACGGTAGTATTCCTCGGCCTTGTCAAAGTCACCCATGAACAGGTAGCATTCGCCCAATTCCTTGTTGATTTCGTAATCGAGTTGGTTGCTCATGTTGTCCTCCCCCATAGAAAGCAGGTTTTCTTAAGCGCGGTATGCGCTTTGTTTGTCAAAAGAAATGCATGTTGTATGCCAAAAATAAAAAATATAATAAAAATAGTATGTTAATTTTATATGCGGTCAGTATAGGAAAAATTTGACAGGGGGAAGGTGTGAGTCAGTTTTTTTTGTGCCATATATATGGCGGTTTTTTGAGGCGGAAAATTTTGCCTACGGAACAGATTCTTTTGGGTTTATCCGGTAAAAGCGTATTTTGCCTCGAGGATGGCCAATATTCAGAGCTTGAAAAATTCAAGGTCTCTGTAGCCATATGCCATCCTTCCCAATGACCCGACTCCCGAACCGGAACCGACACCGGTCTTCCCAGCGGTTAATGCGGGCGACATCAACGCCCGTGGTGATGTGCGTTTTTCCGGCATTTCCGGTTCGAGCAGCATGAAAAGCCAGACCATGGTATCTGCCCTACGGCGGCACAGTTGGACAGGAATTTGGCAAGGACAATATCAACCTTGGCCTGAACTACAATCTGGAGGCAGGCGAACACGGCACCCAGCACGGTGTATTTGCCACATTGAGATATGCGTGTTAGCCAAGGGAAGGCAGTGATCGTCCATTCCCGTTTGCAATGGCGGTCACTGCCAAGTGTTGTGTCAGGGGCGATATTCTCGATCGTTGCCCACGGGCTAGAGCAGTTTCTTTATGGCTTCCAGCACGGCAGCATAATCCGGTTCGTTGGTCACCTCGGGTACCAGCTGGCTATAGGCCAGGGAACCTTCCGGGGTGATTACAAAAATGGCGCGGGCCAGCAGATCGAGTTCTTCAAGCATAATACCATAATCCCGACCGAAACTTCCGTTTCGGTAATCTGACAGCGTCTCCACAGCCGTGACGCCAGCTGCGCCGCACCAGCGGGCCTGTGCAAAGGGAAGGTCTCGACTAACAGCAACAATGCGCACCTTGCTGGAAAGGGCTGCAGCTTCCTTGTTGAAGCGGCGCACCTCCATATCGCATACGGGTGTATCCAGGGAAGGCACGCAGACCAGCACCAGCACGTTGCCCGCATAGTCTTTGAGGCTGCGGGGGCTCATGTCTTGGGCAGTGAGAGTGAAGTTTTGCAACTTGGTGCCGACGCCGGGCATGGTGCCGGCAAGGTGTAGTGTATTGCCCTGAAAGGTAACGGTATTCATGGTGTTCTCCTCACTGGTTTTTAGAATAGTAGCTCCATCGGTAATGAGTAGCAATAGCTCTGATGTATCAGGGTGCCTCAGGAAAATTTATCCAGGCCCATTGCCATGTGCGTGGCAGTGCCTATACTGTTATATGCCGTTTTCCATGTGGAGTGTGACAGTCATGGTATGGAAAACAGCAGCCTGAGGGCAGCGTACTATTCAGGAGCAGAGCATGAGCACATTGACGCCACGAGGCATAGTAGCGGAACTAGACAAATATGTTGTGGGGCAGGAGCAGGCTAAACGTATGGTGGCGGTGGCTGTACGGAATCGTTGGCGTCGGCAGCACCTCGCACCGGAACTCCGTGACGAGGTATCGCCCAAGAACATCATCATGATGGGGCCAACAGGTGTGGGAAAGACAGAAATCGCCCGCAGATTGGCCAAGCTGTCTGGCGCGCCCTTTGTCAAGGTTGAAGCTACCAAGTTTACTGAGGTCGGCTATGTGGGGCGCGATGTGGAATCCATGGTGCGTGATCTTATGGAGATTGGCGTCAATCTGGTGCGTGAGGAAGAAAATTCCCGTGTACGCAAGACAGCGGAGACAGCTGCTGAGTCACGTCTTATGGATTTGTTGCTGCCCAATTCCTTTGGTATGGAGGAGCGTGCTTCCACTCGCGAGAAACTTCTGCAGCAGTTTCACCTGGGCTTTTTGGATGAGCGCGAGGTGGAAATGGAGGTCGTGGAGCAGGGCGGCAGCATTGACATCTTTGCCATCCCCGGCATGGAGCAGATGGGCAGCCAGGTCAAGGATGTGTTCAGCAAGGCATTTCCGCCCAAGCGCAATCGTCGAAAAATGAAAGTGCGCAATGCCTTTAACGTACTGGTGCAGGAAGAGTCGGCAAAACTGGTGGACCAGGATGCCCTGGTAGACAGGGCCAGGGAGCGCGTGGAGCAGACGGGTATTATTTTTATTGATGAGATCGATAAAATTGCCAGTGTTTCACAAAATCGTACCTCAGATATTTCCCGCGAGGGGGTGCAGCGCGACCTGCTGCCCATTGTTGAGGGGAGCGTGGTCAATACCAAGTATGGCATGGTACGCACGGATCATATTTTGTTTATTGCTGCAGGTGCTTTCCATTTCAGCAAACCCTCAGACATGATACCGGAACTGCAGGGTCGCTTCCCCTTGAGAGTGGAGCTGCAAGCTCTGGGACGTGAGGAATTCCTGCGTATTCTTAAAGAGCCGGACAATGCCCTGACAAAGCAGTATGAAGCCCTTCTGGCAACAGAACAGATACGCCTCAGTTTTACAGATGATGGCTTGGAAGAAATTGCCGCCTTTGCCGAAGACACCAATGCCCGAACGGAAAATATCGGTGCACGCCGTCTGTACACTATCATGGAAAAAATTTTGGCGGATATTTCCTTTGACGCGCCGGAAATGCCCGGCGCACAAATTGTGGTTGACAGGGCCTATGTGCAGGAACACCTTAAGGACGTGCGCGATGACCAGGATTTGAGCCGTTATATACTTTGAGGAGATCCAGATGTATTTCTCCTCGGCTGAGATTACATGCAATCCGTTGCTTCCCCTGGGAACTGCCATTCTTGTTTCATTCTTCACGTCCATGGGCGGGGTGTCAGGAGCATTCCTGCTACTGCCATTTCAGATGTCCGTTTTAGGATATACAAATCCCAGTGTCAGTGCCACCAACCAGTTTTACAATATCGTCGCATGCCCCTCCGGGGTTATCAGATATTGGCGTGAAGGCAGGCTTGTTGTTCCCATAGCGTCCAGCATTGCCTTGGGCACACTTCCTGGTGTTTTCATCGGTGCCATTGTCAGAATTACACTTCTGCCTGATCCAACATCCTTTAAGGTTTTTGCAGGCTTTGTGCTGCTGTACATTGGCCTCAGAATGCTGCAATCCTTGCTCAAGGAAACTGCAGCTGCCTCGAAGCGTCCTCAGGGGGAGACCACCCTTGCCATCACCTGCAATACCGCGAGCAGACTGGCTTTTGTCTTTCAAGAGAACGAGTATGTGGTAGACAAGAGGCGGCTTATCCTGCTCAGTCTTGTTGTTGGACTCGTGGGCGGCATCTATGGTATTGGCGGCGGAGCCATTATGTCGCCTTTCCTCGTTTCATTTTTTGACCTTCCAGTCTATGTTGTCGCTGGTGCCACACTGCTGGCAACTGCCATAACTTCCTTTGGTGGTGTAGCGTTTTACGCAGCTCTTTCGCCTTTCTTTCCCGGCATTTCTGTTGCACCCGATGTATTACTGGGGTGTACTATCGGCCTTGGGGGGATGATTGGTATGTATCTCGGTGCAAAGTGCCAGAAGTATGTATCAGCCATTTTGATCAAGGCAATGCTCGTGTTGACGCTTATCATACTGGCACTACGGTACATAAGCACACTATTCTAAACGATATACACATGGAAAGTGTGGTACCTACTTCAAAAAATAATAGTAGCATGTTTTAAATATACGTGCTACTACTGTGACTATACTTCAGAATTGGGAGGAAATAATGCGCATCACAGGTGTTCTTATTCTGGCTCTGACACTTGCCACTGCATCTCAAGCTCAAGCTCATTTTGGTATGGTCATTCCCTCAAAGTCTACGGTACCTGAAAAGCAGGATGCTATCGTCTCTCTGGATGTGGCATTTGCGCATCCCTTTGAGGGGCATGGCATGGACATGGAAAGCCCGAAAGCATTTTTTGTGGTGCTGGATGGCAAGAAACAGGATATGAAGGCAGCGATCAAATCGCAGACATTCATGGGGCACAAGGCATGGAAAGCCCAGTATACGTTTAACCGTCCCGGTGTGTATCAGTTTGCCGTTGAACCGCAACCATATTTTGAGCCTGCAGAAGACTGCTTTATTGTGCACTACACCAAGGCTATTGTACCCGCCTTTGGCAGTGAGGACGGCTGGGATGTTCCATTGGGGCTCAAGACGGAAATCGTGCCCCTTACTCGTCCCTTTGGCAATTATGCCGGGAACGTGTTTCAGGGTCGTGTACTGCTGGATGGCAAACCTGTACCGGGTGCAGAAATTGAAGTGGAGCATTACAACAAGACTGGAAAATACAAAGCTCCTGACGATTATTATGTGACACAGGTTATCAAGGCCGATGACAATGGTGTATTCACCTATGCTGCGCCGTGGGCCGGATGGTGGGGATTTGCCGCACTCAACACCGCACCTGAAAAGATGGACTACAAGGGCACACCCAAAGACATGGAATTGGGAGCCGTGCTTTGGGTGGAATTTGCTGCACCCGTGCACAAGTAGATGCTACTTTCCTTGTAAAAGGGGGGCTTGTGTCACCCCTTTTTCAAGGACTGTGTGTGACTGCTGGGTTCCGGTATAATGGCTGTCTACATGGCATATGGATTTGAAAAGGAGAGCACATGCATATAGCTGAGGGCGTGTTGTCGCCTGTCGTGCTGGGCGCCGGTTATGCCTTGACGGCAGTTGGTACTGCAATTGGCATGCGCAGACTGGATACACGTCGCATGATGACTGTGGCAATGCTGGCAGCCGTGTTTTTTATGGGTTCCCTCATCCATGTGCCCATAGGTGTGACAAGCGCGCATCTTCTTCTCAATGGTTTGCTGGGCGTTTTGCTGGGATGGGCGGCCTTTCCGGCTATTCTTGCGGCACTTTTTTTGCAAGCTTTGTTGTTTCAGTTCGGTGGTATAGCAGTCCTGGGCGTAAATGCCTGCACCATGTCGTTTGGAGCCGTGATGGCCTGGGGGCTATACAGGGGCATCTGCAGGTGCTGGCCGACGCATACTGGCCAGCGTACGGCTGCCTTTCTTGGAGGGGCGGCAGGTGTTGCGGGCGCTGCTCTGCTGACGGCACTGGCTCTTGGCTTCAGCGAGGAAGGCTTTATTGCTGCTGCGAAAATTCTTTTTATCGCCCATGTGCCAGTCATGCTGGCAGAAGGTTGTATCACCATGTTTGCCCTTGGTTTTATTGCGAGGGTCAATCCAGAAATGCTGCACATGCCGACAGGGCGTTGACAGGGGGAGAACTATGCACAATACGCTTCACACTGCAGTGCTGAAATGTTGCATGGCCGTATGTATCATGCTTTTTTCTCTGCCTTGTGCTGCGTTTGCCCATAGAGTGAATATTGTGGCCTGGACAGAGGGAAAAGAAGTTGTCACCGAGTCTTCCTTCAGTAACGGGCATAAGGTGCATCACGGGCATGTGATTGTTATGGATCTGCGCAGCGGGGTGACAGTATTGCAAGGCGAAACGAACGACCAGGGTATCTTCCGCTTTACTCCGCCGGACGAGGTGTTTCCCCACGGGCTTCGCCTACGCATCAATGCCGGAGAAGGGCACCAGAATGAGTGGACAATGGAACCGGTCGATATGCCTTCATCGGCGTTGTCTCCCTCAATAATGGAAGCTGCGGCGCCAGAGCGAGAGCCGCAGCCGTCATCAGTTCCCGCGGCAGATGCCTGCATCGCTGTCATGGATGCTGCACATCTGCGTTCCATTATTGAGACAAGCCTTGAAGCTAAGTTGGGCCCCATGCGTCGGGAATTGGCGGCAATGCGTGTACACAGGCCTGGTGTAGTTGAAATTGTGGGGGGAATAGGCTGGTTGGTGGGGCTGGCCGGTGTGGCAGCGTATTTCAAGAGCCGGCAATCCTGAATGCGCTATGCATTTTCTATGGAGAATATCTGCGTCCAGCGCGTATAGCAAAGCCAGCGCCAGACGCTGGCGGTATAGACTCTTTTGCCCTCACGAATAGCGCGCCATTCACGACGGGCTACATCAAGGCGCAAATATGGAATGCTGGTTTTGTCTGCCAGCACTTCCTCCACCCAGTCTGCCAGATGGGTCATCCAGCTGTATTCCGGTGTGGCAAAGCCGATTTTATCCCTGCGGTCAAGAATCGTATCGGGCACAATACCACGCATGGCCTCACGGAAGACGCTTTTACTGCGCCCCTGCATGTCGCAGAGAAACTCTTCGGGCAGAGAAAGACAGAATTCGGCTATTTCACGGGTGAGAAAGGGTACGCGGCTTTCAATGGAAAAGGCCATGGCGTTACGGTCACCATGACGGAGCAGTTGCGGCAGACCACACCAGGAAAGCTGATAGGCCAGCGTTTGCTTGAGGTGCTGGTGAGAGTGAAAGCGAATCTTGCGTGTGTCATCGCGCAAAGGGCGTACATCGCATGCGCGTAGTGCCGCCATGTCGAGCCAATCTGGTGCAGCGGAACGCCCGACCATACGTAAGGCCAGCGGCATGAGCCATGCGGGAATCCATTGACGAACAGTATGCTGAAAAACATAGCTTGGTGAACGGCCTGGCCAGGCTGATGCGGCAGCAAAGAAGCGGGCAGCTGCAATCAGATGGCCTGCATGGAGCAGGGTGGCCATGCGTTCGCCAGGGTATCCGGCATAGCCTGCCAGCAGTTCGTCAGCCCCCTGCCCATCCAGTGTCACGGTGATACCGCACTGGCGGGCCAGTTGAAAAACGCGGTATTGCGCGTATATGGACGTTGAGCCAAATGGTTCCCCCAGCGCCTTGAGCATGGGGTCTATATCTCGGGCCAGTTCTGACGGACTTACCTCCACACTATGGCGTATGGCCCCTGTTGTCTGGGCTACAAGTCCGGCCCATTGCTCTTCTGATACCGTAGAGCCCCGGGCAATAAAGCTGAAGGTATGAAGGGGCGCATCTGGTTCCAGGTGCCGTATCGCACAGGTGGTGGCGGAAGAGTCTATGCCGCCAGAGAGAGCCACACCTAGGGGAACGTCTGAACGCAGATGCAGGCGCACGGAACGCAAAAAAAGTTCGCGTAAATGTGCAGCGGCGTCCGAAAAATTGAAGGATGCTGTACGGGAAATGTCGGGCCGCCAATAGCATTGGGGACATTGTTCCCCTGTTGTATAGGGCAGGGAAATTTTAAGCACATGTCCGCCGGGCAGGTGGTTCACCCCTTGCACAAAGGTACGTGGGCCGCAATCGTATTGCCCGTAACAAAGAAATTGGTATGCAGCGTTGGCATCGGCGATGCGGCGCACTGCAGGGAAGCGCAGCAGTGCCGGCAGTTCTGAGGCGAAGCAAAATCCGTACTCGCCCTGGCTCCAGTAGAGAGGCTTTATGCCAAAACAGTCCCGCGCCAGGAGCAGTGTATCTTCTCTCGCGTCATACAGGGCAAGGGCAAACATGCCGGTGAAACGCAGCAGCGCCTTTTCCCCCCAGTGGCTCAGCGCCTGCAGGACTACTTCAGAATCAGTAGCGGAGTGAAAACGAACACCTTCTTCTTCCAATTCTTTGCGTAATTCTAGATAGTTATAGACCTCACCGTTATAGACGAGGATATGGCAGCCGTCGTCAGTGCGCATGGGTTGATGCCCTGCGGGCGAGAGATCAAGTATGGAAAGGCGCGTTTGCCCAAGAAGAAGACGGAAGGGGATATGCTGTGGCGCAGATTGCTCGGTGAAAGGTGAAATTGACCTGTCCGCAGGGAAGACAATAAATCCCTGGTCATCAGGGCCACGGTGATGGAGAGCTTCACACTGTGCCTGTGCTATGGCGTGGATGTCATGTCGTTCGTACCGTGGCGAAGGAATCCAGCCAAAAATACCGCACATCAGGAAATATTCCTCTACGCTAGTGTATTACCATTATCCAGAAACTTCTTGTAGGCAGGCAAAACTGTTGCCGCTGTACCATGCATGGCAATGCTGCCATCCCGTAACCAGAAGATTTCATCACACTGCTCTACTGTTGACAGGCGGTGTGCTACAATAAGCACAGTGATGGTACTGTCGAGCTGCTGGATTGTCTGCATTATTTCCTGTTCGGCTGCTCCATCCAGCGCAGAGGTGGCTTCGTCAAGAAGGAGCGTGTGGGGAGCGTTGTAGAGAGCCCGAGCGATGGAAAGGCGTTGTACTTGGCCGCCCGAGAGGCGGATACCGCGTTCGCCAATGATGGTATGTATGCCATCGGGGAGGTCATTTATGTAATTCATGGCTGCCATGTGGCAACAGGTTTCTACACGTTCCCGGTCTACCGGATCTCCCCAGTGGGAAAAGGCGACATTTTGTGCAATGCTGGCATTGAGGAGAAAGGTGGACTGCGGAACATAGCCGATACCCTGCATCCAACCTGCCCGGCGTTCCGGTGTCAGCGGCTGGTCATCAACGCAAATTTGTCCGCTCGTGGGGGTGAGCAGGCCAGTGAGCAGGCCGATCAGAGTGCTTTTGCCCGAGCCAGACACCCCTATAAATCCTACTTTTTGCCCTTTATGTACAGTCAGACTGATGTGTCGTAAGGCATCCGGTTTGTCCGTCATGCTTTCGGGGTAGCGAAAAGAGACATCCTGCAGTTGAATTCCGTTGTTCAGGGGACACGGTTCTGTAGTGACTGACGCAGAGCTGCCGAAGTTGTGTACCTCATCAATACGGGCCAGTACCTGCTGGACATAGGGAAATTTGGCCTGAGCATCAATCATGCTGCCGATAAAACGGTTGATGGTGGGCAGTAGACGCCAGGCCACTGCTGCCATTAGGGTGAGTGTTCCCGTCATGTAGGCTAGGGAAACATTGCGCGCTATCATGTACAGTATGGTGAGCAGCAGCATGACCATACCGACAATTTCTAGTGCGAGTGGAGGAATGGGGGGCAGCATACTTTGCCTTGGACGGAGACGGCAGAATTCGTCCATGATGTCGTCGCAGAGGGCAAGAAATTTGGGCTGTTGCCGGTAAATGATAATTTCGCGTATGCCCTGGAGTGCGGGAAGAGTGGCATGGTTGAAGCCGATCTGTGTGTCCGCAAGGCGCTGATTCACATTGCGTACTTCACGGTGTGTCCAGCGATAGACAAGAAAACCGCAAAAACCAGTGACCGTCAGCACAAAGAGGCCAATGAGCGGCGCTACAATGAGTACGCTGGCCAGCAGGAGGATCGTGATGGCTATATAGGAGATGGAAAGAAGAACTGAGAGAATGAAAATGGAAACATTTTCATTCCAACCAAGGTGTGTCTGCAGGAGAGCCGTTTCCTGACCTGTGTGCCAGAGGTAGGACCCGTAGAGGTACCCTTTGAAAAGAAGATGGGTGATATGCTTGCTGATACGTTGGGCAAACTGCCCCTGTTTCCAGTACATGTACAGGCTGAGGGCAAGTTTGACGAACAGCGCAAGGACAATACACAGGAGCAGGCCGGCCAAGAGGGTACGCTGATTTTGCACATAGGGCCTGATCTGCGGGAGAGCGTCAAGAAAAATGCTGATGGGCTTGAGATCCAGAATCGCTTCGGGCGTTGCCAGGGCTACGCCAAGCAGCGAAACCGCCAAGGCCAGCAAAAGTTCAAGAACTGCTACCAGTAGACATAGGGCAGTGGTGAACCAAAAACTGCGGCGCAAATGTTGCGGAAGCTGTCTGTAGATATCGCAAAAAGTGGTGCAGAAATCGTTATTGAAAAGCACAAATACTCCGCGCGGCTAAAGAGCCACTGTATAGAAGGCGACGAGAACCATTGTTATCCTTCACGTCCATACTCATCGGCAAAACGAACGATGTCGTCCTCACCCAGGTAGGCTCCGGACTGGATTTCAATCAGTACCAGAGGAATGATACCCGGATTCTTTAGACGGTGCTTTGTGCCTATGGGAATAAAGGTGGATTGGTTTTCCGTGAAAAGTTGTGTGGTTTCTCCCTTGAGCACTTCTGCAGTACCGCTTACAACCACCCAGTGTTCAGCACGGTGATGGTGCATTTGCAGTGAGAGCTCAGCCCCTGGATTGACAATAATGCGTTTGACCTGAAAACGTGGCTCCAGGGCAAGGGTTTCATAGCTGCCCCATGGTCGGTACACAAGCGGGTGCTGACGGTACTCAGGCCGATTATCTTTGCGCAGATGTGCCACGATTTCCTTGACACGTTGTGCGGCATGGCGTGGAGCTACCAGTACGGCATCCTGGGTTTCCACAAGAAGCATATCTTTAAGCCCGATAGCTGCCAGCAGGCGATGCTGGGCATTGCAATAACAGTTTTCAACATCTTCGGTCATCACGTCGCCCAGGCACACATTGCCATGGGCATCATGTTGGCCTGCCTGATAGAAGGCTTCCCATGAACCCAGGTCACTCCAGGCAGTGGTAAGCGGCGTTACGGCTGCGCTCTGAGTATGCTCCATCACTGCATAATCGATGGAGTCGGCAGGAGATGACAGGAAAGCCTCCTTTTCCGGTCTTGTGAAGATACCATCTTTGTTACGTTCAGCCCATGCCTTGGTGCAGGCGTTATGGATGGCGGGAGCATGGGTATGCAATTCTGCAAGAAAAAGCGATGGAGACATGAGAAACATGCCGCTGTTCCAGTAAAAACCGCCCTGAGTCAACATGTCTTGCGCGACCTGAGTAGCGGGCTTTTCTATAAAACGGGCTACGCGATAGCTGCCATTGTCCAGTACCTGTCCTTGTTGAATGTAGCCAAAACCGGTTTCAGGACGTTTTGGCAGAATGCCAAAGGTGACAATATATCCCTGCGCAGCACAGAGTCTGGCACGCTCGATGCCTTCGAGAAAGGCGGCCAAGTCGCCAATGGTATGGTCGGACGGCAGGGCTAGCATAAGCCCGTTTGAGCCACCTTCCTGTATGGCAAGAGCAGCCAAGGCAAGGGCTGGGGCTGTGTTGCGGCCCTTGGGTTCTAAAATCAGCTGACCCTGTGTGCCACAGGCATAGAGTTCTGCTGCTGCATAAAAACGGTGAGTTTCATTGCAGATGATGATGGGGTTCGTGCATTGTGGTATGTGGAGCGCTCTCTTGAGTGTGTCACCAAACAATGTCCTGCCGTCACCCAAATCTACAAACTGCTTGGGATAGCTCTCGCGTGAGAGGGGCCATAGCCGTGTGCCACTGCCACCGCATAGTATGACGGGGGTGATATCGGTCATAGTCATTTTGTTCTCCATGGCTTTTAGACATGGTTATGCGGGTGTAGCTCCATTCTGCTCCAGCAGGTGGCACAATGCGGCTGTGGTGTCTTCTAACAGGGCGGCATTGCCCCGTGTCTCTACATTGAGCCGTAATAATGGCTCCGTGTTGGACATGCGTACGTTGAAACGCCAATCTGCAAATTCCAGGTTCAAGCCATCAAGATGATCTTCATGCAGAGCCTTAGGGGCATAGTGGTCACGCAGCTTGTGCATGAGCAAAGAAGCGTCAGGTACATGGTAATTGATTTCTCCGCTGCAGGGATAAGCAGCCATACGTTCGGCAACCATCTCAGCCAGTGAACGGCCCGTTCGCAATACAAGTGAGCAGCCAGGGCAACATGCCGGAATCACAATAGGCAAAGTCGCGAAAATAGTGGTGTGCGCTCATTTCTCCACCGTACAGGGCATCCTCGGCACGCATGCGTTCCTTCATGAAGGCATGGCCGGTTTTACCCATGACGGGTTGGCCTCCGCATGCCAGCACTATATCGCGTGTGTTCCAGTAGACGCGCGTATCATGCACGATTTTAGCGCCACCAAATGTGCGCAGCAGCGCAGCAGCAAGCAAACCGATACAGTAATATCCCTCAATAAAATTGCCTTCGCTGTCATAAAGGAAACAGCGGTCAAAATCTCCGTCCCAAGCAACACCAAAATCGGCTTGTGCTGTGCGTACTGCTGTGGCCGTTGCTGCCCGCCGTTCTGGCAAGAGCGGATTGGGCACGCCGTTGGGGAAGGTGCCATCTGGCTCTGCATGCAAGAGTACGATGTCCAGGGGCAGAACTGCGGCAAGTTCTCGCAGCACAAGGCCGGCACAGCCATTGCCCGCATCGGCCACAATTTTGAGGGGTGGCGTTTTGAGGCTATTGTTGCCAAAACCGCTGTAATCCAGAAGCCAGCGCACATAGGACGGACGAAAAGATTCGTGTGTAACGGCTCTGGGGCGGGGCTGGGGTGTGGAAACACTTGTGCCTTCAAGCATCTGGGCTACGTGGTCGCGTAGAGCCATGAGACCGGATGCACTACTCACGGGAACAGCCCCGCTGCGAACAATTTTGAAGCCATTTTCGTCTGCGGGATTGTGGCTTCCGGTGATCATAATACCAGCATCAAAGGGCTGGGTGGCTGCGGCATAATAGACTTCTTCTGTACCGCACATGCCAATATCTGTGACGCAGGCTCCTGCCGATGTGAGGCCAGCAATAAGGGCATCACGCAGCATGGGGCCTGAAAGACGTACGTCATACCCCACGATTACATGCCCTGCGGGCAGAAGCTCCACTACGCTCTGACCAAGGGCTTGGGCCATGGTTGCATTGAGTGCGTCTGGTACCTTGCCGCGGATATCATAGGCCTTAAAGGCGTCAAGACGTGCATCCATGGTGTTCAATTATGCGTAATTGCCGGTGTATTCCACAAGAGTTGCATTGCTGATGCAGTCTGCGGTTGCAAGGGCACTCATGAAATCTGTTTTCCCTTTGGATACCTTGACTTCCAGCGTCAGTTCTGTGCGCCCATCTGTGATGGTTTTATTCTTCAGTGTGCTTTTCAAGGGGCGTAGCAGTTGAGCGACTTCCTGTTCATCTGCCTGGGCGTACGTGACAATGAGCAGATACTGGCGTTTCTGGCCTCTAACGTAGGACATGATAATATACGCAAGGCCAATGAAAGCGGTGCCGAAAAGGGCTACTATATAGAGCCGCGCTCCCGAAGCCAGACCAGCAGCAATGGACCAGTAGAGAAAGCCCACATCCAGCGGGTCTTTGATAGGCGCTCGGAAACGCACAATAGAAAGGGCTCCGACCATACCCAAAGTCAGCACAATATTAGTGCCGATGGTTGTTATGATGAAAGCTGTAACGCCGCTCACGAGAATCAGGAGCACGCCGTAGTTCTCGCTGTAGACGATGCCACGGTAGAACAGGCGGTAGATGAGATAGATAACAAACCCGCATCCTAAAGCCACAAGCATGGTTTGTGCCAGCGAGGGCAGAGAGAGTACTTCCTGCTGGGAGAGCATGAGAAGGATTTTTTGCAGTTCGTCGGTCATCTTGCGTTAATGTAGGTCAAAAGTTCAAGAAACGCCAGTGGTGCGTAGACTACGCAGCCTTAATAGCGCCGTTTTCCACAATGAACAGGGCCGCGTGGGGTTCGGCCTTGCGCAGTAGCTCCACGATATGCGGCTGGCAGGTGAAGTAGAAGAGCTGGTGCGCCTCATTCTTTCCGCTGCCTGTCAGTTCTACAAAGGCTCGGGCCGTACGTTCTGCCCGTTGCGGATCAAAGTTTACCAGAACTTCATCCATGATGATGGGCAAGGGGTTGGCGTGAGAGGCATGGTCAGCAATATAGGCCAGTCTCAAGGCCAGATATGCCTGCTCACGCGTTCCGCGGCTAAGGTTTTCAGGCTTGACTGGTTCTCCTTGCGCCGGCAGGATGGCTAGGCTGGAATCTTCCAGTTTGGCGTTGATGCCTTGCCAGCGGCGACCTGTGATGCTGGCGAAGATGCGTGATGCCTGGCGGATGACTTCGGGCTGGCGTTCCCGCTCAAAAGAATGCTTGGCATGCTCCAGAATATCGTGTGCCAGGGCCAGACGACTCCAGTCAAAGGCCATGCGTTCTATGCTGTCCAGCAAGGCCGCCTCGCGCTGCAGCAACTGTGAAAGCTCATCAGACTGGGTGAGGGTGTCCATCCTGCCTCCCAGTTCTGACGTTCGCTGGACCAGAGTTTCTTCTCGGTCGCGTAAATCGGAAAGTTCCTCACCAATAGCTGCACAACGTCGTTCCTGCGTTTCTCGATCTGTGCCTTCAAAAGTGGCAAGAAATTCCTGCCAGGGAGTCTTGCCTGCGGCAAGACGCAAGGCATCTTCCAGATCTTGGATGCGACGGGTCAGGCTATCGCGTTCTTCATGCAGCGCTGCCTGGCGGAGAAAATCTTCCGCGTCGGCAGCACCAGCTACGGAGAGCAGCGAAGCTTCAGCAGCGCGTGCGGATTCCAGCTCTGCCTCGGCTGCCCGCCATTCGTCTTCCGCCTCCGTAAAGGCGTTCTCCATGCTTTCTCGGCGTGAAAGGGCATCGGATGCTTTTTCGGCATCGGCCAGAGCTGTATCAAGGCTTACAAGCCAGTCTGGCCGGCCGTCGGTATCTGTCATGGGCTGGCGTCCAAGCCGCGAGAGCAGGGCATCCAGGGGGTCCCGCAGAGCTGTCAATTCCGCCCGCGTTTGGGACATGCGGGTGCGGGCTTGATCAAGAGCAGCTTCTGCAGCAAGACAGGCATCCATATATTTGAATGCCTCGCGCACGGTCTCCGGGGCAAGACCCTCGCCAAGACCAAGACTTCGCAGGGCCTCTTGCCACTGGGTTTGCGATGTTTCAAGCCGGTCATGGCTCTGTCGCAGTTCCTCGTTCATTTCGCACTGGCGTGTGCCGGCCCGCCGCAGTTCATTTTTAGCATTCTGGAGTGAGGCTTCTGTCTTGATGCGTTGTTCGCGTGCGGCATCTGCTTCCCGGCAGGATTCCAGCACCTGTCTGGCAGCCTGCTTCAAGGCTTCGGCATCATATGTGTCATGCATACGTTCTGAAACTGCGGGGACAGAGCGCATGCGCTCCTCCGTTGTTGCAATATCCTCGTCCAGCGCGTGCAGTTCCGCTTCGGCAGTGGCAACAGCACTATAGGCGAGACGAGCGGATTCCACACGGGCAAAAAATGCTGCAGCCCCTTCTGGCGAGGGCACGTTGCTCACATGCAGTCCCAACATGAATTCATGCCAACGACGGCGTATCTGCTGCACCACACTTTCCGCTTCTGAACGGGCAGCTTGCAGGCGAGCTGTCTCTGTACGGGCTTCGTCCAAAGCCTGCTTCAGGTCATTCATGTCTTTGCGGGTGCGTTCTTCCTGGAAGCACTGTTCGCGTTCATGTTCAAGCAGAGCTTCTCTGGCTTCAATAGTAATAAGGTCCATGCTCTCTACGTTGGCCTCGGCGCATAGTTTAGAACTCTGTTCATGGAGTTCTGCCACATGCAGGGCGCAAGCATCACGTCTGCTCAGAAGTTGTTCCAGTTCTTGCTTGCGGCGTTTGGTCTCTTGACCGTTGTGAGGCAGGGCACCAGCCAGAAATCCCACGCCGCAGAGCAGTAACAGGTAGCCAGACCAGAGATCGACAGGCAGTTGCAGCCCCGGCATCTGGAACCATTCAGCCAGGGAGATGGTAAGAGGCCCCATTTGCCAAACTGCCAGCAACATACCCGCCCCGACAAGAACTGTGAGAATGCCGAGCAGGAGTAACGGCAGACTCCTGATGCGTTTCATAGGAGGCTCGCTGTCGATACGCGTTGTCAACTCTTTCAGGCGTTCTTGTTCTGTTTCTAATGTGGAAGAGAGAGCGCGCAGTTTGCGCAAGGCTGCAGCCTGCGTGTCTAGTTCGTTTCTGCTAAGACCTTCCAGACGTTGTTCCTTACGCAGCGTATCCATGCGGACTTTGACTGCAGCGACTTGGTCTTCTGCCTGTCGCACATCTTGCGCGGCGGCATCTGCCTCATGCATTTGTTTTTGCACGGCTCCTGCCAGTTCAAGCGCATCTTCCTGATGTTCCAGCAAGGTATCCAGCAGGCTGTCGGCATGTTCGTCCACCTTGACTGCAGTGGCGAGCCGGAGGGGATTGTAGGCTCGGGCAAATGTGGTTCTGGCTTCCTGCACAGCGTGTTCACGTAGAGGCCGTTGGCGACGTGCTTCTTCTTGGCGTGCCAGCAGCTGGCGTAGATCGTCACGAGTGTCGCCATCCAGTTCAGCTACTGGTTCTGGCAACAGGGACAGCGCTGCCTCAACGGAGGCTACCTCGCGTTCGGCATTTTCCACATCGCGGTTGCACAAATTGAGCGCGTCCACAGCAGCCTGATGGGCAGAAGTGGCTGCATCCATCTCTCTTGCCAGGCGCTCCAGATCCTCCCTTGCAAAGAGAGAACGGTCAGTACTGCGGATGCGTTCACATGTCCAGTTGGGGCCGAGGCGTGCAAGTTCTCGCCGTACATCTTCTCCTGCACGGCACAAGGCATCCTCGTCAGCAGACTGGCTTGCCAGCGCTTGGCGAAAACCACTTTTGCGCTCAGACAGACGTCGCAATTCGGGCAGGGCTTCGAGTAGGCTAACATCAGGGCGGATGGCATCTCGGCGTTCTTTGAGACGTGTCAATTTCTCCTTGAGTGCCGCCCGATGCCGTTCACAGCCTTCTCGCGCTTCCATGGCCTGTGCTAGGCGCGCCTTGCCGTCCTCGGGAAATGATGCGCTCATAGGAGCAAGTCGTTCCAGACGGGATTGGCAAGACGCCATTCATTCCACTGCTGCCACACCCCGAGCCGGCGTTCCAGCAGCCGGCGTTCTTCCTCCAACTCCAGCCTATGCGTACGCAAATGGGTCAGTTCTTCACGGCGATTGCCTAACTCCTGTGCCAAGGCATCGAAGCCAGCGCCGGCCTGCTCCAGTTCAGCCTTGCGTTGCCTCAGTTCGTTCAGCTCGTGCAGCACTGCGTTGAGAGGTGGTTTGCTCCCGCCAGATTTGAAAATTTCGTCAGCCTTTTTGCGCAGCATGGCCAAGGCATCTCCGGGGGCACGCAGCCCGGGGCCGAAACTTGCTCCGTAGAGGGCATTACGTACACCTTCGCCAGTAAGGCTGTTGAGATCTTCCAGTTCTGTCAGGCTGAACCCGAAAACTTTGCGATACACATCACGGCTGACGCCAAAGAGTACCTGACGCAGCTTTTCCTGATCCAGAGGATTGCCATCTGCGTCAGTGAGGGTGAGCAGCCCCCCGTTATTGCCTGGTCGCCGTGTCAGGCGCAGTAGACCACATTCATTTGTGTGGAGAAGCATGCTGCCACCCGCTTGACTGGTATGCAATGGGCCGGGGAGTGACTTGGCTTCTCTGCTGTTAGGATGTGGATAGCCCGTCAGCATGGTGCGCAGGAATTCCATACAGGTGGATTTCCCAGCTTCGTTTTCACCCAGGAAGATGGTCAGGCCAGGAGCAAGATTCTCTACCGTTATGTTGGCATAGATGCCAAAACCGTCTATGTGGAAGGAGCGGATGTACATTAGCGCACCTCCAGAATGTCTGCGCACAGGCGTTCGGCCTCCTGCAGCAGAGTGTGCAGGTGAGCTCTGTCAGGACGCTCAAGGATCTTGCGCAACTGTCCGTGTTCATAGAGCGGGCGCAGAGCATTGTCGGCGATGCCGTGCAGGGCATCGTCATCAATCTCAAGCGCATGAACGAGGCGTAGGGATTCTCCCAGAAGATCTTCGCGTTCCAGGTATTGCTTGTGATCAATGACAGTGGCAGTTGTAGCTTTGATGTCTGTGACCCATACCCCCGGTGTGCCTGTTTGTAAGTGCGTTAGCCGTTCTGCCAGATCATCGCAGGCTGTGGCCTTACGAAGGACAGTGTCCAGCTGGGTGTGCCCACATAAATGTACGCGGGCTAACACGGCTTCACAGCCGGGTGCTGTGGCATCGGCTTCGGCCTCGAGTGCCGTGATACAGCGCCGCTCCACATCGTCCAGGTGCTCTACGCCTTCAAGATCAACTTCAACCTTAGCCCATTGGATCGGTCCAAGACGTACAAATTCCTCTTTACATTCAAAACCGCCATTGGGAGAGGGGGTAACCGTGACGCGCAGGCAGCCGTGAGGCCCGGCTTCATTGATGTGCAAGCCTTGGGTGCTGCCGCTGTAGGCAATGAAGGGGGCGGTACAAAGGGTTGCATGTTCATGCACATGTCCCAAGGCCCATGCATCCAGACCTGTTTCTTGTAGATCATTGAGTGAGCATGGGGCATAGCGGTCTGTAATGCTGTTACCCTCTACTGAACAGTGTAGTACGCCCAGTTGAAAACATGCCTGTTCGGTATTGCGTCTGAACAGGCTCGCCAGGTTGCGGCCCTCACGAATGCTTTCATGGCTGATACCGTGAATGATGGCTGCGGGCACTCCGTTTTTTTCAAGGATATGCTGCTCCACTTCCGGGCCGAAGGTGGTGACGTTGTCTGGCCATTGCACTGCGGTAAGGCGGGAGGAAAGAGGGTCATGGTTGCCATGGGCCAGAAATACGCGAATGCCAGCATCGGACAACCTGCGGCAGCCGTCATAGAGCCTGAGTTGGGCCTTCACGCTATGGTGCTCTTCGTTGTATATATCACCCGCCAGTACGAGAAAGTCCGGTTTGTCTGTTTCGCAGAGGCGGAAAAGTCGTTCCAGCGCAGTGAAGGTCGCCTCCTGAAGCAGCTTGGTCAGTCTTCCTCCACCAGTGGTTAAACGGGAGAGACCCAGAAAAGGTGTGTCCAGATGCAGATCGGCTGCGTGTATATAGCGAATGTCCATGCAAAGCCTCACAGAAGCGAATGAAGTAGCGTAACGACAGCGTAAGATGCTTATGTACCAATATTATTTAGATTTTTTCAAGATAAATATAGAATAGGCCTATTCGACTGAAATTATTGAATGTTATTTTGAAATATCACTGGCGTTTGACTTCCAGTGTGCCTGATTATGCAGGTGTCAGCGCGTGGAAATAATATACCAAAATATTAGGAAGTTTTTTTCATAAGAGACAATGTCCCCAAAATACTCCAATAGATAACTGCAAGCAAGCGGACAAGAATCTGCAAACGAAGGATGTATTCCTGGAGGGGACGTCGAAAAGCCTATGGCTTGGGCGTAGCAGGTGCTATGAGTCCGTAGTGTAACAGCAGGCATGCCAGTTCAGTGACCGGAAGTCCTACCACGGTACTCCATGAGCCTTCCACACGTTCCACGAGGAAGGCCCCTTGTCCCTGAATGGCGTATGCGCCAGCCTTATCGACTGGCTCACCTGTGAGAATATATGCTTGTAGCATGGAATGGGGCCAGCGGTAAAAAAAAACACGGCTTGTATTACTGAAAACCAGTTGCAGCCAGTGGTCAAAAGCGTCTGCCTTGACTGTAACCGGGGGTTGCTTTGTAACAGTATTGCGGGGTACGAGCAGGCAGACAGCGCTGATAACGTCATGTTCGCGTCCGTTCAGTCGTTCGAGCATGTACAGGGCATGGTCGGGATTGTCAGGTTTGCCCAGGATGTCCCCTTCTACGGCAACTGCCGTGTCTGCGGCAAGTATTATGCAATGCAGTGGGGCCGTTGCTTGGCTTGCCAGATCACGCGCAACAGCATGTGCCTTACTCACAGCAGAACGACGGGTATAGTCATTTGGTGTTTCGCCTGAAGCAGGGCGGGGTTCTGGTACATTGGCGCTGTGTACTTGAAAGGGAAGACCCCATTCCCTCAGAAATTGCCTGCGTCGTGGCGAAGCTGAGGCCAATATGAGCGTTAGCCCGTTGCAGAGCGTGAACAGAGGTCGCATCGGCATGAGCAGTGGTCAGAGAAGATCAGGCATCAGCGGGAGAATGGCGCAGCACTTCGTTGCCCTGTATGTCAAGTACGCGAAAGACGCCATCTTCATACAGGCCGTAGCTGCGTACAGAGCCTCCCTTGGGCAGAGAAAGGGAGCCCGGATTCCAGAAATGCAGGCCGCCAAGTGATTCTCCGCGTGGCACATGGGTATGGCCACGCAGCAATACCGTTCCCTGCTGGAAGTTTGGGCAGGGCGGATATTCTGGCAGGTGGTGCCCGTGGCTTACAAAAATGTTCAGTCCATCGGCCTCTAGCCAGGCATTCTCAGTTACGGGAAAGGGGAGCTGCCCGAGGTCAACCTCGGCATCACAGTTGCCGCGCACGGCCACCACAGGGCAGGTTAGTGCCGTGAGGTCTGGCATTGCCTTGAGCATTGCGCGTGTATCATACCCTTGCGGCAATGGATTGCGTGGTCCGTGATAGACCAGATCACCCAGCAGCACGAGGGCGTTCGGGCGTAAAGCATGCGCTCTGTCCAGTAAAAAATGCAGGCTTTCAAACGATCCATGCAAGTCTGAAGCAATGAGCAGGCGCATCAGGATCGTTCCTTGGCGTTGGGGTGTTTCTCGTTCCACGAGTCAAGATTCAGCGCCTCTTCAATGAGCATGATAGGTATGCCATCCCGCACAGGATAGAGCACTGAGCATTCAGGGCAGGCAAGGCCGACAAGGGCACCATTTTCCTCTAGGGCGCGCAATGGACCTAAACACTTGGGACAGGCTAGAATTTGCAGCAATTCCTCGGTAGTCATGGGCATAGGCACATCCTTTTGCAACAATAATACATTCATAGTATCCATAAGTGGCAATCAGTTCAAGACTTGCTCTGGATTCGCAATATATCTACGGTAGCGTAATGAGTACTGATACAAAATTTGTGGATTTACATACCCATTCGACTGCTTCTGACGGTACAGACACACCAGCCGCTGTGGTGGCAGCCGCTGCAGAGGCTGACCTTGCAGCTATTGCCTTGACAGATCATGATACCCTTGCTGGCTTGGAAGAAGCACAGACAGCAGGACAGATGCTGGGCGTGGAGGTCGTGCGCGGTTGCGAAATTTCTTCTGGCACTGAATTCGGAGAACTGCATGTCTTGGGGCTTTGGTTGCCAAACAAAACTGCGGTGCTTACGCAAAAACTGGCATGGCTGCGTCAGAAACGTCAAGAGAGGAATCATGATATTGTACAAAAACTGCAGGACCTGGGGCTTGGCATTACAATGGAAGATGTGCTGACAGCGGCCAAGGGAGAAAGCGTGGGGCGACCACACATTGCTGCTGCACTTGTTGACAAGGGCTGTGTGTCAAGCAAGAAGGAGGCTTTTCGGGAATATCTGGGAGATGGCGGCAAAGCTTATTTACCAAAGACAGTCCTTTCTCCGGAAGAAAGCGTGTCCCTGTTGGCCGGTCTGGGGGCTACGGTGAGCCTCGCACATCCCATGCTCCGGAAATTGCCTTCAGATTGGCTGGAATCCATGATCGGTCGCCTCAAGGACTGTGGGCTCACTGCCATAGAAGCATACCACAGTGAACATTCTGAAACGCAGACACGATATTGCCTTGCCCTTGCCAGACGTTTTGGCTTGGGGGTGAGCGGTGGATCAGACTATCATGGCGGTAACAAGCCTAACATCAAGATAGGCAAGGGCTACGGCGGACTACGTGTGAGTTTTGCAGTGCTTGAAGACCTGCGCCATCACAGGATTGCCGTCGGCCTTCCCGTGTGACTCTGCACATAAGGAAGCAGATATTGACAAAAGGTTGGTTGTGAGTATTGTTTGAACGAACAAACAATACTGAGGTATGCAATGAATAACTATATGACCATTCTTTTCTTTGCACTGTGCATTGGTGTAAGCGCATATTCTTCATGGCAATATGTGGAGAGTATGCCCAGCTACCAGAGCGCGCATGTGCAGCACAGCGCGGATATGTAAGCTGGTATTTCTTCGAGTAGGCAGTGAGAACACTTTTGGTGTTGTTTTTTGCCCGGCAACGTGTACCATAGGAGCATGCATGCTGTTAAGGATGATAAGGCATATCTGGTCTATATTACTGTAGCCAACAGAGAAATGGCCTTGTCGCTTGCTCGCTTTTTGGTGCGTGAACGCCTGGCTGCCGGCGTCAACGTGATTGGGGGCGTTTGGTCCGTCTATCACTGGCAAGGAGCCGTGTGTGAAAAGGACGAGTGCCTGTTGTTAGCGCAGGTGAGCGGTATGGCCTTGTCAGTTTGTATGCAGGCTGTACGTGAGCAACACGATTATGAAGTGCCATGTATTGTAGCTCTGCCCATTACTGACGGGCATGGCCCCTTTTTGCACTGGATCGCGGAAAACAGCTTTCCCTTGGGATGCATGGGCACGCCTGCAGAGGAACATTTCAAGACGTAGCATCATCAGCATGCTGTATCAACCTAATCCAAGAGGAAGCTATGTCCATCTACATCTCCGGTTCACTGGCATTTGACAGAATCATGACTTTTCCTGGCAACTTTCAGGATCATATCCTCATGGATAAGCTTCACATGATCAATGTGAGCTTTATGGTAGATGGTATGGACGAGCGACGTGGCGGGTGCGCTGGCAATATAGCCTATTCGCTGGCGTTATTGGGCGAAAAACCCGTCATTATAGCAGCTGCCGGGCGAGACTTCGGGCCATATGCAGATGCCCTGAAGGCCAAGGGGCTGTCCTTGGAAGGTATACACCGTATGGACGATATTTTTACTGCTCTCTGCTATATTACTACTGACCTGAACAGCAATCAGATTACCGGCTTCTACCCCGGTGCCATGGCGCGTGCAGCAGATTATGCCTTCCCCAATCTCAATCCAGAGGCGGATATGGCTATCGTTTCACCTGGCAATATTGACGACATGCGTCGCCTGCCTGCTTTTTACAGAGAAAAGGGCGTCCGTTATATTTTTGACCCGGGCCAACAGTTACCAGTGTTAAGCGGGGCAGACCTGCTCGCGGCCATTGAGGGCTCCTTTGCATGCATCACAAATGACTACGAGCTGAACATGATTTGCAGGGCAACCGGCAAAAGTGAGAATGAGCTAGTGGGGCGCACTCTTTGGCTGGTGACCACCTTGGGGGCGGATGGAGCCCTGGTACGCGGTGCTGATGGCACAGAAGTGCGCATTCCAGCGGTATCCATTCAAAATGTGACAGACCCCACTGGTGCTGGTGACGCGCACCGTGCGGGCTTGCTCAAGGGGCTCATGCACGGGCTTGCCATGCCTGAAGCGGCAAAATTGGGGGCGGTTAGCGCTAGTTTCTGTCTTGAAAAAATGGGCACACAGGAACACGAATACACAGCAGATGCTTTTACAAAACGTTATGAGGCGACCTTTGGCTCTTTGCCAGAAGGAATTTTTTAGACTTGAGAAAAGGACTGGATCATGAGTGATTGCAACCACAAATGTGGTTCATGCGGAGAGGCGTGCGCCGAACGCACGGAAGGCGAACCTGATTTCCGTGTCAAGCCTCACCCTAAGAGTCATATTGGCAAGGTGATTTCAGTTGTCAGTGGCAAGGGCGGAGTAGGTAAATCTCTCGTAACATCATTGCTGGCCGTAGCTATGAGCAGGCAGGGCCACCATTGTGCCATCCTTGATGCAGATATCACAGGACCTTCCATCCCCCGTGTTTTTGGCCTCACGGGTCAGGTGCATGGCGATGATGATGGCATCCTGCCCGAACGCAGCAAGGGTGGTGTGGATATTATGTCCATGAATCTGCTCTTGCCCAGTGCCGGAGATGCCGTGATCTGGCGCGGCCCTATCATTGCCGGAGCAGTTAAGCAGTTTTGGTCCGAGGTAATCTGGAGTAATATAGACTACATGTTTGTAGATATGCCTCCGGGAACGGGTGACGTGCCATTGACAGTGTTTCAGTCTCTGCCTGTGGATGGTATCGTGGTTGTCACCTCGCCGCAGGAGCTAGTGGGCATGATCGTTCGCAAGGCCATTGACATGGCGCAGCAGATGAATGTGCCCATCCTTGGTCTGGTGGAAAATTATGCCTATTTTCAGTGTCCAGATAATGGCAAGAAATATAAGATCTTTGGTGAAAGCCATATTGACGCTGAAGCCCAGCGTTATGGCTTGAAAGTTCTGGCGCAGCTGCCCATTGATCCTGCCTTGGCCTCTGCCTGTGACAAGGGAGCGATTGAGGGCCTGGAGCAGCATTTCATGGACGGTGCCGTAGCCGTGCTGGAACGTCTGTAAAAGGGCAATGACGCCATGAAGAACCGCCACGCCTCTGTGTGTTGTCCTGACGGTGCACATGTTAGCATGGCGGTTCGGAGTATCACTTCCTGTCTGTGAACAGGATAAGGGCAACCATCTTGAGATCTGTGCTTCCGGTGTTCAGAAGTCCATGTCCCTCACCGTCATTACAGATGGTTACGTCCCCAGCTTTGACAAGGACTTCGGTGCCGTTGTCGTTATACTTGCCTTCACCTTCCAGAATATAATAGATTTCCAGATCGCCCTTGTGTACATGATAGCCAATGGCGTTGCCAGGCTTGAGCACACCTATGTTGAACAGGCGACCGTTTCCCGCTAGTGCCGGAGAATCAACAATCTTTGTGAACGTGATGACACCGGGACCACCAAAAATTTCCTTGTCAAATACATCTAGAGCATCGGCACGTGTAATCATGAGACTTCTCCTTTATGGTTACTGACACATGCTTGTTGCTGCGCTACGGCGTTGCCGTGGCATGTTATGGATAGGCATTGGGCAAGACATGGGAGACATACCCTGCTTGCATGAACATAATCCCAGATTACGGCAAGACGCGACTTTTGAAAAGACTGCTACTTTACAAGTCTGTCACTGCACGGCATAGTCCAACAATGGATACTGTCTCAAACAATGCTGTCTGTATGCAACAGAATATATCTGACGCAGCCGTACCTGTGGCTCTTTTGAAATACAAGGACGGAGATGCGTTGCGTCTTGCCGTGGGTTCATTGCTGGATGCATCGCAATTGCCAAAGTTTGTTCCCTTGCGGCCCGGGTGCCGTGTTTTGGTCAAACCAAATCTGCTTATGGCAAATCCCCTTGCCTGCACAACGCCAGAAGTCGTGGCTGCAGCATGCGCCTGGCTTCTTGACTATGGCGCTCAGGTGCGGGTGGCTGATTCGCCTGGGTTTGGTCGGGCATGTACCGTGGCCCGCAGGGTGGGCCTTGCAGAAGCCTTGCGTCCTTTGGGTTTGAACGTGGAGAACATGGGCGCAGCCTCCATTGTTTCTCTGCCGCTGCAAGACTTGCGAAGTGTACAAGTGCGTTTTCATGTTGCACGCTGTGCCCTGGAAAGTGATTTTCTGCTTTCTGTGCCGCGGGTCAAAGCACACAGCCAAATGCTGCTGACGCTCTCCGTCAAAAATTGTTTTGGTTGTGTTCCTGGTTTGCACAAGGCTGTGGCCCATGCCCGTGAGGGACGAGATCCCTTATTGTTCGCTGAATGTCTGGCTGCCTTATGGGCCGTGTTGCCCCCTGTGGCCGCACTGGCCGACGGGATAACAGCCATGCATGAAACAGGCCCATCCAAGGGAAAACCTTTTCCTCTTGGTTTGCTTGGAGCCAGCGCCTCGGCTGTGGCTTTGGATGAAACGCTCTATGCCATCCTCGGCAAGACCCCTACAGATGTCCCTTTGGGAGCCGCACTGACCCGCCGTAAGGCTTGGGGGACTGCTGCAGCGGGAACAGCGGTGGCATTTCCGCTGCTGTGCCCAAAAGATATTGACGCAACAGGCTTTTGTCTTCCGACGCAGCTTGCGCATACATCATTTCATCCTGCACGTTTTGTGCGGAGTTGCATTCGCCGTATCATGGCTGCATTGCAGCGATAACCTGTAAATTGCCCAAAGAGGATGCCATGCCGAGAATTTTACCCGGGGAAACAGATATATATGCGCTTACCGATGCCGGGCTTTCGCTGGGCAGAACATTGGAAGAAGTAGCTTCGGCCTTGCTTGGGGCAGGAGTTCGTATCCTTCAGTATCGCGAAAAGAAACTCAAGGGTCGCGCTATGCTGGAAGAATGTCGTCTTTTACGCCGTTTGACCACAGCCGCTGGTGCCTGCTTCATAGTTGATGACCATGTGGATATAGCTATGATGGTACATGCCGATGGAGTGCATGTGGGACAGGAGGATATACCCGTACCTGATGTGCGTACTCTGGTGGGGCCTGATATGCTCATTGGCCTCTCCACGCATTCACCCGAGCAGGCGATGGCGGCTCAGACTGTTGGGGCGGATTATATTGGCGTTGGCCCTATTTTTGCCACTCAAACCAAGGAAGATGTGGTGGCTCCAGTGGGCTATGCCTACCTCGATTGGGTGGTGCAAAACATGAGTATACCCTTTGTAGCCATTGGGGGCATCAAACGGCATAATATTGCCACGGTTGTTCATCATGGCGCACGCTGCTGCGCTTTAGTAAGTGAGCTTGTAGCAGCTCCAGACATCGGCGCGCGCGTTGAGGAAGTGCGTAAGGCTATGCAGTTGGGGGTTATATAGGTGTTGCTACAATCATCTTTTTATGTCGTATACGCAAAGTGGGGGCCTTTGACAGCCCCCCTGGAATGTTTAAAGAGATTTGTGACTATTGCAGTGCCTGCCCGACGGTTTTGTGATATCCCTGCATACGTCGACGTTCCACGCGTGCCCGTTGTAAATGTGCTCTGATGTCGTTGTAAGCTCTGGTCGCGAGCCCCGTCAGGTAGTGTTGCATACGAGCAAGTTCAGTTAAATATGACTTGTACTGTTCAGTTTCGTTACTGTCAAAGTTTTTCCAGGCTAAGCCGGTCACGGCATTACGACGTTCGGCAAGTTCGACTGCTCTTGCATAGGCTCCGTCTTCCAGTGCAGTTGCTTCCTGTCGGGCAAGATCCAAAGCTTCATTCAGAAGGCACATTCCTTCACTCATAGTTTCCCCGCCATTTATTGGGTCACAAGACCACTGACCTGTACATGCAGATTTTCACTGATTATACGCCAGTCTTCGCATTGGGGAATGAATTCGTATTCCAGAAGATCGGCAAGAAGTATCCAGTCTTCATTCTCGAGCACATCGCTCATTTCGGAAAGCAGGTTGGAAAATGATTCAGTCTTTTCTGCAAAATCTTCGAGATTGCCTGTGGCGTACCTGCTCCGCAGCGCACTAATCATCCCCATGAAGTCACGGGTAACGTCCAGCAAATCCTGGAAGAGTTCCAGAGCGTCAGTATCTTCTGCCTGACGAAATAGACGAGAAACCTGACGGGCACCATGCTCCATCATTTGTGCAACTTTGCCCATTTCAGCAGACATCTCTACAGCCATCTCTGAAAGAGGCATTGAGCGCACTTCAACAGAAGTGATTTCTGAACTTTCAATGTCTTCCGCTTGATGCGGATAGATTTCAGAAAAGGCCTCGTTGTTGACGAATACATCTGTCACGACGCGATTTTCCATCTTCTCGTCCTGCATTACGTCCTTTAGAATTTCTTCCAGATTAGCGAATGTAGAAATGTTCTTTTCACTTTGTGTACCGTCTACGATAATCATGTGTATTCCCTCCTCATCCCCACAGGGAAAGTTTTTCCGTTGTCATGATGCTTTTTTATAAGCAAACTATGTGCCATTTTTAAAAAGGTTACGCCAGTTGCCGATATGCTGTTCTAGTAGATCTGTGATTGCCAAAAGATCGTCTATGCGATCGCCACGTTCATGACGGAGCTCACGCCAAAAGCCGCCTAGGGAACGCAGTTCTGGACAGTCATCCAGGACGTTCTGCACACGGTCACAATTGCGCAGAAAAAGTTGCCCGACCATAGCGCTTTTGCCAATCAGGTGTCCCTGTTCCGTCAGGAGGGCAAACAAATGACTCGCTTGTGTCAATGCTGTAACCATGCGTTCAACAAAGGCGTCGGAATAGGCCGTTACCATTGGTCGTACCTGTTCACAGTGCGTGTGGGTGGGATAACTATGTCCATTCATAGTGTCGAGTAATTGACGCCAGAAGATGCGTTGGTGCAGGAGCCATAGGCTTCGGTCATCAGGAGGCAGTGCTGTTAATCGACGCACGAAAGCAAATCCCTGAGCATCCTGGTCCGTCAGCCAGATTCTAGCTTCGTTTTCAATACTGGTTAGGCAGGCAGTATCCCATGTACTTCGTGTCAGCCGGGTAAGGGCAAGCTCGCTCACAACCTGAGGACGTATATATGAAACGCATTCAAGATTGTTCGTGCAGGGAGTATTGAACTGGCAGGGATGGCAAGACAGAGCCGGTTCCAGACAACAGCAGTCGGGCAGGTAGGGGCCGGTGTCGCAGGGTTGCGCGGTGGCGAGAAATATGGCCAGACAGGTTACCCCGAGTCCTGCAGCAAGGTGCATAGTGCCGGTGTCATTTGTAATAAGCAGACGTGAGCGGATAAGCAATGCCGCCAGGCTTTCAAGATCAGTTTTCCCAATGGTATCAATGCAGGGAGCATGGGTACTTGCCATATAGGCTCTAGCGAGTGGCGCTTCGGCAGTGGAACCAAGCAGCACAGGGCATAAGCGCAGTTCCTGCCACAGCCTGTCACCCACAGTTGCAAAACTGTGCGCTGGCCATTGCCGTCGTGTCTCACTGGCTCCTAGTTGCATGCAAACATACCCGCGAGTACCTGCGGGGGCGTTGGCCAAGAGAGTGTCAGCCTTGACCATAGCCTTAGGTAATGGTGGGGCCAGTCTGAAACGAGGCAGGTGTGCGGTGTCACCGCTGCTGTCCGGGTTGCCCAACATCCGAAACATATCAACAATATTGAAGGGTGCACTTAATCGACTGGCTGTGGTGCCGTTGAGAAAGGATGCCCAGATGCCGTTATTGCGTCCAAATCCTTCACGATCTAGGCAAAAACCGCGTATTCTGGTAATATCTTCACAGAGCAGCCCTGCCAACAACCGGGCCGGCAGGGTTGTTGTGAGGTTGATTACGCAATTGGGGCACGACTGCTTACGTATAGTGCGGGTAATGTCAAGGAGATTAGAAACAGCTGTGCGCCAGTTTTTGTCCATATCAGCCATAAACCGCGCACCTGGCAGTGGCCATGCCTGTTCCACATGGCGTAGCAGGGGAAGCGCTGATGAAAAATTTTCCAGGCAGAGCAAATGAACCCGATTGCCCTTGTGGTGAATTTCATCAATAAGAGGCTGACTTTGCAGCAAATCACCGAAGCGCGTCAAATTGATGAGCAGTGTTGTGCCTGTGCCTGCTGTAGACATTGTTCTGGCTCGGCTATGCCAAAGTAGAGGCTCTGTTGCCATCCAGCATATTCAGGGCGATGGCCTTTTCCTGCTTGAAGCGGTTTGCAACAGCAGCTTGAACACTGCTGGTTGAGGATCCAAATTGTCCCACACGGATTTTGTAGACATTGGAAATGAGCTTGCGCTCGTAGGCAGGGTCAGTTGGCTTGCCGCTCATGGTATCGGCACGAGCAAAAATGCGTGCTGCGCCGGCTGGACCGTGCTGTACAGCTGTACTCCAGATAACCTCACGCATTGCAGGGGAAAGTGTTGCCTCTGTCAGGCCCGTGCGCTGGACGATGGATTCCAGAGCAGGCTTGTAGTGGCTTTGGTGTACAAAGGCCTCCTGCAGCTTTTCAAATCGTTCGGGCTGTTCACTTGCGATGGCACGCCACATGTCTGGCATAGCTCCCTTGCGACTTCCTGTATTGCCGGGACCGGATGCACGCAGCCGCTTGGAAATATCGGGAGCTTCTGTATCCAAAAATTTTAGAAAATCCGTCAGGCTGCCTGCACGAGATGAAACTTGGTACTTGCCATACGACGTGCCGCCATTGCGGTCATAGCCAACTGCAGCAACGCCATCGCTGCCGGATTCAAAACGTGCGGAAAGCTGCCCAAGCCCCATGTCTTCAACCGGATGGGAAGGTTTGGTGCGGGAGGTGGATGCATTATTTCTGGCGGTATTGTTGCGGGAGTGGACGAAATCTCCCATGTTCAGTCCACGAAGGCGATTGTCAAAGGCTCCCGTAATGGAGCCAAGATGCCTCGCTGTTCCCATGCTGCGGGCTAGATCCAGTGTTGATCCGTTGCCGGTCATGCTTTGCATGAGACCCTCAATAGCCTTATTTTGACGCATGTCGGCTTCAGCCTTGGTGAAGACTTGTGCCCGCATGAGGTCACTTGGGGTGCGACCGGCCAGTACAAAATTTCTTTGGCTGTTGAGAGCCATGGGGGTAGCCGTATTGCGTAGTCCGGTGGAATCAGCATTTTCCGAGGATACCTTGGAGCCGTTCATAAGATTGGCAAAGACCGATGGAGAGCCATTTTGCGCAGCATTTGAACGGCGAAGTGCGCCGTTATGTGCCTGGGGCGATTCAGACGGCGGATGAATAAGAAAGTTGGAAAGTGCCATAGTTTCCTCCTGCGGAGCAAGTACCCCCGCAGTCAGGATAAAGCAACTCGGATGCCAGAAGTAAATAATTATATAAATTCAGTAGATTATGATTGAAATCGGAGACAGTGTCGAAAAAATGACGATTTGTTTGCAGCATAGTGGGGGAGCACTGTTCCTTTATAGTACCCGTGCATGAGGCAATACGCCTATGGACGCTGTGCATCTTTTGGAGATGTCTCTCCATCGGCCTTGCGAAGAGCGTCTGCCAGCTCCTTGGCTAGGGTCTCCATCATAAAGGAGGTAAGCCCTTCTTCGAGATTGACTTCCTTGTGAATAAGCAACCCTATGCGCATCTGGCTATTGGCAACGGCATTTCGTCTGGAAATATTTTTTAGCTTAACCCTGCTGGGTCTTTTAGAGCTTGGTACCTGCCGTTGCACCAAGAGAACGTCTGCCACAAGTGCAGTGCCCCCATCGCCGGAAAGTACCGAAGGCGAGCCATATCCACTGTTGATAACGGCTCGGGCCTTTTCTTGAGATGTGATCCCGGCAGCTAACACTACAATCTGGAGAATATAACCTGCCTCGCTGGGAGTATGCACGATAGTATACCCCATGCGACCAAGGCCGGCTTCAGTCTGGGAGCGCAGAGTTGTAGCGCGACGATTGGTATTGTCGCGTACATTGACATAAACTAAAGGAGCAATGTTCACATCTTGCTGCGGTGCTTTCAGTTGCCCTTGACGCAGTACTTCCGTATCAACCGCAGAAGATTTTTGACGTACGCAAGCGGGCAGCAGAGAGATGCCAATACATAGCAAAAACACCAGACAACGGAACGTCGTCATAGAGTCCTCACAAATGTTGAGGGTAAGTATATTATACTCTCTTTCTAATTATTATCGCAGATTTATGTCTCTGTCCAGCCGGACAGGGCTTGACAAATACTTCGTTCTTGACGCTATTGACTATCTATGCCGTTGTAGCTAAGGCGCATGAGGCCTCTGTCATCCGATTGAGAGGGTGAAATCTTTGTGCTCAAAGTTTTTCGGTATGGGAAATTATCTGCAATCATTGAGGAAGGAATGGGCAAGCAGCTTATTATTGTTGAGTCACCGGCCAAGGTTAAGACCATCAAGAAATTTTTGGGGCCGCAGTACATGGTTCAGGCAAGTGTTGGGCATGTGCGTGATCTGCCATCCAGTTCTCTTGGGGTGGATGAAGAGAATAACTTTACGCCACACTATGAAATAATTGAGAACAAAAAGAATGTGGTCAACGACCTGCGTGCAGCAGCAGCAAAAGCCGATACCGTTTTTTTGGCACCGGATCCGGATCGTGAGGGAGAGGCTATTGCCTGGCATGTGGCAGAGCTTATCCGTGACAAAGCTAAGGATATCAAGCGCATTCAGTTTAACGAAATTACGTCCAGAGCAGTGAAGGAAGCTCTTGCCCATCCACGCGAACTCAATGTTCACCTCTTCGATGCCCAGCAAGCCCGTCGCGTGCTGGATCGCCTTGTGGGGTATAAAATCTCTCCTCTGCTTTGGAAAACTATCAAACGTGGCATTTCCGCAGGGCGGGTACAGTCTGTGGCCCTGCGGCTTATTGTAGAACGCGAGGATGCACGCGAAGCTTTTACGCCTGAGGAATACTGGTTGTTCCATGCCATGTTGCGGGCAGAGATGCCACCAGCCTTTAAGGTCGAATTGGTGCGGATAGACGGCAAAAAGGCCATTATCGGTAATGCAGAACAGGCGAGCGCTGTGGAAAAAAACTTCAAGGGTAAACCCTTTGTGGTGGAACATGTGGAGGAAAAAGAGCGCGAACGTGCCCCCCTACCGCCATTCATTACATCTACATTACAACAAACAGCCAATCAAAGGTTTTCCTATACGGCCAAGCGGACAATGAGTATTGCCCAGCGTCTATATGAGGGCGTTGAGTTGGGAGACAGGGGATTAACGGCACTCATCACATATATGCGTACAGATTCCACCCGCATAGCAGATGAAGCCCGTGCCGCCGCCAGGGATTATATTAACACGTCGTATGGCAAAGAGTTTTTACCTCAGAAGGAGCGTATATACAAAGCGCGAGGTGGCGCGCAGGACGCTCACGAAGCTGTTCGCCCTGTTGATGTGGCTATCACGCCAGACGACGTCAAGCCACATCTGTCGCCAGAGCAGTATAATATCTATCGGCTTATCTGGTCACGGTTTGTGGCTTCGCAGATGGCGAGTGCACGCTTTCACGATACCACAGTTTCCGTGGCATGTGGCTCAACGCTTTGGAAAGGCAAAGGCGAACGCTTGCTCTTTCCTGGTTTCCTGACTGTCATGCCTCGTGGCCGCGATGAGGAAGATGCCCAGTTGCCGCCGCTGGTGGAAGGGCAGATCCTTCAGCCAGAGAAAGTGGAGAAAGAGCAGAAGTTTACCCAACCTCCGGCACGTTACAGCGAGGCAGGGCTTGTACGCGAACTGGAGGAATTGGGAATTGGCCGTCCCTCTACCTATGCGGCTATTATATCCACGCTGCAGGATCGCGAGTATGTGCGTTTGCAAGAGCGCCATTTTGTACCTACAGATTTGGGGCGTGTGGTTTGCCGACAACTGTTAGAACATTTCCCTCGACTGATGGATGTGGGATTTACTGCCCAGATGGAGGAGAATCTCGATCAGGTGGCCGAGGGGCGTGAGAAATGGGTTGATCTGCTGCGACATTTTGCTGGGGACTTCAACCCCACCCTGCTTGCTGCAACCAAAAACATGAAGAGTCTCAAGGGCGGATTACCCGCGAATATTCTTTGTCCTGACTGTGGGAAGCCGTTACTTATAAAGTTTGGCAAGGCGGGCTCTTTTTTGGCCTGCTCAGGCTATCCGGAATGCCGTTTTACCAGTAATTTTGAACGTGCGGAGGACGGCAATGTGGTTTTGTCCATGTCAGAAAAACCCCAATACGAAAGGGTCGGACAGTGTCCACAGTGCGGTAAAGATTTGGTCATCAAGAAATCTCGTACAGGCAGCAGCTTCATTGCCTGCACGGGATACCCTGAATGCAAGTATGCTGCTCCATTTTCTACAGGGGTACCTTGTCCGCGCTGTGAGAAGGGAACGCTGGTTGAAAAGAGTACCAAACGTGGAAAGATTTTTTATTCCTGTGACCACTACCCCCAATGTGATTTCGCTCTTTGGGATAAACCAGTGCCCGAATCATGCCCTCGCTGCGCTTCCCCTTATCTTGTGGAAAAGAAAGGGCGTGAAGGCATACGGATAGTATGCCCTGTCAAAGGGTGTGGCTATGTTAAGGAGAGCGATGATGCCTGATTTGTTTGAAACAGGAGAAAATCTTCACCTGCCTGATGATATTTCCTCAGAAACGGTCTCTGTTGATTCTGCATCGGAATTGTCAGAAGCGTCACCAGTGCTTCTGCTTTGCGGCGGCGGTCAGATATCAGTGGAGGTGGCCCGTTTGGCCCATGCCTGCGGATTTGTAGTGGATGTGGTTGATGAGACTGAAGAGTTTGCCAATGCCGAGCGTTTCCCCATGGCACGCCAGTGTGTTGTTCTGCCTGGTTTCGAAAATCTTGTGAAGGCCTGTGGTATCGGTTGTAGACATTATGTAGCTATTTTTACAGAAGATCACAGCTCTGACCGCAATGCCCTGGCACAGTCCTTGACTAGCCATGCCCAGTACATTGGCTTGCTGGGAGATAGAAATAAACGCGAACAGGTTTATGCTGAACTGCGCACTGATGGCGTTCCTGATGCTGAACTAGCCGCAGTGTGTTGCCCTATGGGCTTACGCATCGGGGCACAGGGACCACAACAAATTGCTGTTGCCGTGGTTGCAGAACTTCTGGCGGCACGTGCTGGAACACTGATGCGCTTGCGGTTTGATATTTGATATACACCGGGGATGGACATCATGATAAATACAACCATTATCGTGGCCTTGATAGCCGCGTTTATTGGCATTTTTCTGGACGCACGCCGACGTTCAAGGCGGCTAACGCGTCGCATTGCTGAAGAAAAAGCTGATATTGTTTCTGAATCAGGTGCCACGGCTAACATCGGTGTGTTTCATTCAGCAGGTGATACGGCAGTGATTTTGGCGGCCTCTGAAGAACGTGGGGCATTTTACTACAAGGTTTTGCGTAAGGGTAAAGCCATTAATCGTAGCCGAATCAACCTTGCCAATGTTGTAAAAACAGATCTCATCGTTGATTTTAGCGTCAAAAATCTTGGAGCGTATTCCCGACAAAAACCTAGCGCACAGGTGGCGACGGATGTGGCCTCGCGTGTGGCGGCTCAATATTCTCCAGCTGAATTGAAAGCGTTGCGTCGTATCGGAGTGCGTATCACATTTCTGGATGAAGGCGGTCAGACAAAGGTATTGGACACCACGGTTATGCGGGCAGATAATGACCAGCACCGTTTCCGGCGTGTAGAATTGCTAAAGGATGCCGTCTGGTGGACGGTTTTTTTGAACAGTGCGTGTGCCAAGGCAAAGAAAGTGTGGCATCATTTGCAAGAAAAAGATGAATAATAATTTATTCAATGAATACAGTATGTTATATATATTTTAATACGATAAGTCAACTGTCTGTAATTATTGATAATTTCTTGCTTTAACAAGAGCTCCTCTGCAGTTCTGGTGCCATTGCCTTTTATAGCAATTTGTGTTTTTTAGGCGGAGCGTTAGCGGTGCACGCTTCACCTGCAGTTAGGTTTTGCGAATTTGCCTCTTCGGAGTTCAGCATGACAATGAGACATCTATTGATCTGTTTGGGGGTGCTGGGACTGAGTTTCAGCATCGTAGCATGTAAAAGCGAAAAAAAAACTGCACCCAGCATGGCGTTGCCGGTGTCAGTAATAGAAGTAAAGGCCGCTGATACTCCCTGGCCAGCTGCTTTTCAGGCTCAGGCCTCTGGCTCCCGTTCCGTGGAAGTGCGTGCACGCGTACAGGGTATTATTGAAAGGCGTTTGTACACAGAAGGTGATTTTGTAAAGGAAGGCCAGGTTCTTTTCGAAATCGAGCGTGATACCTATGAGGCGCAGGTACAGCAGGCACAGGCTCAGTTTAACAATGCCGAACGCGAGTGGCGTCGTGTCCGTCCTCTGTATGAGAAAAACGCAGTTTCCCAGAAAGAGCGTGACAGCGCTCGCGCAGCGTATGACAGCTCCCGTGCAGCTCTGCGTACTGCCAAGATCAATCTTGATTACTGCCAGGTGATTTCTCCAGTTTCCGGCTACAGCAGTAAGGAGAATTTCACTGTGGGCAACCTGGTGAGCAACAATTCTTTGCTGACGTATGTTAACCAGACTGATCCCATGCATATTGATTTTTCCATTGCCGCTCCTGAGCGTATGCGGCGGCAGCAGCTTGAAGCAGCAGGGCGCCTTCGATTTCCTGATGGGGGAACCTACAAGGCCCGGTTGCGCCTGTTGGATGGCAGTATGTACCAAGGGGAAGGCAAAGTGACTTTTATTGACAGTCAGGTGCAGCCTACTACAGGGGTTATCAAGGCGCGTGCTGTATTTGACAACAGTACTGGTCAGATAATGCCAGGTCAGTATGTACGGCTTTTCATGGATGGTGATGTCCTTCTCAATGCCATTCTCATCCCCCAAAAGTGTGTTATGATCACCCAGCAGGGTCCCATGGTCATGGGGGTGGACAAGGACAACAAAGTTTACATCATACCCATTGTAGTGAGTGAGACGGTGGGAGACAAATACTTGGTTGATTCCGGTCTCAAGGGGGGGGAACGTATTGTACTGGAGGGACTTGTCAAAGCCCGACCCGGTATGCCGGTAACCATACAACCAAGTATGGATGAGCTTTCCAAGATTAAGTCAACCAAGTCTGCACAGAATGCTGGTAAAGAGCCTTCCGAAGCGGATAACAAATAGGAATATCGCATGGCCGCTTCTACTAAACCTAATTTTTTTCTGCGACGGCCCATTTTTTCGGCCGTCATTTCTATTGTCATCACGCTGGTGGGAGCTTTGGCTCTGATTGCTCTGCCTATCGCCCAATATCCTGACCTTGTTCCGCCTACAGTCAATGTGACAGTAAATTATCCCGGTGCTTCAGCAGAAACAATTGCTTCCACCGTGTTAGCACCGTTGGAGGTGAACATTAACGGCGTGGAGAACATGCTCTATATGAACTCTTCTGCGTCTTCAGGATCGGGATCCGGCAGCATTAACGTGACTTTTGCTCTGGGTACCAATCCAGATATGGCCTTAGTCAACGTTAACAACAAAGTGAATCTTGCCCAGACGCTCTTGCCCGAGGATGTACGACGACAAGGTATCACCGTTGTCAAGCGGTCCCCGGCCATACTGCAGATATTTGCCTTTATGTCTCCTGGAGGCCGTTACGACGCAGTATACATCCATAACTGGATGAACGTGAATGTTGTGGACGAGCTCAAGCGTGTACCTGGCGTAGGCGATTGTTCGGTTTTCGGCTATATGGATTATTCCATGCGCATCTGGCTTAAGCCGGACAAGCTCGCCAAGTACGGCCTTACCCCTGCGGAGGTCGGTCTTGCCATCCGTGAGCAGAACTCGCAGTTCGCGCCCGGGCGCCTGGGAGATAATCCGGTGGGCGACGAAACACAACTCTCTTGGCAAATAGACACGCAGGGGCGTTTGGTCACACCGGAGGAATTTGGCAATATCATCGTGCGTGCCGAAGAGAACAGTGCCATGCTGCGCCTCAGGGATGTGGCGCGGATTGAAATGGGCGGGAAAGACTACTCTGTGGAATCGACGTTCAACGGCAACGTCGCGCGCATGGGCGCCGTGTTCCTTTTGCCCGGTGCAAACGCAATCGAAACCGGCGAGCGTGTAAGCCGGCGTCTCAATGAAATCGCTCAAACCATGCCTGATGGCATGACCTATAAGCTGGTTGTGGATACCAATGACTATGTGATGGAATCCATTAAAGAGGTCATCCACACCTTCATTGAGGCTATGGTGTTGGTGTTTCTCGTGGTCTTTATCTTTTTGCAAAACTGGCGGGCCACGCTTATCCCTTGCATTGCAGTACCTGTATCAGTCATTGGCACATTTGCGGGCATGTATGCCTTGGGCTATTCCATCAATACGCTTACTCTCTTTGGCTTGGTGTTGGCCATTGGTATTGTGGTAGATGACGCCATCGTGGTGTTGGAGAATGTGGAGCGTATTATGAGCTCCGAACATTTGCCCCCCAAGGAGGCCACGGCTAAGGCCATGAACGAGGTGACGGCGCCGGTTATTGCTATTGTGCTGGTGCTATGTGCGGTGTTTATTCCTGTGTCGTTCATGGGTGGCCTTGCAGGCCAGATGTATAAGCAGTTCGCTATTACTATATCTGTTTCTGTAGTGCTCTCGGGTATTGTAGCGTTGACACTTACCCCTGCTCTCTGTGCTTTATTGCTTAAGCAGCATCACCACGGCTATGTACCGCCTAAATTTTTTATTAGCTTCAATTACATATTCGGGCGCATAACTCACGGCTACTTGCGGGCTGTGCGCTTTATTAAAAATTCTGCACTGAGGGCCATGGTACTTTTTTTCTGCATGATAGGCGCTGTAGTGTTTATTATGGAGCGCGTTCCTACAGGATTAGTGCCAAATGAAGACCAGGGTTATACTATAGGTTTGGCGATATTGGGAGACGGTGCTTCTATTCCACGTACCAAGGCTGTGGGTAAGATTATCACAGACTATTCTATGGCTTTGCCCAGCGTGAATGACGTAGCCGTGATTGACGGCCTGGATATTACCTCATTTTCTATCAAGAGCAACTACGCCACTTTTTTCACATCGTTGAAACCTTGGAGGGAGAGAACCGAACCCGGTCAGTCTGATACTGACGTGGTAGCTAAGGTTATGACAATCAGTGCTAGGCAGCCCGAAGCCTTTGTACTTTCCTTTTCACCGCCTCCCATCCAGGGCATGAGTACTACGGGCGGCTTTGAGGGTTTCATACAGATGCGTGGCGCGGGCACGCTCTATGACTTGGAAAGATATGCCAATGCCGTAATAGCTGAGGCGACCTCCCGCAATGAGGACGGTTCGCCCAAGTACCCTGCCATCGGCATGGTGCGCAATCTTTTCACTACCGGGGCGCCGCAGCTCTATGCCAATCTGGATCGTGAGCGTTGCAAGGACATGGGCATTAGCATTTCCGATGTCTATGAAGCCATGGGCGCTGCTTTCGGCCAAACCTATGTGAACGACTTCAACTATTTGGGCCGCACCTTTCAGGTGCGTATGCAGGCCGAAGAAGACTACCGTATTCTGCCGGAATCCCTCAGGGATGTTTATGTGAAAAATAGCAAAGGTGAGATGGTGCCGCTCACAGCAATCATGACTCTGGAAAGACGTACAGCCCCACAGGTTGTGGAGCGGTACAATGCTTTTCCGGCGGCACACCTCATGGGAACGCCAACACCCGGTTTCGCCTCGGGTGACACCCTTAAGCAAATGGAGGCAGCTGCCAGTGCTGTTCTGCCGGCAGACTGTGCCCTTGGCTGGGTGGGTTCGTCACTGCAGGAAAAGCTGGCTAGTGCAGATACTCTGATGATCTTTGCACTGGCTATTGTTATGGTTTTTCTTATTCTGGCAGCGCAATACGAGTCTTGGTCATTGCCCTTGGCCGTGCTCACAGCCGTACCCTTTGGAGTATTTGGAGCCTTTGTAGCCACATGGCTGCGTGAACTTTCCAACGATGTCTATTTTCAGGTGGCACTCGTCACGCTTATTGGTTTGGCTTCAAAGAACGCGATTCTTATCGTGGAATTCGCCGTAGAAGCTTGGCGCGGTGGGCGTAGTCTGGATGCGGCAGCCATGAGAGCATCCCGTTTGCGTTTCAGACCCATTGTCATGACGAGTCTTGCCTTCATTCTTGGTGTGTTACCGCTGGCAATCAGTACGGGTGCTGGTGCCAACAGCCGCCATGCGATAGGCACGGCGGTCATTGGCGGCATGTTGGCTGCGACCTGTATTGCCACGTTATTTGTACCTTTTTTCTTCAAGATGATCATGACCATTTCGCTCAAGCTTCAAGGCAAGAGCGATCCAAATGCAGGTAAGGATTTTCTTGGGGATGAACAGGAGGAGATATGAGCTGCGGCAAGTCGTTCGGTTCTTTAGCTGTTCTTGGGGTTGCGACGCTAATGATAGGGCTTCTGTCTGCTTGTTCGCTGGCGCCGCGTTATGAACGTCCTGAGATAGATTTGCCTAAGCAGTGGCGTAGCGTTGACATGGGGCCTGCGCCTCTAGATACGGATTGGTGGAATCGTTTCAATGATCCCGTGCTTACTGCGTTGGTTGAAGAAGCCCTTAAGCACAATCAAGACCTTGCAGAATCCATGGCCAACATCGAGTCGGCAGCAGCTAAGGCTGGAGTGGGTACAGCTGCGTTAGCCCCTTTGATAAACGGTAGTGCATCCGCTAGATCCGAAAGTTCTTCTGAACGTGCACCCAATCTTACTGCGCCATATGATGTGAGCGGTCTGGCACGGGCACCTTCTATCTACCAAGGTGCCTTAAGTGCCTCTTGGGAATTGGATTTTTGGGGTAAACTACGCAATCAGTATACCATGCTTAGTGACATCCTCATGGGAACGGTAATAGGCCATGAGGCCCTGCGCCTTTCTGTCGCCGGGCAGACGGCCCAGGCATACTTTGCCTTGCTTGCGTTGGATATGCAGTTGGATACTGCCCTGCGTACTCTGAAATCCCGTGAGGAATCTTTCCGCATTTATACGGCTCGCTACAAGCAGGGAGATATTACCGAACTGGACTGGCAACGGGCTAGGGCCGAAGTAGAAACAGCCCGTGCCCAAGTGCATACCAGCACTATTGATGTGGACAGGGCAGAAGCGTCTCTTGCCGTGCTGTTAGGGCGTTCCCCACGTGATATCATGGAGCGGGGTATGGTGCGGGGAAAGGGTATAGCCTCTCTGCCTGCTCCTCCTGTGTTGCCTGAAGGGTTGCCTTCTGAACTATTGTTTCGCAGGCCTGACATCCGTGCTGCCGAGTTCAGTATTATGGCCTACAATGCCAATATCGGAGTGGCGCGGGCCCAGTTTTTTCCATCTATTTCTCTGACAGGCTCGCTTGGTACATTGGCTACTTCGGTGGGTAGCCTGTTCACGAGCGCTTCTGGAACGTGGAACTATGGCGCCAGTGGTACTGTGCCCATTCTTGATTTTGGACGTAATTGGTATAATCTTAAGGATGCCGAGGCTCAGAAAAAGACAGCTATTGCCGTTTATCGCAAGACGGTTCAGCGTGCTTTTGAGGATATACGTACCTCACTCACGGCTCAACGTGAGGCGGATAGTGTTGTACGCAGCATGCAGGTGCAGGTGCAGAGTTTGCGACGTTCCACCGACATCGCCCGGCTACAGTATGACAATGGATATACGGATTATCTCACGGTACTTGATTCTGAAAGACAGCTCTTTGCTGCAGAGTTGCAGTTGGCAACCGCTCTGCAAAATCGGTTGAACAGTGTAGTCAGTGTGTGCATGGCCTTAGGGGGCGGTTGGCGTGATACAGGAGCGAGCCCCACAATCCCCTTGATTGACAAGGAAAAACTGTTGCACGAGGTCACCACGGATAAAACGGGCACGTTTAAATGATCTGCCGTTTGGAAATGGTCACTAGGGGGGGCTGAAAGCCCTTTGATGGTGATATATTAATAAATGGTTATTGGTATGAGCACATGTCAGCATACTTTACAGGAGCTTTTTTTGTATGTAAGAAACAGCATGCGTCCGGTTTCGACCTTAGTGTTTTTCTTTCTCATTTTGTTGATTTCTTTGCCGATGTGTGCTTGCATGCCGCCTATAGAACAGCCATTTTGGGCAAAGCAGGATAGGAAGACAAAGACGATGTCGACGTCTTCCAGTGAGCAACACATGGCTGCATTGCAAGAGCCTGCGCCTTTTTTTGCCGCAGAGCATCACCAAAAACCGAGCCATCGGGCACAATCTTCACAAATCAGCGGCGTTCATGCGAACAGTTGGGCGTTTAGCCGTGGTGACGACAGTAGAGCAGCATGGCGCAATGGAATGCCTATGGAAACACTACAGCGTCGCGCAGTGGAAAACTCATCCAATGAGACAAACAATAAGAGTGTGAATACTGCATCGGGTATCAATTCCGCTCTTGATGTTGCAGATAAACGTAATCAAGTTGTGGGAGACATGGATATAAGCGTTCGGCAGGAAACTTCTTCGTGGCATAAGAATGTCGGGCCGCAACCCAATGCTCCCCCAGACGAGAATTTATCCATGGAAAGACGTCATGTGGTGGGAGCCTACGCGGATGTACAGGCAGATGACGATTTGAGTATTAAGGTAGGACCAGAGTTGATTCTCAAAAATGAAGAACGTGAAATTCCGTATGCTGATGATAAACAGCCCAAATCTTCTTTGGGAGTAGGCATGCAGTTCAAACTGGACTTCTAGCTTACAGTACTGGGAGAATCGTTATAATATATGTCATTCCGAGGCTTGTGCCAATATCAGGTCGACTTCGTCAATACTAAGTCCAGCATTTTTAGCAATCTGACGACTACTGAGGCCCTTGCGGCGGCCATTGAGAATCAGCTCTCGCAAAAATTGTGGGGATCTGGTGATTCCTTCGGCCTGTTCCAGCAAACGACGTAATTCCTGTGCTTTTTCTTCCAGTTTTTCATCAAGATTACGTAACTCAGCTTGCCTTTGCGCAAAGGTTGCCACGATTTCACGTTCCAGTTGAGCATTCATTTCAATACGCTTGAGCAGGCTGCTTTGATTATCCTGTAATGTATTGAGAAGAGTTTCGGAGCGGCGTAATCGTACATAAAAAAGCAATACGCCGCAGAGAATTGCTAGCTCAAAAAGCGAAAAGATTCCAACTGATAAAAAGAGCAGGGAGTCGTTCATACCTTCATGTTCAATAAATTCCCCAGCAGAGGGGAAGCTATTGGTGTATCGTTCTCTTCGGTCGTCGGTGGAGTTCGACGGCGACGACGGCTACCAAATTGAGGGGTATTATGCTGCTCAGCGTCAGGAGTGAGCGACATTTTGTTGCTGTCTTCAGATTTAGTTATGTGATGCTGTTCTTGCCGTGCCATTTCAGCAGCAAGCATGCGCGACATTGCAGCTGAAGCTTGTGGGGCTACGACGGCGGCATTAGCCATGGATGTGGCCATGCCGGTTTGGGCATACAGTACGGCCATGGTGGCGTCAATGCTCATGGTGGCCTCCCTTTACCCTAGCGTTTGCCTGATGGCTATTTATTCATTTAAATAGCTCTCAAACAGAACATCCTCAACCTTTCCCTGCGTGATATAGTCGTTCAATACACCTGTTAGGTCATGCTTGACTTTGGCAGCATTGGCAGCATCAAGTAAAAACTCGTCGGACTTGCTGTTTAAATAATAATACAGTGCATCCCGGATGGGAATGAGCTTATGCTCAATTTCTGCATCAATAGCCGGATTGGTGCTCAATGAGGAAAATTTGCAGACGAGAAAACGTGTTCCTTGAGGAGTATTGCGTGGTATCACAAAAGCAGCCAGTTCCTTTATAGATTCGGTAGGTGTCGCAGGAGCTGTAGGGGTGCTTGGCACGACAATGACATCAGGTTGTATGGGTTCGTCTGGAGGTGGTGGCGGCGGAGGCGTGCGCAGCACAAACCACCAGATTGCCGTTGCAGCCACAAGAAGCGCAACCAAACCAATGGCGGCGAAAAGCAATATCTTCTTTTTTTTCCCTTTTGTCCCAGGACCGTCACCAGAGCTTGGAGCTTCTTCGTCGGGCAGATTCTCATTCGCTTTTTCAGCGGGAACTGTGGGTTCATCTTCTTTAAGAAAGGGAGCGTCATCAAGATCCAGTTCAACCTTGCGAACAGCGTCCTGTCCGCCAACAGCAACAGATACTTCCTCCTTTGGGATATCTTCTATGTTTGTCTGCTTTTCAGCCACAGCCTACTCCCTTCTTCCCGAGATGTATGGGCAATCCACACATTCAAAGGGAAACAACGTTCCGACATTAAGGTCGGTATGAGGCTGTGCCAGATGGTTATGGGGCTATACACGTTACAAGATAACTGCCACAGCCTTAAAGATTGTTGCTAAGGAAAAATTTTGTCAATTTTCTGTTTGAGTGTGTCTGCTGTGAAGGGTTTAACAATATAATTGGAGACCTTGGCCTGCACCGCCTCAATGATATTTTCCTGCTGCGCCTCGGCCGTAACCATCAAAAAAGGAATGTTAGCAAATTGTTCACTGGCGCGTACCTTGCGTAACAGCTCAATACCAGTCATCTGCGGCATGTTCCAGTCGGAAACGATGAAGTCAATTTTTTCTCTGTTCAGCGTTTCCCATGCAGTGGTGCCATCATCAGCTTCAACAACATTTTGAAAGCCCAGTTGTCGTAAAATATTGCGTACGATGCGGCGCATGGTAGAGAAATCGTCAACAATAAGGACTCTCATATTGGGATTGTATGGCATGGAAGACTCCTTCTGGCAATGAAAGGTTGTCACTAACGGTCGTTATATAACGTAAGTTCCAGTGTTATAGTTCCGAACCTTCACCGTATTGATTCAAAAATTCCTTACGGAGGCGGCTCAGGGCCTGTGAGTGCAATTGCGAAACGCGTCCTTCGGTGATACCCATTACTTCGGCCGTTTCCCGCATGTTCAATTCATCAGTATAATAAAGGGACAGTACCAATTTTTCTCTTGGCGTCAAGCTGTCAATAAGCGGGGCAATACGCTCGACAAGCTCTTGCATGGCTGTATCCCGATATGGTTCACCGCCGCCATCTGGAACATCACTGGAAAGCGTGTCCTGAATGGCATCCAAGGAAACCCAAAGCTGGTTTTGCAGAGCTTCAAGACCTTGACGAATTTCACGTAGTTCCAGGCCTGTAATTCTCTGTAGTTCTTCTTCGGTGGCCTGGCGTCCGTGCTCGTGTTCTACTTTACGGATAGCATCGTCTAGTATTCGCACACGTTGGCGCAGGGAACGTGGAAACCAGTCAAGCCTGCGCAAATCGTCCAGCATGGCGCCCTTGATACGGCTTTCAGCATAAGTTTCAAAACGTATACCCAGTTGTGGGCGAAATTTGCCTAGGGCTTCCATGAGTCCCAAAGTGCCGGAGCTGATAAGTTCGCCAATTTCTACACTGCGGGGCAGCTTTGCCTTCAGTCGTAGGGCCAGAAAGCGAATCTTAGGAGCATAATGTCTCACCACTGCTTCCTGTTCCGCTGGGGAGAAATGTTCCCAAGAGGTTGCCCCAGTTTCAAGAGCTTCCCAGGGGCATGGAGCGTGTGCTTGCGCTGTGCCGGTCTTCATAATGTTTTCCTTCGGATCTGCCTCTTCCACCCCATGGCACTATGGTGCCGGTTATGCGTAGCGTCCTTATGCCCGCCGGCCCAAGGAACGACGCGTTTATCCACGTTAAAGTTAACAGTAATGGTATTAACTATCCCAGCAGATTAGCTTTACTAGAATGGGTTTTGTATCTCCATTCTAAACACGCCTATCTAAAAATTATCGAAAGAGAAGCTTTTTCCAGAAAAATTTGATATTGCCGTCCAAGTTTTCTGGTACTTCCCAACCCGTGATGGTTTTCGCAAGAGTCTGTACAGCCCTTGATGCCGGCCCTTGAGTGCTGATGCAGAAGGGTTGCTGTTGCACAACGGCTTTGCGAACATTCGTATCTCGGGGTACAACGCCAACCAGTTCTAGTGAGATTCCGCTCAAAAAATGATCGCAGGCCTGGTGAAGACGGAGGAACATTTCTTTAGCGGTTTTCAGGTCTGGCGCCATGTTGATGCAAACTTTGAAGCGTTCCACTCCGTGATTTGTCTTGAGTACCTTGATGAGGGCATAAGCATCCGTCAATGATGTCGGTTCAGGGGTAAGTATTACCAGACGTTCCTGTGCAGCCATGTTGAAATAAAGTACATTGTCGCTGATGCCTGCACCCGTATCAACAATAAGGTAGTCTAAGTCGTCTTCCATTTCGTCTACGGCTTCAAGTAACTCGAGTTTTTGCCCGGTGGATAGGGTGAGCATCTCACTCATTCCCGATGATGCTGGAAGAATAGAAAAGCCGTATGGCGTGGGGAAGAGAATATCGTTTAATGTGGCCCCTTCGTGAAAAAGATGGAAAATGTTTTTCTGTGGTGTGAGGCCGAGTATCACATCTACGTTGGCAAGACCGAGGTCGGCGTCTAGCAGCACCACATGCTTGCCGAGCTTTGCTAGGCTGATAGCAAGGTTGACAGAAATATTCGTCTTGCCTACGCCGCCCTTGCCAGAAGTGACGGAAAAAACCAGGGGAAATGCGCCGCTCATCTATCTCTCCAATGTTTTTGTCAGAAGCCTTAAGCCGCTTGACCAGGAAGTTGCCTTTTGAAAATAAGGCGCCATACCAGCGGCTCAGTGGCCGGAGTAAGACTTTCCTTAAGTTCTGCGCCATATGAAAGCGCAGAAACAGGCAGCCCTGAGGCGCAGGCCACATTGACAATGCTGCCAAAGCTAAGGGCTTCGTCCAGCTTCGTCCAGACGATGGACCCTGAACCTTCTGTTTTATACCTTTGCAAAAAGGCTTGCATCTGTAGCGTATCAAAAAATGGTGAAAGCATCAGGTGTGTGGCTGAATCCACCGTTTCCAAACCCATGGAGGTGCGCCACTTGTCAATAGTGTCTTCACGGCTTAAACCAGGCACATCCACGAATACCGCATCAGCCTTGTTGGTGGCTTCAAGGGATTGTTTCATGGCGGATTTGTCTGGTGCTTCCATATAAATAAAATTGGAAAGTTCTGCCCAATGTCGTAACACCAGCCTGCCATTACCACGCAGACAGTCCGAATTAATAAAGGCAATGCGTGATTCTGGATTGTTTCGACGCATTTGAAGTGCGAAGCGTAGTGCTGTGGTGGTTTTGCCGAAGCCAAAGGGGCCTACCATCAAATGAATGCGTTGAGACCAGTTCTCCGAACCCCAGGCCTTAACCGGCACCATGCCACTGAGACATTCCAGTACAGAAGACCCCGGTTCACTTAATAGCCGTTGATATAGTCCCACTGCTACAGCATCAGAAACGCCTTCGCGTTGCAGATATTCCAGAGCTACTCGTTGGCGTGGTGTAAGACGTTCCAACTGAATGGCAGGCTTCATCAGGGCAAAAAGCTGATCCTTAATTTGCATCCATTCCTTATGCCATTCTCCCCAGCCGGCTGGTGATGTCCCTGCGGGAGCAGTTGCCTCCCCTCCTGAACGCTCGAGACCGGCGGTAATCTCATGACATACTTCGCCGTTTCTGCGATAGGTGCGATTGCCCAGAATAACTGCATCAGGCCCCATTTCGGCCTTAATTCTGGCCAGTATCTCCTGCGAAGATGCTCCGGCGAACGTCTTGACCTGCATAGTCTAATCCTTTGGCAAGTTGCATACTGCGTGTTACAATGTTGTCGTTAATATGACGACGTTATTGTGTTTGATGCAAAATAAGGGCCAACGTTGAGTCCATATACTGCCATTAAGACAATTTATTATACAAAAGCCCCCGTCACATACCTGACGGGGGCTTTTGCTAGGCGGAGGATACAACGCCAACGGATTGTAAGCGGATATCAGGGGGGATTTCTGCTTGGGAGATGACGGGTACCGTGGGCAAGAATCTTGTGATGATTTGAGCAAGGTGTGGACGGATAAGCGGCATAACAAGCAGCACGGGCTGCCCATCGGTATTAACTGCGTTATCCACTGCCTTGTTGAGATTGTTCACCAGACGCTGGGCAGCCGCAGGGTTAAGTGACAGGAACGTAACGCCGTTATCGGCCTGACGTATACCCTCCTGGATCATACGTTCCGCGTCTGGGGCAAGTGTTAGCACTGGAAGCGTCCCCTGGCTATCCAGATAGGGGCGTACTATGGAGCGCGCCAGTTTTTCGCGTACATACTCGGCAAGTGTTTCCGGGTTCTTGACCTGTGCCCCAAAGTCTCCCAAGGTTTCCACAATGGTGAGCATGTCGCGAATGCCAACATTTTCACGTACCAGTATTTGCAGAACCTTTTGTACGGTTCCCAGCGGCAGCACACCGGGTACCAGATCTTCCACAGCCTTGGGAGAGTGCTTGCCAAGAGTGTCCAGCAGACCCTGAACGGCCTGTCTGTCCAGAAAATCTGCCAAATGGCGTTTAAACACTTCTGTCAAATGTGTGGCGATAACCGTCGCCGGATCAACTACTGTATAGCCAGCCAGCATGGCTTCCTCGCGCTGGCTGTCCGGTATCCACAGCGCGGGCAGGTTGAAGGCCGGTTCCCGTGTTTCAATACCGTTGATTCTGGTAGTTACATTACCGGGGTCCATCGCCAGAAAATGATCCACTAAAATTTCTGCAGAGGCCACTTGATTACCCTTGATGAGCAAAGAATATTGCCCTGGCTTAAGCTGCAAATTATCACGTAGATGCAGGGAGGGGATGACAACACCCATATCCAGGGCAAACTGACGGCGTATTGAACGGATGCGGGCTAGCAGGTTGCCGCTCTGTTCCTCATCCACCAGGGGAATGAGACCATAACCGACCTCCAACTCCAATGTATCCAAGGGTAATAGGGCCTGAACTTCCTCCGGGCTGTCTGCTGTGCCGGATGAAGTCTTGCCGCCGCCCTTTTTTGCAGATGTTCCCCCCTTGCCGTCGCCAGCACCTTCTTCGTCATTTTTGGCTGTCAGACGAGAAGCGATGAAAATGGCTGTGGCAAGCAGCAGAAATGGTATGGTGGGCAGGCCTGGCACCATGGCAAAGAGCAGCAGCACAGCTGATACCATGCGTAGGGCACGGGTGTTGAAGGTGAGCTGTGCCAGGAATTCTTCACCCATCTTGGCTTCAGCGGCAGCGCGGGAGACCAGCAGGCCGGTACCAGTAGAGACGATGATGGAGGGAATTGTGGAGACCAAGCCGTCGCCAATGGTAAGCAGCGAATATGTGGTCAGGGCTGAGTTCCAGTCCATGTCCTTCTGCACGACGCCGATGATAATACCACCCACAAGATTGACAAGTGTGATAAACATACCGGCGTTTACGTCGCCCGATACGAACTTGCAGGCACCATCCATGGCTCCGTAAAAGTCGGCTTCTTTGCGCAGACCAGCACGACGGGCATTGGCTTCATCTTCATCAATAAGACCTGCATTGAGGTCTGCCTCAATAGCCATTTGTTTGCCAGGCATGGCGTCCAGGGTAAACCGGGCTGCCACTTCTGCAATACGCGTTGTGCCTGCCGTGATAACAACCTTGTTGAGAATGAACAGAATCATAAAGATAACGCCGCCCACCACATAGCTTCCGCCGACAACAAATTGACCGAAGGCCATGATAACATCGCCAGCTGCACTGGGCCCGGCGCTGCCATTGAGCAGGATAAGGCGTGTAGAAGCCACATTGAGGGCGAGGCGCAGAAGAGTCGTTACCAGTAGCAACGAGGGAAAAATGGTGAACTCAAGCGGAGAGGTCATGAACATGGTAGTGATAAGTACCATGAGAGAAATGGAGATGCTCACGCAGAGCATGGTGTCCATAAAGAACGTTGGCAGAGGCACCAGCATGACAAACAGAATGGTGACTACGCCTGCAGCGAGAAAGGCATCGCCGTGTTTGGCAAAACGGGCATAGTCCAGTTTGGGTAGTACTGCGCCTGCCATTATAGTGACACCTCACTTGTTCTTCTTCGTGCTGTGGAAAGGCGGCGGAGGATAACTACGCGCCTTCTCTATCGTTTATCCGTGCGATACGTTGACCTTGGGCTTGAGCTTCCAAATACTGGCAAGTACGGCGGCAACTGCTTTGTACAGTTCTTCGGGGATCATGTCACCCACTTCTGTAGACTTATACAGGGCCCGTGCCAGAGGTACATTTTCACGGATTGGTACGTGATTTTCGCGAGCAACTTCCTTGATCTTTTCAGCAAGGTGGTCTGCCCCCTTTGCCAGAACGACAGGCGCCGGAGCCTCAGAGGCATTGTAGCGCAGAGCCACGGCAATATGTGTTGGGTTGGTGACCACCACGTCCGCCTTGGGCACATCGGCAAGCATGCGTTTTGCCATGATTTGCATCATCTTCTGCTTTTGCTGGCCCTTTATAACGGGATCACCTTCGGCATTCTTTTGTTCATCTTTGACTTCCTGCTTGGTCATCTTCATGCCTTCGTTATAGGCATAGCGTGATTGCCATACGTCAAAAACGGCAATGGCCAAGAGAGGCAGGAGGGCATAGCTGACCAGTTTAAACGCCATCTGTAGCATATACATGGCTACGCCTTCGGTGGTGGCGTAGTACATAGGAAGAAAATTTTGATGCTGTTGATATATGAACCAGCCAGGTATGGCCGCAAGAATGATAGAAAAGAGCAGGCTTTTGAGAATGCGCAGCACTGTTTGCGGCGAGAACATCATCCGTTTGATGCCATTAATGATATTAAAACGCTGTAACTTAGGTTTGAAGACTTTGGTCGTCCACAGCTTGCCCACCTGTAATCGCTGCGCTAACCAGCCCATGAACGCCAATGTAAGCAGTATGGGCATGATAATGCGGCAGAGTTCCCATGTTAGGTTGATGCTTAGCGTGTAGACATTCTGCGGGTTGGGATCAAATTCCCAGGAATGGTTAAGAAAGTGGCGGAAAATCTGCTTGATATCCTCGCTCATAGGACCGATCCAGGCGTAGAGAACAGAAGTGCCGGTCAGTAAACTGACAGCCTTGCCCAACTCTGCAGACTTGGGGACGTTGCCTTCCTGGCGTTGTTTGCTAATACGCTTTGGAGTGGCTTTTTCCGTCTTGCTAGGATCTTGCTGTTTTCCGAACATGTGCTTCCGCTGTTGTTTTTTTGACGCGGCAGTGCGCCTGCGGAATATATAGCAATAATCATGCCCTCTAACTGGTTGTAAAACACAGGTTTGTAGTTGGAACGTATATAGATATGCTTATGATGCCAAGCGTTATTCTATATCTTGGTCTTGATATTGGCATCGTCCCACCACCAACGGGCACGCTGACAGAGTAAGTCTATGTCTCCTGCTGCGGCCAGATCGAGCATGTGGCGGTACTGGCGTACGGCTTTTGCGCTGTATGGATTGGCTTCAAACAGTCCGGCGAACATGTGAGCATCTTCCGTTAGCATTTTTTGGGCTGCATCAAGACGGCGGCGGAATGATGGGGTGAGAAAGGGGAGCAGCTCCCTGTGACCGGCCAGCAAGGCAAAATAAGCCAGACTGGTGATAAAGTTCATGTTCTGTATGGCAGCCATAGCTCTGTCATGAGCTTCAGCACTGGAGGTGAAGACACGACACCCCAGTGTGGTAAAAAATGAGGATACGAGTGCTATGTGTGTTTTCTTTGCTTTTTTCCCGGGCACTATGGTCACTGGCTGATTTGCCAGCGGCTCTTGTTTGGGGCCGAACAGGGGGTGTGTGCCCACAACAGGACCGGGCCAAAGTGTTTCCATCTGCCGCAGTGGAATCTCTTTTACCGACGTGATGTCTGCCAGGACTGCTGTGGGAGGTAAAAAACTGCAGACTTTGGCTGTCACTTCTTGAAGCGCCGCTGCAGGCACGCACACGAGGGCAAGATGCGCTCCGTCACATGCCGGGGTCAGTGTTTGGGGCGTGAGAGGCTGATCAATACTTATGACAGCAAGTCCCTTATTTCGAGCATGGGTATACAACATGCTGCCCATGCGTCCATTCCCTCCAACAATGACAGTTTTCAATGGCAAAGACTGTTGCATGCTCATGTCAGCTGCTCCCAGACTTTCCAGAAATGCGGAAAGGATTTGCTGACAACGGCGGCATTGTCCAGTCGTTCTCGCACACAAAGACCGGGTTGCCGCAGACCCAGCAGCGCTAGTGACATGGCAATACGGTGATCGTTGTGTGCGCACAAATCTACATCATCTGGCAGTATGGGATGATCCGATTCGCCATTACCGTGCCCTGCCATTCCATTGATCAGCAAACCATCATCCAGGCGATTCACCGTCACGCCAGCCTTGGCCAATTCAGTTGCAGGAGCTTCGATGCGATCCGATTCTTTGTAGCGCAAATGAGCCACGTTGCTGATGTGGGTTGAGCCGTGTGCATACGCAGCCAGCACAGCGACTGTGGGTACGAGATCCGGGCATGCTCCCATATCTAAGGCTACTCCATGCAATATTGATGGAGAAACAGTAACGGTGTCAGCCTGGATGTCAACATTTGCCCCCATTTTTTGTAGAATATCCAGAATGGCACGATCTCCTTGCAGAGAATCGGGCCGCAATCCACGCACACTGACAGGCCTCTGCCCAAGGGCTCCTGCGGCCAGCAGATATGAGGCGCCGGACCAGTCTCCTTCTACTGTATAATCGCCAGATTGGTATGTACCAGGGCGTAGGCGTACACGCAGACAGCCGGGCTTGACCTCTTTGAGATATCTCCAAGCACCAGACGTTAGAGTTTCCCAAAGGGCTTCTTGGTGTGGTCGTACGTCAATATCAAAGTCGATACCGAAATCGGTGAGGCATTGAAGGGTAAGCCCCACATAGGGCCAGGAAACAGTCTTTTTGCCGCCCAATACGAGTGTGAGAGGTGAGCAGGACAATGGTGCTGCCAGTAGCAGGCCGGAGAAATACTGGCTGGATATGTCCATGCCAATGGTTACTTCACCGTTACAGCATGAAGGATCCAGTCCCCTGGCGTGCAGAAGTAGTGGAGGACAGCCTGACTTGCCTTCGCAAGTGGCCGTCGTGCCAAGGTTCGACAGGGCATCAAGCAGTTCTCCTATGGGACGGTCGTGCATACGCCCTTTCCCATGTATGCGAAACACTCCCTCCCCGGCAGCAAGCACAGCGGTGAGCAGACGGCAGGTGGTACCTGATTCTCCCACGTCGCAGGACAGAGGGGACAGTTCAGTGCCCCCTCGTGGTTTGCCGTCCATGCCGGTGATACGCCAAGCACCGGATTCAGGTGTGCTTTCCGCTAGTGGTTCTAGGCAAGCTCCGGCAGAATTGAGCACAGTGCGCGTACATTCCAGATCAAGGCTTTCCAGTGTATGGTGGACCGTGGAAATCCCCTTCGCCAGGGCAGCGCCAAGAAGATACCGGTGCGAAATGGATTTGGAGGCTGGTGCCATAACCATAGCCTTTTCGCGCACGGCATCAGAAATCATTGTATGCTTCATGCGTCATTGCCCTCTGTGTCTTGCTGATCCAGTCTGTCAAGTTGTGGCCCTGTGGGATAGCTGCCCAGAATGCGAAAGCTCGTACAAACTTCGCGCAGTTCTTCCATCAGGAGGTCATAACGACTGTCTTCTAAATCGCTTTCCACATCCGCAAAAAAGACATATTTCCAGCATTGACCGCGCATGGGGCGCGATTCAAGTTTGCGCATGTTTATGTTGTTCTCGGCCAGTAGGTCGAGCACACGGGAGAGAGCGCCTGCCTTGTCAGCAGTAGTGAATAACAAAGACGTCTTGTCTGCACCTGTATGACCCGGATTGGGCGTGGGCTGGGGATCAGCGGCTCTGACACTGCGGGAATCTCTTGGGCCGATAACTACAAAGCGAGTCCAGTTGCCTGGCTCGTCTTCTATGCGACGGGCAAGTATGGCAATGCCGACGATATTGGAAAGCTTGCTGTGTCCAATGGCAGCAGCATTCTCCTGACTGGATGCGCGTTGGGCTGCGGCCGCAGTGGATTCTACGGGAACGAGCACCGCACCGGGTAAATGTGTCCGCAACCACCCGCCGCACTGGGCAAGCGGTTGTGGATGCGAGTATACCGTGTGTACTTGGGCCAGCGATGGGGCGTTGCTTAACAGACAATGTGATATGCGCGAGAAAAGTTCAGCCTGAATATAGACATCGTGTTTGAGAAAAAGATCAAAGCTCACACCAACTGTGCCTTGGAGAGAATTTTCCAGTGGCACGACGCCCAGTTCACATTGCCCCCCGGCCACTTCCTCAAATATCTGGGCTATGTCATTGCAAGGGCGAAAGTGGGCGGCATGTCCAAGATATTCAACGCCAGCAAAATAGGAGAATGTTCCCTCAGGGCCGAGATAAGCAACATTTTGCGGTCGTTGAAGAGCACGGGAAGATGAGAGTATTTCACGCCAGATGGCACGCAGATGCTCTTCGGGCAGAGGTCCAGAGTTTCTTGTTACAAGATTATCCAGTACCTCCTTTTCGCGCAAGGGTTTGAAGATTATGCCCGGTGCTCCAGCCTTAATGCGTCCCACTTCCAGGCTCAGGCTCGCTCGGCGGTTGAGGATGGCGAGCAATTCTGTATCAGTGGTGTCGATTTCGGCGCGAATGGCGGTCAGGCGTGCATTACTGGAATGTTGTACATTGGCCACTGTTGGTGCCTTCGTTGCCTCTTTCATGTTTACTGCTCCCGAATGTCTTCCTTGATGCGCATGCCGAAATGCCGTCCGGCCTCATCTAGACGACAGAGCACTGTATCACCAGGCTTCAAGGACACGACACTCACCGGCTCACCCCCAGGGGCGGTCAGGCGGATGGTTTCTGCATTTTGCAGAAAGACGGCACCCGTTTTAAGGCCTGCCTCTGTCTCCACTTGTGCCTCAATGTGGAGCATGGGGCGCACCTCAATCTTGACGCGACCCAGCGTGGCGATGCTGCTATTGCCATCGGCATCAACAATAAGCACTTCCTGACCGGCCATAAATTCGCCGAGGTAGGTCGTTCTGTCACCGGGCAAACGCACATAGGCATGCACGGCTCCGGCATTGATACGGAAAGGGCGTGCAGCCACATATTCATTGTGCTCGGTTTCTGCATGCACCAGAAAGGTGAAGGCGCTGGAATTGCCCACCAGCATACCCTGTCCCCTGTGCAGTATGGAGAGGGTGTCGGCACAGACACGGTGTCCCAGTCCCACTGATTCCACACGAGTAATTACTGCGGGAACAAGCGTCTCATGTGCCTGTGCCACTTTGCACTGGGCTATAATTTGCTTGAGATCAGTCACTGCAGCGCTGTCTACAACAATACCCGCCACGCCGCGTTCCAAAATGCCGGCGGCAAGTCGGGCTTCATCAAGAGAGCCGGCTTCAGCCATCACCCTGTCGCTCTGCGCCAGCAAGTTTTCAACAGGAATGACTTCCCAGCCACGCGCTAACACTATGTTTTCACCATTATGTAAACGATCCAGCACGGTGGTTTCGTCGTTCTTGGCATGTAGTTCCATGTAGACAATGTCTTCCGCGGCCAGTACCTTGCAGCGTGAGAGCCCGGATACCTGCTCAAGGCGCTCACGCGGCACAATAACGCCATCTACCCCTGACTCCAGGGCCAAGGTCACAGCGCTTTTGTCAAAAGGTACGCAGTTGAAAAAAATGCGCGGCATGAGGCTATTCTCCAACAATGCTCAAAGCTTCATCTACAGTGGCATTGCCATGCACGATGGCACGCAAAGCCTTGACCAGAGCCATTCTGTGGGGATGCTGAAATACATTGCGCCCAATGGAGATGCCTGCACCGCCAGCCTGTAAGGAATCGTAGACCATTTGTAAAATATCGCGGGTAGAATCCATACGCGGTCCGCCTGCAATGACAACCGGTACGCAGCAGCAGGCCGTTACGTCTGCGAAACTCTCCGGGTCGCCAGTATATGAGACCTTGACTATGTCTGCCCCGAGTTCCATCCCGACGCGTGCACAGTGGGCTACAGCGTCTCGCGAATAGCCGTCTTTTACCTGTGGGCCACGTGCGTACATCATGGCCAAGAGTGGTACTCCCCAGTCGTCACAGGAGGCTGCTACGCGCCCAAGGTCAGCCAGCATGACTCGTTCGTCCGGGTCGCCTAGGTTAACGTGTACGGAAACGCAGTCTGCACCGTGCCTGAGGGCTTCTTCCACTGTCCCCACCAGGGTCTTGGTGTTGCCGTTGGGGGTGAGGGCCGTTGAAGCCGAAAGGTGTATGATCAGACCTACATCGCTGCCAGCGTTGCGATGTCCGCAGCGAACCAGCCCCTTGTGCATGAGCACAGCGTCCGCGCCTCCTTGGGCCATGTCGTTGACGGTTTCGCGCATGTCCATAAGACCGTCAACCAAGCCCATGGTGACTCCGTGGTCCATGGGGACAATGATAGTGCGGCCGTCTTCACGGTTTATAATACGTTCCAAACGGATTTTTTTACCAAGGTACATGGGGCACTCCTCTAAATTGCGGTTACTAAATTGCGGTTACTTGCCTACATGGGGCGAAGGTCTGGCCGGCGAGCCATAAAAAAAGGGCCGCCGGCTGGTTTGCCTGCGGCCCTTGAACTTCATCCATTTGCTGTCAGCACAGTTCCCGACCACAGGCACCACTAAAATACGCAAAAAAATACTGCCAGCTGTTAAAGCTGGTGGCGTACAAAGAAATGCTGCAGTTTGAAAAACAATGTGACATATACAAATGCCATCCCTAATTTTTTAACTCTTTTACGTAGCGAACAGAAAGTTGTCAACAGATAAAATGCATTTTGGGGGAAGATTGCGCGAAAAAACACAATTCATTGTTATGGCTTTGCAGGGGGCCGCGGGCGTAGCTTGCGAGTTTCCAGGCGTTTTCTGATAAATTCACCGGGCTTGACGCCTCCTGGTACGGCACTGAGGGGGAATTCTGCTCTGGCCAGATTACGGTGTCCACCGGCTTCACCCACATCGTAGAAGCACGCGTCGGCTAGGCGGCCGATGTCACGGCTGCCGTCACAACGAAAGATAACAACTACGGTCTTTCCCACAATGCCACTGACGGCAATCCATTTGAGTCCGTGAACCTTGGTGAAAAAGTCAGCCACCGCCACTAGCAGATCGGCACTGTCCACCTCGTTGAGAGAAACGTGTGCTCCTCCTCGGCAGTCAGCCAGTGAGCGGAAGGCACGGGCAAAGAGAGGCAGCCAACCGCGCAGATATTCACTACGGGTAATGCGTCGCATGAGGCTGGTATCGGCATGGCGTGAAAGCCACTGGTAGGCGCGAAAGTCATCCTCGCTGCCGGAACGCTCAAAAGTGCCCGTATCAGTTCGTATGCCGTAGAGCAGAGCTGTGGCGAGGCGTGGCCCCGGCCACAGGCGCAGAGCCTGAAGGTAGCGGGTCATCATGGTGCTGGTGGCTCCTACCCCTGGGCGAACATCACAAAAGGCAACATTTTTTTCCACGTTCAACCCATCCTCCGTGGTTTGGAGAATGGGATGGTGATCGATAACGCAGTCAAAGTGCAATCCTTGAAAGGCTTTGTTGTGCTGTGGCTGGGAATCAACCAGGGCAAAGCGTGTGTAGGCAGAGACTTTCTCTGGTTGCCATGGCTTGACTGGAATATTCAGATAACGGATCATCGCCAGATTGTCAGGTCTTGTCACTTCGTTGACGCGGGCAATATCTACACAACGCGTTTTTTGCTGCATGATGCGTTTGAGGGCCAGCGCAGAAGCCAGGGCGTCGGGATCTGCGGTAATGAGTATGCACCAGCGTTCGTCCTTGCAAAGACTTGCACGCCACTGTTTCATACGTGCGATGTATTCCGGTATGGTAGCCATGGCCCCTCCTTTATCTGTCACTTTTTCTGCTATGATGTCCGTTTTTTTGCTTGTTACGGCAGTTGTCGCGTAATGGTTATGGACATGCAGCGACAAGTTGTGCCAGTAGGGGCAGAGATGCCAGATATCCATTCCAGTTGAACACTTCAATCATGTGCGTGGCCGTACGGGGCACACGTGCAGCCAGTGTAGCCGCTGTACGCTGCTGGGACGCGGTCATGGCCGTGAGAGGCAGATGACGGTCATGATTGCCAGGAGCACTCCAATGAAGCAGAGCGGCTTGCTCGGGCAGATCTGAAGTGAACAAACATCGTTGATCATAGCCTAGGAGATGCCCCACGTCCAGACATAAGCCAACTCCTGTGTCATGCAAAAATGAGTTGCCCAGAGATAGTATGTCACAGTGGGCAGTGTTTTCCAGCAGCAGGGGGAGTTGTGTGGCATCGTGCCAAAAATAGAGGAAATCTGCCAGCAGACGGCGTTGCCAGTAGATGGGGCCATCTGGGGGGTGCAGAATGGCGTAACGTGGTCGTAAAAATGTAATTTTTTTCAGGATGGCAAGGGACGCATGGGCAGCGGTACGGGCGGGGTGTGAAGTGTGTCTGATGTGTTCAGGCCAGAGAAGATCCAAAGGCAGATGGGCATGCCAACGCAAGGGCAGGACAGAAAGCGCTTGGGGAAGATCATCCTGTCCATAAGCTAGGCAGGTCTGTGTTTCAAAAAGGCAGAGCCCAACTTCGTCAACCTTTTCTGACAAAAACTGGGCATTTACCGCTATTGGTGCCGGAAGCACAAATGAAGGTGCGGCTAGTCGGCCGGCAAGTACGGATTTCGGCAGCATTGCTGTTATATCGTTATGTTTGTGCACGGTTCCTATGGAGGAGGAAGATGTCGGAAGCGGGTCAACCATTGTCCAGTGAGCCTAATGGTATTAGGTGCATCGGGTGTAAGAGGATCTGCATCGTTGGCACATAGACCGGCATAGATGTCTCGTGCAAGAAGGGCATAGGGATCGTCGTTTGCGGGTTTGTCATCCTTTGTCGGGTGATAATGGCAGAGGTCTGAGTCCAGAAATTCCTCAAGGAATGAGCGTCGTTCCGTAGCTATAGCCGTGAGATTCAGGAATGATCCCAATCTTTCCAGCTGGGGAATCGGTTGCCGAAGAAGAGCCTCGTAGGTCATGCAGAGACATGGCAGCCCAACACTGCCCGTAAGTGCTCCCAGAGTGTGTGCCACCCAGAGTGCATAGGCTTTCTCGGTTGGCAGATTGTCTCGTTGAGACAGTGAGCGGGCTACCCCTTCCGGCGTACGCAGACAGATACAGCAGTGGATTGACAGCCCGGAATGTGCCAATAATGGTCGCCAAAAAGGCAGGAGTACGCTCATGCGTGGATCTTTGAGGCCAAAGAGTGCATGCTGTGCTGTTTTTTCGCGCAGCAGAGTCAAGGCATCGGCGCCCCATTCCCCTGCAGCAAGAATACGTTGCATCTGGTGAGAGGGGGGAAGGTCGTACCATTTACGGCCCATGTGGGCGAGCAGGGCTTTGTTAAAAGCATAAATGTGTGCATCTTCAAAAAAACCCTTTGGGTTGCAGGGGTGTGCAGGCAGCAAATCATTCCCCAGTGCTACACCAAATACCCGCAGGGCACGGGCAAAGGCGCTCGTGCCACTGCGGTGCATGCCCAGCACCAGGATGAGACGCGGTTTTCTGTCCATGCTATATCAGTGATTGCTGTATCCAGCCGTGCGCTGCGGCGGCAGTTTCGGCCTTGGGACCGCCCAATACGCATACGATCCCGTTTTTGGAGGCCGTAGCCAGTACATCGGCAAATTCTTGGAAATGGGCGCGTGTAGTGCCAAGAATTTCTTCACGCATGCGGGCGCGGTTGTCGTCTGTATCGTGTGTAAGCCAGCGTGAAAGTGAACGCGCCCCTTTTGCATCGGGCAGGAGATAGGCGTCTAGGTCACCCACAGCGCCCACAATGGCCTGTGTGAGTTGGGCAGTGTCTGGGTGAAATGTCCGCAAGAATGTGGCCATCCTGTCATAGGAGGCCAGAGTCTTATCAACGTTGGGGTCGCGGTATGATGCACAGGTCAGTGTGCCACCCAGTCTGTCCAGTGCGCAAAAGGCGCCGTAGGCGCCGCCGCGCACCCGTACTTGCTCCCACAGATAACCCATACGCAGGTATCGTAGGATGACGCTGGCCGAACCGTGATAGCTATAACCCAGGTCGTAAAGATTGGCAGCTTTGCCCACAAAATTGATCTGTGTTGGCGCTATGAATGCCTCTCCCGCGGGCAGGGTGAAGGGGCTTGTGCCTAGGCATGTGATGCTTCCTGGCCGGGTAGTGGGCAAATCGGCCAGCAGATATCTGGCTTGGTTCGTAGCTATGGCAAGGCCTTCTGTTTCGGCAACGCAGTCAAAGACAGCGCCAGGGCTTGCAACAATGTAGTCTCGCAGAGTTTTCAGATCAGTCAGAACTGATGATGCGTCCTGTTCCAGTCGCGCCAGCAGGTTGCGTACACTAGCGAGATAGCTCAAGCCAGTTGTACGTTCGATTAAGGCGTCCGCGCCATTGAAATGTGCGCGCAAGCGGGTGCTTACCGTAGCGTGCCCCGCAGCCTGCAGGCCGTGTTCAAGTCTTGCTTTGTCTTCCAGAAGCATTTGGCTGAGGCGTTCTGTCAGTATAGATGCATCTGTCATGGGCTCCAGCAGGATTTCATGGGTGAGTGCCATGAGGTCGGACAGCTTGTCGTACACGGCTTTGCCGGTGATGCTAAGCCACGTCAGCGGGGCACGACTGCCGCAAACCGTGCCCAGCAAAGTATCAGCAGAAAACCCGCCGGTTTTTGCAGCAAGCTTGGCACCTAGTGCCGTAAAGTCTCGTTTCGCAGTTCCCGTTTCAGTGAGGGAACGGGCAAAAAGTGGCAGCAGGGGTACAAGATTGTCCGGTACATTATCCAGTGGCAGCAAAAGGGTGGTATAGGCAATGCCCCGTGTTGGCAGTTCGTGCGTGAGTGTGACTGGTACGGTTTCATTTATGCTGCAGGGAATAGGGGTATTCTCGCGGGGCAGATCGTTAAGGCCAAGCTGCGGTATAGTTGCAAGAGCCTCAGGACTGTCTGGTTCTGTCTGGATGGCTTGAAGTCGGATGGTGTCGTCAACCATGGCCGAGCGTGCTATGGCATCGCAGTCGTTCTGTATACTGTTAACTCTGATTTGTTCGGCTGCGTCGCGTGTTGCGCCTAAGGTGGTATCCGGGAGCAGAATGACAGTGGCTCGGTGGTTGTTATTCAAAAACCACTGGCGTATGGCCTGCTCGAACAGGGGTTCTCCTGCGGCAAGGCGTGTTTTGATTTCATTGAGTGGTGCTTCCCAGGCAAGCGGTGCCAGGGGATCACCGTCATACAGCCAGGTGGAGAGAGCTTGCACCATGGCTGCCAGACCACGAGGGAAGCGGCCAGAATTATTTTCACGATAGGCAAATTCCACTGAGTTTAACGCTGCCTCAACTGCCTGTGCGGGAATGCCTTTTTCAGCGAGCTGCTCCAGGGTGTCAAAAATGCACAATTCGGCTTTTTGCACATTCTCGGGTGCAACCCCCTTGAGTCCGGTGGAGTAGTACATTTGACGCAAGTCTGTCTCCAGACCACACCCCGTGGTGTCTTCACCAAGGCCAGATTCGATGAGCGCCTTATGCAGGGGCGACCCCGGAAGCCCTTCAAGAATATGCTCGAGCATTTCCATGAGCAGAGCCTGGTATACGTCTCCCCGTTCACCGAGGAGCCAGTTGACCGTGAACATGGCGCGTTTTTCGTCTTTTGCGGCAGCGTACGGCATTTCAATCTGCCGAGGCATGTCAAGACGCCTTTGCAGAGGGATTGCAGAATCCACGGGCTTAGCACTATACCCTTTAAGCGTTTCGGCGATGCGTCGCAGGCGTTCCTCCTCTGCATCATCTCCCCAGAAGAAGAACCGTGCATTGCTGGGGTGGTAGTAGCGACTGTGAAATTCGTGGAAAGCCGCATAGGTGAGGTCGGGGATGCACTCTGGGTTGCCTCCAGAATCTAGGCTGTATAGCGTGTCAGGGAAGAGTGCCTGCTGGCTTTGTTCTGCAAGAACGGAGTCTGGTGAAGAGTAGACCCCTTTCATTTCATTGTAGACAACCCCTTTATAGGACCACGGGCCATCGGCCGTTTCTGCTTCCACGTGCCAGCCTTCTTGCTTAAAAATGTCTTCGGAGATGCGTGGGTGGAATACCGCGTCTGTGTAGACATCAATAAGATTATAGAAATCTTGCAGGTTGCAGCTGGCCACAGGGTAGCAGGTTTTGTCAGGAAAAGTGAAGGCATTGAGAAAAGTTTGCAGCGAGCCCTTGAGCAGCTCCACAAAGGGTTCTTTGACGGGGTATTTTGTCGAGCCACAGAGTACGGAATGCTCAAGAATATGGGCTACGCCCGTGGAGTCAGTGGGGGGGGTGCGAAAGCTCACGCCAAAGCACTTGTTTTCATCTGTATTGCTAATGGAGAGTAATTGTGCCCCCGTGACGTCGTGCTGCCAGAGTCGTGCAGTACCTCCGACTTCGTGCAGATAGCGTTCGGTGACGAGAGAGAATCCGTGTTTTTGCATTGCTAGTGTCCTGAATGGGTTTTCCAGTATGTCGCGGGTACTGAAATGGGTTGTCATAGATGAAATAGACCCCGGCCTAAGAAACTGTAAGCTCACCGGCATCGTAGTGCCACAGGTGATACATGTGCTACACCATAAAAAATGGAGCCGTGTCCAAGGAAGATATATACTGCGTGGGGTTGGACATTGCCAAGAATGTTTTTCAGGTTTTTCTGGCTGACAAACGAAGTCGTGGTACTCTTGAAATAGGTTTTTTCCAAAAACTATTTGACTATTAACATAGAGAACGATACCTCAGTAACACTACTCACGGATAGATTTTTCACGTTAGTGTCCTGCTAAGCAGCGCAAGTTAATAGACTGAAATTATATAGATTTTGTTTTTCTCATTGTCGCGGATACAGCAACTCTTCTTAGGAAGCGGTACCGAACAGATTGAGCTGTAGTATTTCTAAAATCTGTTGCACTGACAGACCGCGACGTAGAGAGATTTTGGACATTTTTTTTAGCTCGTTAGCCGGACAGACATGATTTTCTCATTTAAAGGAGGAGCCTATGCGCATTTTGATGGCTTTGTCATTAGTGGTGTTACTGGTTTCCACGGGTTGGGCTGCTACAGGTGGTTTTCAGGGAGGTGCTCCGGCTGGTGCAGGTGGTTTTCAGGGGCCTGGCGGTCAGACGGGTGTGACAACAGTAGCACAGGCCAAATCTGCCTGGGATGATACTCCTGTTGTTCTTACTGGCCATATTGTAAGTCGTGCAGGGGGAGATCACGACCATTATCTTTTCCGTGACTCCACAGGTGAAATCATGGTAGAAATAGACGATGAACTTTTCATGGGGCGCACGGTTACGCCACAGACGACCGTTCGTCTGTATGGAGAGGTTGACAAGGAGCTGGTGGGGCGGACAAAGATTGATGTAAAGAGCATGGAAATTCAGTGACGTTGTTCTAATGACCTTGATTTCTAAATACGGGACGGCCGTCGGTACAACCGGCGGCCGTCTGCATTCAGGAGGGAGTCAGCTTATGTCATTTGTTTGTCACCACACTCTGCTTAAAGCAAAGTACATGCCAAAATCTAGAAAATGTCTGAATTTTATTTCGAGTATGGCATACTCTTTGAGATTATTATTCTGTCGCGGCTTTAAGGGCTTCTCGCGACCCGTTAGACATGTGGCACGGACGGCAGCCCTTAAACTTGGCTTCGTACTTGGCTGGGATTTTGTTCAACATTTGTTTGTGGCAGCCAACGCAAGAACGATCACTTTCCTTGGCATGGAAGGCCATAAACATACTCAAGGGATCACGCTCGCGCGGACCAGGTTTACTGTGACATTCCGTACAGGCTACATATCTTCCATCAGGCCCTATCTCATGGTGGCACTGTAAACAGTTGATACCCCTGTGGGCTGTGTGCGGAAAAACAACATCCATGCGTTTGGACAAGCCGGCTTTTATTTGCAAAGGCTGTTTTATGAATTGTGACATTTCCTTAATATCTCTCGCTTGCGTTCCTACACTCCACATTACAAGTGCAAGCGAAAAGAAAAGTAGCGACACATACTTCATATTTCCTCCTAGGTAATGCCCACCCGCGTACGTCGCGTTATAGGGACGTTCACGATCCGAATGCTTCGACGTTAACGTCTGAATGTTCCGTACAGCAAGGTTAGATGTCAATACGCCGTTACCATGGGTAAAGGGATGATGTTATTTTAGGCATGAAAATATATTCCTGCAAGTGTTCATCGCTATGCAAGCTGTTTATTATGCCGTATTATCTGTGGGGTTCGTGCGTAGGCGTTCAACCTCCTAGATATGCTTTTCGTACACCTGGGTCGGCGAGCAGCGTTGTGGCAACGTCTTCTCTGACAACATGACCTACTTCCAATACATAACCACGACTTGCCAATCGCAATGCCGCACGAGCATTTTGTTCCACGAGCAGTACCGTAACGCCACGTGCATTGATGGTGCGGATAGTGTCAAAAATGGAGCGCACCAGCAGTGGGGCCAGCCCCAATGATGGTTCATCGAGGAGCAGGAGGCGTGGTTCTGCCATAAGTGCCCTTCCAATGGACAGCATTTGCTGCTCTCCACCGGAGAGTGTGCCTGCCAGTTGTTCCTTGCGTTCTCGCAGTCGAGGAAAGAGATCGAAAATCCATTCCAAGGTGCGCTCGCTTCGTGGCCTGTCATGAATGCAGAATGCCCCCAACCGAAGGTTTTCCAGCACACTCATAACGCCGAACACGCGGCGTCCTTCTGGCGATTGTGCGATGCCAAGCCCTACAACTTTGTAGCTTGGCATTCGTAGCAAATTATGTCCGTCAAAGAGTATCTCACCTTCACAGGGATGCACTAATCCGCTAATGGAAAGGAGTGTCGTGCTCTTGCCTGCGCCATTGGCTCCAAGAATGGTGACAATTTCACCTTCTTCCACGTTGAGGTCGATGCCGTGCAGTACTTCAACGTTGCCATAGCATACATGTACATGAGACAGTTGCAAAAGGGACATGTTTTACCACTTCATGTCATCTGCACCCAGATATGCCTCAATGACGTCTGGATTACGTTGCACATCTTCTGGCTTTCCCTGAACAATCATCGACCCGTGCTCCAGTACCACCAACTTTTCACAAATTTTCATGACTAATCGCATATCGTGTTCAATCAGAAGGACAGTAATGCCCCTGTTGCGGATAGATTGTATGGTTTCCACAAGAGCGACAGTTTCCTGCTCATTCATGCCACCTGCCGGTTCGTCCAGAATAAGCAGACGGGGATCAGATGCCAAGGCACGTGCGATTTCCAGAAGACGTTGATTCCCGTAAGAAAGACCACCTGCCGGTTCTGCATAATGCTCGGCAAGACCTACGAAACGCAGTTCTTCCATACATCGGGCTACAGCTTCATTTTCTTCACGCCGTTGTGCTGCAGTGTGCAACATGCACGCAATAAGCCCTGCCTTCATACGGCAGTGTCTCCCAGCAAGTGCGTTTTCCAGTACAGGCAGACGCCCAAAAAGACGAATACTCTGGAAAGTACGGGCAATGCCCAGTGAAACAATGCGGTGTGGCCGTAGGCCGGTAATGGATTGGTCGTCGAAAAAAATATCTCCGGTTTCAGGCGTGTAGTTGCCGGTAATGCAGTTGAATACGGTGGTTTTGCCGGCACCATTGGGACCAATAAGACCAACGATGCTGCCCTGTTCCACCGTAAAAGATAAATCGTTAACGGCGATAAGTCCCCCGAAAATTTTGCTGACATCTTCCAGACGTAGAAGACTCATGCGGTCCCCTCCTTTGATGTGGAGGCCAACTCTGCAGTCGGAGGAGTGCCTTTTGCCAGAGATCCAGCTGTATTATACCGCCTGTGTCGTGGCGGTAGGATGCCCTGAGGTCGCCAAATCATCATAGCCATCATGGCAAAACCAAAAATGAGCATGCGTGCGTTGGAAAATTCTCGCAGCAATTCAGGCAAGCCAATAAAAAGAAAAGCACTGATGAGTACACCCAGATGGCTACCTCCCGAAAGGATAACAACGGCAAAAATAATGACTGATTCGAGAAAATTGAATGATTCTGGCGCAATGGTGGTCATTTTTGCTGCATAAACAGTTCCGGCCATGCCAGCCCAGAATGCGCCTAGAACAAAGGCAACCAGTTTGTAGTGTGATACATGTATGCCACTGCCTTCTGCAGCAATATCGTCTTCTTTGATATAGTTAAGGGCTCGGCCGAAGCGAGAGCGCCAAAGAGAGTGAAAAAGAAGAAGACTCACCCCAACCATTCCCCAGACCAAATAGTAGAACTGAGTGCCCTTGGCAATGCGAAATCCGAAAATTGTTGGTCTGGATATGCCAAAGATACCGTTTGATCCGCCTGTAAGACCTCCCACATCATTAAGAAGGGCGATCCGTACAATTTCAACAATACCTATGGTAACGATAAGCAGATAGTCACCCCGAAGATGTATAATGGGGCGGGCCACTATCAAGGCAAAAAGGGCTGCAACAGCCCCTGCAAAAGGCATAGTCCAAAGTATTGGCCATTGGAAGCTGGTGTTTAGGATGGCGGTGGTGTATGCACCTACGGCGAAAAATGCCGCATGACCCATATGAAAAATGCCCGCTTGTCCCAGAATCACGTTGAGCGAGAGGGCAAGCAATGCATAAAGGCCAATACTTACACACACATCCAACCAGTAGGCGTTGCAAATAAAAGGTAAGATTAGAAGCAGCAGGGCTAGGCCAGCAGATAGGGGTTGCCTGATATCAAATGGTTTCATAGCTTGTCTGCCGTGCGTTCACCCAGAATGCCTGTGGGGCGGATAATTAAAATGAGTATGAGCACAAAGAAGGCAATGGCATCCTTCCATGCCATTGCCACATAGCCGGCTGCTAATGCTTCAATAACACCTAGTAATAATCCTCCGAGCATGGCTCCTGGGATATTGCCAATGCCCCCAAGAATAGCAGCAGTAAATGCTTTAAGGCCATAAGACCATCCCATGGTGAAATCTATCTGCCCATAATAGATGCCGACCAAGAGTCCTGCCGCGCCGCCCAGACCTGGCCCGATAAGAAAAACCAGAGAAATAATGCGGTCGACATTAATACCCATGAGCTGAGCAGCTCCGGGATCAATAGCAACGGCGCGGATTGCGGCACCGGTTCGTGTGTGTTGAATAAACGCTGACAGTGCCAACATGAGCGCCACAGTGGCACCTATTACGAGCAGCCGTATTCCCGGGATGTCCAGTCCCCATAGGTGTACGGTGAAGTTAGGGCGTAAGAAGTCAGGATAGACATAGAACCTTGCACCGTAAATCAGCATGACGGCATTTTGGAAAAAAATGGACGCGCCCAGTGCCGATACAACTGCTGAAAGTCTTCCTGCATTACGTAGAGGGCGGTAGGCTACCCTTTCTAACAGATAGCCAACCAATGCCGTAAGGAGAGCAACCATCACAAAAACAGAAAGCACAGCCGCCATAGGACCAAGCAGTCCGGCAATATTGCAGCTTACAAGGAGAGACAGCCCAAGATATGCCCCTATGGTGAAAATGTCTCCGTGGGCAAAATTGATAAGTTTCATCACTCCGTAGACCATGGTATATCCCAACGCTACCAGAGCATAGATGCCGCCCACGGCCAATCCGTTCAGAAGTTGTTGGAAAAACTGTTCCATAGCAACTGGCTGTCAATGTTATCTGCTAGCGTTATTGTGGTTGCAATACGAAGTCACCTTTGTTGTTCACTGAGTAGACGCGGTAAAACTCGCCTACACGATCCCCTTTTGCATTAAATCCGAGTGTGCCGGAGAGACCCGGCATATCTTTGAGATTCTTGAGCCACGCAGCCATGGCATCAGGGGTTTCTGCCCCGGCAGCCAGCGCTCCTTCAATTGCTTTGAAGGCGTCACCAGCAAGGATTGCCCATACGGAAACAGGAACGGCATGGTATTTGTCCTTAAATGCCTTGAGAAAATCCTTGGCCTCAGGCGTATCCATGTCTTGGGGGAGTGGTGGGCTGATGAAGAAATATCCTGCAGCCGCTTCAGGACCGGCAATTTTAACCAAGTCTTGATGGTTGGAAGCATCCCCACCCATCATGGCTACATTCCAGCCCATTTCTTTTTTCTGCCTGAGCAGCATTCCAGTTTCAGGATAATAGCCAGTGAAGAAAACCAAATCTGGTGCAGCCGCCTTAAGTTTTGTCAGAATAGCAGTATAGTCGCGTTCTCCCGGGGTCAATGCGTCAAAAAAGACTACGGCTGTGCCGGCTTTTTCGAGTGCAGCACGGGTTTCATCTGCCAATCCTTTGGCATAGGAGGAATTATCATGCAAGAGAGCTACAGCCTTGTATCCGCCCTGAACAATTGTTTTCCCCGCATAGCTTCCCTGGGCATCATCACGCGGGCATGTGCGGAAAAAACGCTGTAATCCCTTTTCTGTCAGCCGTACACTTGTGGAACCGGTACCAATTTGTACCAATTCTGCTTCATCCAGAATATTCTGGCTGGCCTCTGTGACAGCAGAACCATAGGTGCCGATCACGGCCGAGACACCGGCTGAAGCCAATTTCTGTGCGGCAAGGGCAGCTGTGCGTGGATCGCCCGCGTCATCCTCTACCACAAGGGTTATTGTTTTCCCCGCAACGCCACCTTTGGCATTCGTCGCATCAACGAGCAATGCCACGATGTTTTTCATATCTTGGCCTTCGGAAGCCCATTTCCCGGTAAGCGGGCACATGAGGCCGATTTTTATGTCAGCTGCCGAAGCTGTGAGAGGTAAAAGAGCGAGAGCAAAAATTCCAAACCAGCGGCCCAGCATAAGCATTTTCCCCTCCAGGTGTTGGAGTTAGACAGAGATGACGCATGAGTTAATAAGTATACCTCAAAACACTGTAAAGAAAAAGCCCTTTCTTCTTTCAGCGCATAACACTTCTGAAGGGGGCATGTGGTTCGTGAGAAGTCGCTGGCAGATGCGTTTTGGGTAAAAACATAGCATACTTTTTAGGAAATGGAGGTCTAAAATCTTGACATACAGAAGAGCGTAGGCCAAAAACACTTTTTCTCGACACTTGAAAAGTGTTTGTGTATATTTTTACAAATAGTAGTTATGTACGGCAAGACAGATTTTCCAGCTGCTCTTTCCTTGTGGTGGCCATTTTTATCGTTCCCTGCGCCGCTGCATTCCTTTTCGCCTTGCCGCAATATCGACCGCCGCCGTGACCGGGCGGCGGCGCGGCGGTGAATGCGTTTCCCTTCTTGATTGTTTTTGCATCTGCCGTCGTGCAACCCGTACGACAAGGAGAACGTATGAGGTTTAATTTCGACAAGGCGGCTTGTCAGAATACCCGGAGGGCCCTTCGCAAGGAATGGTTGCTTACCAATGGGTTGGGTGATTACGCAAGCAGCAGCATTTTGTGCTGCAATACGCGCAAGTATCACGGATTGCTTGTTGTTAATACACCGTTCGGTCGCCATGTGCTTCTTTCCAATTTGGAGGAATCAGTAGTAGGCGGTGGAAAAGAGTTCTTTCTATCAGCACGTAAGCACCCTGGCACACTCTATCCTCATGGACACGAATACTTGGAATCATTTCTTTTGGATCAATGGCCCAAGAGCGTCTATTGCGTGGGTGAAGTGCGCTTGAGCCGTGAGATACTTCTTGTACAGGGTAAGAGCCGTTTGGTGCTGCGCTATGCAGTTGAAGGATCTGCTGATATCCCTCCCCTGATGCTTCGCATCCGCCCCTTGCTTGCTTTTCGTAATTTTCATGCGCTGACGTGCGCCAATCCGGCTTTGCGTGAAGAAACTGCAGCTGTGGAAGGGGGCTTTGGCATTACCCCGTACGCAGCCTTGCCCCCACTGTATATTCAGGCGCAGACAGTGGGACGCGTGTCCAAGGGGCACCCCGGCGTCGCTTTTACACCAGCCCCCGCGTGGTGCCGTAATGTGGAGTATTTTAAGGAACAGGAGCGGGGTTTCCCCTACAGTGAAGATCTGTTCATGCCGGGCGTGCTGGAGATTCCTTTACCTCCGTTACCCAGGGGAGGGGGCGTTTATGTGGTTGCAGGCACTGAACCGTGCGATGAAAATCTGGACAAACTGTGGCAGGCTGAAAGCCGCGCTCGAATCAAGGCACATAAAAACGGCGGTGGCATAGTAGGTCACCTTGAGCAGACTGGACGGCAATTCTGCATCTCGACAGCTTCTGGACAATCTTCGGTACTTGCTGGCTATCACTGGTTTGATGCCTGGGGGCGTGACACATTGATCAGTTTACCCGGGCTGGCCTTTTTAGGGGGACGGGAAGAATTTGGCTTAAAGGTGCTGGCCGATGTAGGAAAACATGTTCATAACGGGCTTGTGCCCAATATGTTTTCTGATTCTGGCGACCATGCCTACAATTCTGTAGACGCTGCTTTGTGGTATGCATACTGTGTGCAGACAGTCATTGATACTGTGCCCAATGGGGCTGCATGGGTGCGTGAGCACGCCTGGCCCGCACTCAAGGCGATTGTCGAAGGATATCGCAAGGGGCCCGGTATGGGCATCTACGTGGATGAGGAGGGGCTTTTGCATGCGGGCGACGAGCGCACGCAACTGACCTGGATGGACGCCCAGGCTGATGGTCGTCCCGTGACGCCACGACATGGTTGCCCTGTGGAAGTCAATGCCTTGTGGTACAACACATTGGCATTAGCAGACCGCCTGGCCGTGCTTTTTAAGGAACAGAAACCAGCCGGAGACCGCTTGCTCGCCAATATGCGCAAAACATTTGTGCGTCGTTTTTGGGTGCGCGAAAGGGGGGGGTATCTGGGCGATGTATGGCGGGATGGGCTGCTTGACCGCAGTATCCGTCCCAACCAGATTTTTGCCGTTTCCCTGCCCAATGCCATTTTGCCCGAGGACTATCAGGCGCAGGTGGTTGAATGTGTACGGAATCGTTTGCTGACCCCCTTTGGCTTGCGAACACTCTCTCCTGACGACCCAGCCTACAGGGGGCGTTATCATGGCACACCAGCCGCTCGCGACGCGGCATATCACCAGGGTACAGTGTGGCCCTGGCTGTTGGGACAGTACACGGATGCCTTATTGCGTGTAGCATGGGATGTTGACGGAGCGGTGCAGAATCTGCTGGATACTTTGACGCCGCTGTTTAGCGTCCATTTGGCTGAAGCTGGATTGGCCGGTATCTCTGAAGTTTTTGACGGTTCTCCGTCCTATGAACCTGATGGATGCATCAACCAAGCATGGAGTGTGGGGGAGTGCCTGCGTTTGCTCAAGCGCGTGAGCGCGGTAGCCCCTGAAATATTCTCAGCATGGGAAACAAAGGTAGCCTATCAGATGGCACATCCTGCTTCAGGTGATACCGCTGGCGTTTGCCGCATTGTCATGACAACGTCTAAACCCGCTGCAAAATAATAGAGGATTCCCATGCGTATACTTATGTTCGGTTGGGAGTTTCCCCCCCATATCAGTGGCGGTTTAGGTACAGCGTGCTTCGGTATGACCAGAGCCTTGTCCAGAAAAGGGGTAGAGGTCATTTTTGTCCTGCCTCGTGTTGGAGATGGTGGGGATCAGAATACATTTCTACAGATGCGTTCGGCTTCAGGCACTATGATTACTACAGCAGATGCCGATCGTATGGTACAGGCCGGTCATCATTTCTGGCAAGAAGAGGGCGTCCGTTATCTTCCTGTAGATAGTCCTCTTTCGCCATATATGACGGCTGAGAGCTACGGCCAGACCATCCAGTTTTTGCGTGATGTCTCAGGCCCGGCGCAGTCGCAGCCTCTTGTAAGGAATAAATCTTTTACGTTTACTCTGCATGGTGGCTACGGTCCAGATCTCATGACAGAAGTGTGGCGTTACAGTCGCTTGGCTGCAGTTACGGCTACTCGGGAAAATTTTGACGTTATCCATGCGCACGACTGGATGACCTATCCCGCAGCAATTATGGCCAAGGCTCTTACGGGAAAACCTCTTGTTGTCCATATTCATGCGACAGAATTTGACCGTAGCGGTGTAAACATCAATGAACAGGTTGCGGGTATTGAAAGAGCTGGCCTGCATGCCGCCGATATGGTGGTGGCTGTCAGTCGTTTGACTCGCAATACCGTAGTGGAACGCTATGGGGTGCCTCCAGAAAAGGTAAAAGTGGTATACAACGCTGTAGCCCGACATGAGGCTGAACGCAGTTACCACATTCCAGAGCGTATTCGTCATGAAAAGCGTGTGCTTTTCCTGGGGCGGGTGACATATCAAAAAGGACCGGAATATTTTCTGGAGGCTGCCCGTCTTGTTCTGGAGAAGATGTCCAATGTGCGCTTCTTTATGGCAGGTAGCGGTGATATGTTGCCTGGCCTTATCCGTCGCGTGGGGCAGCTGCGTATGGGACGGCATTTTCATTTTGCCGGGTTTCTGCGGGGCGAACAGGTAGATCATATGTTCGCCTTGAGCGATTTATACGTTATGCCGTCTGTATCAGAACCTTTTGGTATCACGCCACTGGAAGCCATGCTGTATGATGTTCCGGTTCTTCTTTCACGCCAATCGGGCGTATCCGAGGTTTTAGAGCATGCGCTCAAGGCCGATTTTTGGGATACAAGAGATATGGCTGACAAGATCTGCGCCGTGTTGCGCTACCCTTGTTTGTCTGCTGAGCTGGTGAAGAACTGCCGTGAAGAAATGAAATTCATCCGCTGGAGAAATGCCGCAGAGCATCTGCTGAGCATTTACCGCGACATTGCAGGAGTTCGCTAATGCCCGCACTTTGTCTTAATTTTAAGATACATGAACCTTATCTTTTTCGTCGTTACACAGTCTTTGACATGGGGCAAAACTCCATTTACGAAGACGATGATCGCAATGGTGATGCGATGATTCGCGCTGCCCGGCAATGCTATTTGCCTGCTAACGATGTATTATTGCGTTGTCTGCGACAGTATAAAGACTTTGCCGTATCTTTTTCCATTTCCGGTGTGGCACTGGATATGTTTGAGCAATACGCCCCTGAAGTGATTGAGAGTTTTCAAGCTCTTGCCGAGACCGGTCGTGTGGAGTTTACGGCGGAAACATATACCCATTCACTAGCTTTCCTTTATTCACGAGAGGAATTTGTTCGCCAAGTCAAGGAACAGTGCGCTCGCGTAAAGGCGCTGTTTGGAAAAAAACCCATTTCTTTCAAAAATACGGATTGCATTTATAATAACGATTTGGCTGCGGCCCTGCAGCAGCTTGGGTTCAAAACCGTATTGGCTGAAGGCGCTGAGCATGTGCTCGGCTGGCGCAGCGCCAATTATGTGTATACACCTGCATCCGCACCGAAGATGGCGCTGCTGTTACGCAATATAGATTTGTCACATGATGTGGGAATTCGTTTTGGTGACCATTCATGGGATCAATGGCCCCTCACAGCAGACAAGTTTGCTTCATGGTGCCATGCACAGGCAGATAATGCGGATGTTATCAGCATACTTCATGACTATCATATTTTTGGGCTGCGCCACCGTGCTGAAACTGGCATACATGACTTTCTTGCGGCATTGCCCGGCGCTATCCTCGCTGATAAGCGTTTCCATTTTGTCACACCGTCCGAAGCAACAAAAAAATATAAGCCAGTTGGAAAGGTGGATGTGCCTCAGTTTATGAGCTGGGATGAACAGGGCAGCGATTTGACGGCATGGCTAGGTAGCGATATGCAGAAAGATGCAATTCACGCTCTTTATGCACTGGCAGAGCGTGTGCGTGTTTGCGCAGATAAAGGACTTCTGCGCGATTATGAACGTTTGCAGACTGCTGACCATTTTCATAATATGTCAACAAAATGGTTTTCTTCTGATGGGCCGGAAGACAGACCCAATCCCTTTGGCAATCCATATGACGCCTACATTACCTTTATGAATGTGCTGGCTGATTTTGAATTGCGTCTTCATGCTGTTGAGGAAGCAGCCCTTAAGAAAAGCGCACCAAGGAAATCCTCATCCAAAAAGGCAAAAGCGACCCCAAAGGTCAGCGTGTAGACATGATGGAAAACGTGTTTTTTAGATGTAACGTGGGCGGCCGTGACGCCGCCCTATAGAAAACAGTTGAGGTTGTTTTCCTGCCGGTTTTTCCGGCAGCACATGCGATTTGTTTCCCCACCGGTTTTTGCCCTCCGGTGGGGTATGTTGTTCCACATTGACGTACGCGCCAACGGATTTCTACTCGGGCAATGACCGCATCCCCGAAGGCGCTTCCATCAAGGAGGAAGCATGGAGCTCAACAATTCCCCTGTCACCCTGTTTGAAGTTAGCTGGGAGGTCTGCAACAAGGTTGGCGGCATCTATACTGTCGTCAGCAGCAAAGCCTTGCAAACCAAGGACGAATTTGGTGAGGATTATTTTGTTCTTGGTCCATCCTTGCCACAGAACTCTGGCTTTGAGGAAACAGACGAGCACACGTGGGATTCCTTGCGTCAGGCATTTGCTGCCAAAGATCTCAAATGCCGGCTGGGACGTTGGAATATCCCTGGGCGCCCCAAGGCTATTTTGGTGGATTTCGCCAAACGCTATGACAGCAATCAGCTGCTGTACGAGTTATGGAAAAAATATGGCGTGGATTCCCTCTCCGGCGGATGGGACTATATTGAGCCAGTAATGTTTTCTACGGCATGTGGTGAGGTTATAGCAGCAATTCACGAGGCTCGTGTTGAACCCGTGAATGGGCGAAGTGTTGCTTTGTTTCATGAATGGATGTGTGGTGCCGGTCTGCTACGTTTGAAAAAGGATGCCCCTGACGTTGCCACCGTGTTTACCACACATGCTACCATGCTTGGCCGAGCCATGGCCGGCACTGGGCGTGATATCTATTCAAACATGCACAGCATTAACCCTGCCAATGAGGCTGCCGCACACAATATCACGGCCAAGTGGTCCATGGAGAGCACTTCTGCGCGGGAGGCTGATGTTTTCACGACAGTGAGTACGATTACAAACGAGGAGGCCTCGGTCTTTTTGGGCCGCAAGCCAGATGTTATTACCACAAATGGTTTGGACATGCGCTCCATTCCCGATTATTCGCAGGATCGTACTGTTCCGGAAACGCATCGCAAGAAGGTCATGGAGGCTGCCAATCGCCTCCTGCGTTGCCAACTGCCGGATAATACGCGCATCCTTCTCATTTCTGGCCGCTATGAGATGCATAATAAAGGTGTGGATCTCTTTCTTGAAGCCCTGGCCCGCGTGGAAAAGAGCCTGGCAGGAAGTGATGCTACCGTGTTGGCTCTCTGTCTTGTCATGGGCGGGCATACTGGCGTTAACCCCGCCGCTGTTTCCGGTGATCCCAATGTCAGTGACAATGGACGACCTTTTATTTGTACCCATTACGCCTGGAATGCGCCGGAAGATCCCATTATTAATACATGCCGCAGACTAGGTCTTAACAATTATCCTGAAAACAAGGTGAAAGTTATTTTTGTTCCGGCCATGCTGGACGGCAATGATGGCTTCTTCAACATGACTTATGATAATATTCTTATGTCCTGCGACAATGGCTGCTTCCCCTCATGGTATGAGCCGTGGGGCTATACACCGCAAGAAAGCGCGGCATGGTCTGTACCGACTATGACGACGGACCTTTCGGGTTTCGGCATATGGGCGCGTGAAGAGTTGCGTGATGGTGAGCCGAAGCCGGGCATTACAGTTATTCCGCGGCAGGGCATGAGTTTTGAACAAACGGCTACCTTGCTGCACGAACACCTGCTGAAATTGGCAACCTGCCCGCAAGAGGAATTGACCGAAAGGCGGAAGCAGGCTCGAAATCTGGCAGAGCGTACCTCTTGGTTGCATTTTTATGAAAATTACCGTCACGCATTCCTGCAGGCTCTCAATAAAGCTGGACTGCGTGTGCAGCCGGACGCCACGCACAATGCAGTGATGCGTGTGCTTACGGCCAGTCGGTCAGCCACGCCTTTCCTGCGTTCCATTATGTCCATCGCGGAAGTTCCCCAGGAGCTTTTGCGCTTGCGCGATCTTGCACGTAATGTCTGGTGGTGTTGGCATGACAAGGCGAAAGCGCTCTTCATGCGGTTGAATCCAGCACGCTGGGAGGCATGTCGCAATCCATTGCAGATGCTGGATGAAGCTGACCCCGGTCGTTTTAAGAGCCTGCTGCGTGATCAAGCTTACATGAATCTGTATCATGAGGTTGTGGAGAGTTTTGATAGGTACATGGCCGCGCCCATACGTTCTTTAAGTGAATATGTAGGACCGGAGGCGCCCATCGCTTACTTCTCCACTGAATACGGACTAAACGAATCTATTCCAATTTATTCCGGCGGGTTGGGAGTTCTCTCCGGTGACCATCTCAAGTCTTCATCGGATATGTGTCTGCCTTTGGTGGGCATAGGACTGCTCTACAAAAACGGCTACTTCAAGCAAGAGATTGATGCTGATGGTCGTCAGGTCTCTCTCTATCCCGAGAACAACTTTGGGCTTCTCCCGATTTCAATGGTCTATGATGCCGAAGGCCAGCCCGTTTATGTGCAGCTAGAGCTGCCGGGACGTACGCTTTTTGCTCGTGTGTGGAAAATGGCGGTGGGGCGTATTGCTCTTTACCTGATGGATACGGATACGCGTCGTAATATTGAAGAAGACCGGCATATTACTGACAAACTTTATGAAGCCAAACGTGAAACGCGTTTGCTTCAGGAGATTCTGTTGGGCATGGGGGGCATACGGTTGCTCCGCAATCTTGGCATTACACCCAGTGTGTACCATATGAATGAAGGACACTCTGCATTCATGGTTCTGGAACGGCTTCAAGAGTACATCCGTGCCGGCATGAGTTATGACGAGGCAACAGTGCGTATACGTGCCAATACGGTGTTTACAACGCATACGCCTGTGCCCGCAGGCAACGAAGCTTTTTCGCTGGACCTCGTGGAGCGCTATTTGGGTGCCGTGGCGTCGGGACTAGGCCTTTCGTGGCAGCAGTTTGTCCAGCTAGGTCAAATCGAGGGGGGCAATCGCAATGCCTTCGAGCTCACGGTGTTGGCATTGCGTCACGCATGCTGGGCGAACGGTGTGAGCCGTTTGCACGGTATCGTTTCACAGCATATGTGGAATAACCTCTGGAAGAGCCTTCCTACCCTGGAAACGCCTATTGGTCATGTGACTAATGGCGTGCACACTCCTTCCTATGTGGGAAGTTGGATGCACGAACTCCTCGACCAGTATCTGGGGGCAGATTGGCTTCAGGCTGCGCCCGACTCTGATGTTTGGGACAAGGTGGACCAAATTCCAGACGATCTGTACTGGGCAACGCGCATGCATCAAAAAGAGGCATTGCTGGACGAACTGCGACGGCAAATTCCAGAATTACTGCATACGTTCAACCTGCCCAGCAGTAACCGTAAAACCATGGAAGCCCTGTTGCGTCCAGACACTCTGATTATAGGATTTGCCCGGCGTTTTGCCCCGTACAAACGAGCGACACTTATTTTTGCAGATCCGGACCGTTTGGCGCGTATTCTCAATAATCCTTCTCGCCCGGTCATTTTGGTCTTTTCTGGTAAGGCACATCCGGCTGATGTTGCGGGAATTGATCTCATTCAGGAAGTGCTGCGTATGGCCCGCGATCCACGTTTTATGGGGCGAATCTTCTTTATTAAAAACTACAGCCTTTCCGTTTCGCGCATCATGGCACAAGGATGCGATGTGTGGCTCAATACTCCTCGCCGTCCACATGAAGCGTCAGGAACAAGCGGCATGAAACTCCCTGTCAACGGTGGTGTAAACTTAAGTATTTCTGACGGCTGGTGGTGCGAGGGCTATAACCGTCAAAATGGCTGGACAATAGGTCCGGTGGTCACCACACAAATGCCGAGCGGAGAGCAGAATGATTTTGCTGACGCGGAATCCTTGTACTCTCTCATGGAACATGCTGTGGTTCCGCTATACTTTGAACAGAATGATGCCGGTTTGCCCGCATCGTGGATTGCCATGTCCAAAAGGTCTCTTAAAAGCCTTACTGCTATGTATAGCAGCAACCGCATGCTCACTGACTACATTCAGGGCTTTTACCTCCCGGCTGGGAAACGCCGTGCAATGCTGCGGGAAAACAACTGGGCAGCGTGCCGATCATTGGCGTCTTGGCAAAAGGATTTGCCGACACGTTTTGCGAGTCTCAAGATTGAGGAGCTCTCCGTCGGAGGTATGGAAGAGAATACCATGGTGTGCGGTGAACCTGTCAACGTACAGCTTCGCCTTTCCCTTGGTGATATGAGGTCAGATGAAGTGCTGGTTCAGCTGGTAATGGGGCTGGCCCATTTGAACGGTGATTTTGATGGAAAACCCGATGTGTTACGTTTGGAACCACGTTCCACCGTTTCAAAATCTGGTAAGATTCTCTATTCGGCGAGTTACATCCCGTCGAAAAGTGGCCACTATCGTTATGGTGTCCGCGTGATGCCCGTGCATCCAGCGCAGTCGACGCCGCTGGAAACAGATTTGGTTATTTGGGCGTAAGTAACGGTTTGCACGAGAACTGAATGGCTGCCTTTACGACGTGGCAATGCAGCTCGGAAAGGCAGCCATTCAGATGGCAGAGAGAAAATGCTTGACAGCTCTCTGTGTTCGTCAATATTTATTCTCTTTCTGATTTTATGCTGTAACAGCGCATACGTTCATGCGCTCTCTTCTAAAGTACCTACGCGTTTCGGCGCATGGAGGTTTTGCAATGGCCCTTCTGGAAAACGCCACCAAAACGAGTGACGGTGTAATGGTCAATGGTTTTCTGCTTTCACCTGTGGTGGAACAATGCTCTGGTTGTGATCGTGTGCGCGAATTTGAGGGAGAGCAGTTTTGCTCCAGCTATCCGGCACCCGTAAAAAAATGGACAAGCGGCCGCTGTAATTTTGCCACCCATATCAAAGCGGAGGCTACAACAGCTGCCAAGGTTAACCCCTTGAAGGCATCTAAGCGTGCAGCCAAGGGTGGGCGTTAGGTAAAGAGCGGGGGAAGGTAGTTGTGCTTTCCCCTTTTGTATGTTGCCTCTATGGAAAATTGAGGAAACGGAAGCTTCACCTTTCGCATTGTATTGCTTCTAGCCATGACTAGATTGGAAATGCTCCTGCGCGGTCTGGCCCAGCGCGAAGATCGCGTAGTCGCTTTACAGACAGCCTTGACTGCCTGCCGGGCACTTGGGCCTGACAACGGCGGCCAGGGGGAAATGGAAAAGACATGCTTTATTGAGGCATGTCTCAGGGCCTGTGGCGTCAGCGACCTCGTGCGTTTGGATGCACCGGATCCTCGGGTGGACAGTGGCGTGCGGCCCAATCTCATAGCACGTCTCTCTGGAAGCAATAGCCGTACTCTTTGGCTTTTTGCTCACACTGATGTTGTTCCGCCAGGTGATATCAATGCCTGGTCTTCCGACCCATGGACTGTGTATCGAACTGGGGATGTCCTCTATGGCAGGGGTGTGGAAGACAATCAGCAGGCCATAGTTAGCATGCTTCTGCTGGCGGAGGAATTATCCGCCAGTGGCATAAGCCCTGCATTGTCGTTGGGGCTTGTTTTTATGGCCGATGAGGAAACAGGCAGTGCTTATGGCCTGCGTCATATTCTTGCTGCTTCTCCTGCGATGTTTCATGCGGATGATTATTATATTGTGCCCGATGGAGGCTCGCCGCGAGGCGATAGCATAGAGCTGGCTGAAAAAGGGGTGCTTTGGGTAAAAGTTGTGGTGAAAGGCGCGCAGTGCCATGCCTCAACGCCACAGAAGGGACGTAATGCATTTGTGGCGGCATCTGCAATGGTTTTGGCGTGTCAGGAGCGCCTGCATGCAGTGTTTCACGCCAGGGATACCCTGTATGATCCGCCATACAGTACCTTTGTTCCCAGTAAGCATGAAGCAAATGTCCCAAATATCAATACTGTTCCGGGGGAAGATATTTTCTACATGGATTGCCGCTTGTTGCCACAGGTGACAGTTGATGCTGTATTGGCGGAACTGCGTGTCGTGGCAACAGATATTGAGCAACAGTATGGAATGCATATCGAGACCAGTATTGTGCAGCGCCAGGATGCCACATCCTCGCCCAGGTCACATCCTGTTGTCATGGCGCTGCAAGCGGCTGTGGCTCATGTCTATGCTGTAGAAGCACGCCCCATTGGAATAGGCGTAGCAACTGTCGCCGCCTTTTTGCGCGAACGAGATCTCCCGGCAGCCGTGTGGAGCTGTATTGATAATTCTTGTCACGCACCGAATGAACATGCATCCATCACGTCGACAATCAGGGATGCCCAGGTTTTCGCACATATTTTGATGCAAGCTCATGACTGACGCCAGTTTTGATTGCATTATTGTGGGAGGTGGCCATGCCGGTAGCGAGGCTGCTGTGGCTCTTGCAAAACTGGGGCACAGCGTGCTTCTTATCAGCAGCAACCTGGACCGGCTTGGGTATCTTTCCTGCAATCCAGCCATTGGCGGGCTTGCCAAGGGGCACATGGTGCGTGAAATTGATGCCTTGGGCGGAATGATGGGTTTGTGGGCGGATGCAGCCGGCATACAGTTCCGTGTTCTGAATATGAGTAAGGGGCCGGCTGTGCGGGCCACCCGTGCTCAGATGGACCGTGAGGCATATCAACGTGCGCTCAAGGCCACTTTGTATACGACGCCGGGGTTGCGCCTGTGGCAGGATTCTGCCACGGAGATAATCACAGGCAAGGGGCGTGCTGTAGGCGTGCATACGGCACAGGGTTTGCGTTTTGCCGCTCGTCATATATTGCTTACCACTGGGACATTTCTCAACGGGCTCATGCACATGGGGCAGACACATATGCCCGGCGGACGTTTGGGAGACGGCCCAAGTCTAGGCCTTTCAGACAGCCTTCGTTCTCTCGGGCTTAAGCTGGGGCGATTGAAAACAGGCACAACACCTCGCGTGCTCAGGTCGTCCATTGATTTTTCCCGGCTGGAAGAACAGCCTGGAGATACACCCCCACAGGGATTCAGCTTTCATGGCCCTGGGCCACTGCTGCCGCAGGTTTCCTGTCATATCACCTGGACCAACGAGCATGTCCATGACATTATCAGAAGTGGCTTTGACCGTTCACCTTTGTTTACAGGGGTCATTCAGGGCACTGGGGCACGCTATTGTCCTTCCATTGAAGATAAGGTTGCCCGTTTCCCCCAGAGGGAACGGCATCAAATCTTTTTGGAACCAGAAGGGCTGAACAGCCCTGAGGTGTATTGTAATGGCATACCGACCAGCCTTCCGTTGGACGTTCAGTTTGCCATGCTGCACGCCATACCAGGTTTGGAACATGCAGTCATGGTACGCCCTGGCTATGCCATCGAATACGATTACAGTGATCCCATCCAGCTCCTAAGCACCCTGGAGAGTAAAATTGTTCCTGGCCTGTGGTTGGCCGGGCAGATTAACGGAACATCCGGCTATGAGGAGGCGGCAGCTCAAGGCCTGTGGGCTGCGCTAAACATTTCTTGTGCGTTGCGAGGCAATGCCCCCTTTACCCCTAGGCGCGATCAGGCATATATGGCTGTACTGGTTGATGACTTGGTTACATTGGGCACCGAGGAACCATATCGCATCCGCCTTTTGTTGCGTGAGGATAATGCCGATGCCCGGCTTACCCCCCTGGGCCGTGAGCTAGGCCTTGTCGGTGATATGCAATGGAACGTTTTTTGTAGACGCCAGGATGCCGCCACACAGTTTATGGCTTTCTTGAACAAGCACCATGTCCCTCGCTCAATGGGAAATGCCGAGGGCATGCACATGCTCACTGGCCTTACGTTGGTACAGGCTCTGCGCAGAACAGATATAAGTATGGATAGGCTGGGGCAGCTCCTGCAGCGTGCTGATGGTGATGTGGGGGCTATGTACGGTGAAGCGCGCCGCCTGGCGGGGCATGTGGCTGAAAGCGTACAGACGGAAATCAAGTATGCTGGCTATCTTGAACGTCAGAGGCAATTGGTTTCCCGTGCAGCCAAGCAGGAAGCTATGCTCTTGCCCCCGAACCTTGATTATGCAAATATAGCTGGCCTGTCACATGAAGTCGTGGAGAAGCTGTGTCGGGTACGTCCGGTTACTTTGGGTCAGGCCGGGCGTATCTCTGGGGTGACGCCAGCAGCCTTGGCATGTTTGGAGATATATCTCCACAAACTTGGTCTGTTACAGACGCAGAAGCATGTGCAAAAGGAAAACGCCTCTTCACTGTGAGCTTTGCTAACATTATACGCACACAATAGCCTCATGACAAATATACAACTGCTTATCACCATCATCGTTTTACTGGCGATACTAGGCGCCATTGCTTTACTGCTTCGCAACCGCCTGCAATATAAACGTGCTGCGCAGCAACGTATGGCCGTCATGCACGAGCTGCTTGAAACAGCGCAAGGGCAGAATGAACTTTTTGACATCAGTGTTAAACGCAAGGATGCCAAGCATAATGCCCTTTCAGGGATGCTCTCATCTGTTGGGGATACGCTTGAAATGGAGATATTGTCTTATGTGTCTCCCGAGTTGTCAGGTGAAGAAGTGGAAGTATATTTCCGTATCCGTACAGCCGACGGCCTGGCTTTTTACAAGTTTACCTCTACGGTGCAGCATGTCCAGGGGAACATTGAAAAATCCCGGATTTCTTTACAGTTTCCTGTAGACATAACTGCCGGCCAGAAACGCCAATTCTTTCGCGTCAATCCCCCGAAAGAAACAGTGCGTGTTATTGGTCTGTGGAATTTGCCTGTGGGCAAACCCGCTCCCCGCGATACTTCAGAAATTGGCCGACCTTTGCTGCACTATACGTATGGCACGGGTAATGAAACGATTCAGGTTTCCGACATTTCTGGCACTGGAGTGGCACTGCGATTCCCCATGCCTGATCCTGGTTGCAAGCCGGTCGATATCGAGGAAGGCGACCAGGTGCTTTGTTTAATTGTTTACCATATGGGCAAGGAAGGTCGTATGGTCACGTTCTGGTGCACATGCACTGTCTTGAACATACGTGAGCAGCAAGCTCCTTCGGCCCTGATTCTGGGGATGAAATTTACAAACTGGGCCGTGCTGGAACATGGCAAATCTGAGATTAACTGGTTTCACAGTAAACAAGATAGCGGCGTTTCACCTATTACCCAATGGGTTATGCAGGTGGACAGAGAACAGCGCAAGCTCCTCTGAACACACTGATGGTTTTCCTTGTCAACAATGGAGGTTGTTTTGGACGACGGCACAGAAGGGCACAGTACCATCTGGTCGCGCTTATGCAGACTGTTTGGGCACGACAATCAGGAATCGCTTGAAAAAGCCATTGTAGAAGCGAGAGAAGATGGGGAAGTAGAGCCCGATGAGGAATCTATGCTGCTTGGTATCCTTCGTTTTGACGGACTGCAGGTGCAGGATACCATGACCCCCCGCACTGACATCGACTGCGTTTCCGATGACATCCCCTTGAAAGAAGTCGCTCGCGTCATAGTTCGTTCAGGACATTCGCGCATCCCCGTCTTTAAGGAAACACGCGATAACATTGTAGGCATCCTTCACGCTAAAGATGTGCTCAGTAGCTTACTGGATCATGAGGGAGATGCCCCTTCCGTTGCTTCAGTCATGCGTGAGCCTTTCTTTGTTCCTGAAACCAAGTCTATACGCACTCTTTTGCAGGAATTTCGTGCCAGCAAGCAGCATATCGCCATAGCACTGGACGAATACGGTGGAACTTCGGGCCTTATCACTATTGAGGATGTGCTTGAGGAAATTGTGGGGGATATTGAAGACGAGCACGATGCCCCTCGTGAAGAGGATATCCGTTCTGTGGGTGAAGGCGTCTATGAACTTACCGGACGCGCCATGCTGGAAGATCTGAAAGAATTGGGTATCAACCTGAATTCTGATGAAGTGGATACCATTGGCGGATACCTCAGTATGGAGGCAGGGCATGTGCCTGAAAAGGATGAACAATTTACCCTGCAGGGCTGGATATTTACTGTACTGGAAGCCGATCGCAAGCTCATTCAGAAATTACGCATGGAACCAGCAGATCACGAGACGTTGCTGCCTGAAGAGGCTGCAGCGGGAGCATGAAAATCCTCCCGAGTGTTACTTGGGGGCCTGTCACGCTCCATCGTGTTCTTGGGGGCCTTGGTGTCTTTACAGGCATGTGGCTGGGCTTTGCCAATGATGTGATGCATCTGCCACCGCTGATACTCTTTTGGCCTCTTGGGCTGGCCTGTTTAGGGCGTGCATCTCTATCCTGTCTGTCCGCATTGCGCATGGGCTGGCTTTGCTCAATGGCCGGTGGCCTGGCAACACTGTACTGGCTGACCTTGCCTGTACACAATGTGGGTGGTCTGCCCTGGTTGCCAGCCCTGGGCTGCGCCGTAGTCATTACTGCCTGTGTTACCTTTGCCGGTGGTATCTTTGCAGCTGCAGCATATCAATGGCGTAATCTGCCCGCATGGGGGCAGGCTATTCTATTGGGAATTGCTTGGTTCCTTCTTGAGGAATGTGGGGCACGCATTCTTGGTTTTCCATGGCTTTCAGTCTCAGGGGCACTGGCCGCATGGCCTGTGATGGTGCAGTTTGCCAATGTGTTGGGCGGTTATGCCCTTGCCGGGGTTTGGACGACTGCAATACTTCTTTGTGCCTTCGGTTTTCTTGGCAGACAGCGTGATATTATGCTGCTGGCAGCCGGGGGCATCCTGGTGATTGGACTCCTCAGCTATGGATGGCGGCAGCTTTCTGCCCTGCCAATCTCCATCAATGCTGATAATCCGGATGCACTGGAAGTACTCTTTGTTGAGGGCAATATTGATCAAAATCAGAAGTGGGTGCCGTCATTTCAGCGCCAAACTGTTGATCTTTATCTGACTCTCACCGAGCAGGCGTTAGCCACGCATCCCCACAAAAAGCCGCTTATTCTTTGGCCAGAAACGGCAATGCCCTTTTTTTTCGAGGAAAATCGCTTGCTTACGCCACGCATCAGGGCATTGGTCGCTCGCAGTGATGCCCTGTTATTGCTTGGTGCCCCTGGAAGGGAAGATAATTTCACGCATACGGAGTCAAAAATATACAATCGTGCCTTTTTGCTTGGAAAAGATGGCACGACAATAGGCCACTATGACAAGGAACATCTTGTCCCTTTTGGTGAATATTTGCCCGAGTGGCTTGACTGGCAATTCCTTGAGGCACTCTTGCAAGGTGTAGGGGTATACAGCGAGGGGCAATCCAGCGCTCCTTTGCGACAAGGTAACCTTGCTCTGGGCGTTCTCATTTGTTATGAAGGCATATTCCCGTGGCTTGCACAGCAGCGCGTGGAGGACGGGGCCACTATCCTTGCGGATATCAGCAATGACGGGTGGTTTGGCAATACACCTGCGGCTCGACAGCATCTGTATTTAACAATCTTGCGTGCTATTGAACAGAACCGATGGATTCTGCGAGGAACCAATACCGGCATCTCTGCCATAGTGGATACGCGAGGGCGTTTGGTCTTGCAGGGGGCGCAATTTACCACACAAACACTCTGGGGGCGCGCCCTGCTGGAAAACGAGTCCAGTCTGTACCACAGGTGCGCCCCCTGGCTTCCCTTACTTGCAACAGTTTTTTTGCTTGTCTTGCTGCTTTGTTTCATGGTTTCGCGTCGTAATACACAAACCCTTCACCCTTAACCAATACATACTTTATGCTCCAACTTACTGA
>CAJOMG010000008.1 GCA_905235595.1 uncultured Desulfovibrio sp. | reverse complement strand
ATGCCGGAGACATGGATTGCATCCGATTCGAAGCAAAAAAACCTTGACGCGGGGGCCGGTTCTAGACATGGAACCCATGTCCACTCTTTTGTCATCCCTCCAAGTATGTATATGATGCGGATGCACCCCTTTCTCTTGCATGAAAAATTTATCGTGGACGATTGCCAATAGCTGCAGTGATTTGCGCTTCAGTAGCCAGTTTGCCATCTACAAAAGCTTTTGCTTCCATTTTGCATAGATTGAGTTTCATACGCAGATTGTGGCATTCAAGGTCCAGGCGATCTCCAGGCACAACCTGACGACGGAATTTGACACCATCAAGCCCAGTAAACAAAAAGAGCTTGTCATCAAGGGCTTCCATGCCTGATGCCGCTAGCAACCCGCCTGTTTGTGCTAGCGCTTCAAGAATAAGCACACCTGGCATGATGGGCACTCCAGGGAAATGACCTTGGAAAAAGGGTTCGTTGAACGTAATATTTTTATATGCTTTAATGTGCGAACCGGGTACACATTCAATGACCCTGTCTACAAGAAGAAAAGGATACCGATGGGGCAGTAGGGTCATGATGCGTTGGATATCCATTACATGCTGTAAGGAATCTTGCATTTGTAGTATTTCCTTTGTTATTAAGATGATATGAAAAAAGGCTTCTCAAGCCTTATGGCGGCAGAGAAGCCCGGAAGACCAAAAACGCTGACGCTTATTTTTTTTCTGTATCTTTCCCTTTTTCCTTATACAGCTTGTTCACTTCAGCAAGAACTTCCTTTGTAAGATCCATAGATTGATCAGCATAAAGAACGCCGCCAGCCGTGACATCAACTACAAAATTAAAACCTTTTGCCCGGGCAACTTCGTAGGTGGCGTTGAAAACCAGAGTCACCATGTCCTGGCGTAGTTTAACTTCTTCCTGCTCAACCTTACGCAAGAACGTACGGGTTTTTTGATCCAACGCTTGCTTAGAACGAATAAAATCAAGCTTCTTGTCCTCACCAATCTTGGGATTTTTTAGGGCTTCAGCCTTCTTTTTTAGGGCTTCCCCTTGTTTTTCCAGATTGGCCCGTTCCTTCCCGAACTTGCTTTCCATCTGGGCTTTGGCGGCTTTAGCAGGTTCGCTTTGCGTGGCTACTGTCTGCATGTCAACTACGCCAATTTTTACCGCAGATGTGGCAGCGCTATCAGCAGCGTAGACTTGCCCCCCAAGCAAAAGTCCAACTGTGACAGCCATCATCAAAACCTTACGCATGAAAATTCTCCTTCCCCAATGCTGAAGTATTACGTTTTCTTGCAACGGTGGTAATGCCGAAGTGCAAGAAAAAATGTAACGGGAAAAAGCCACGCCGTCCTGTTTAGAGATCATCATCCCTTTCCCAGCCTTGACACATAAAAACTTTGCATCACATAGCATCGGCGCTGTCTTGCGTCAAGGAATTCTGAACTGTGCGACGTTTGAGCAGCCTGTCCCTGTAGGCGAGAATACCCTCGGCCAGTCCTTCGGCAAGTGCCATACGGTATTGTGGCAGCCGAAGGTTTTGTGCTTCATCTTTGTTCGTGCAATAGCCCAGCTCTACGAGTACCGCTGGCATTTGTGTACCTACAAGCACAAGAAAAGGTGCGGATTTGACTCCGTTATCGCGTACCGTGTACTTGCGCTTCTTGAGCCGGGAGATGGTGCGACGCTGAATATCATTAGCAAGATGATGGGACTCGCCTGCACGTGCGTTAAGCATAACGTCGGCGAGCATCTTTCGCATATCTCGAAGGCGTTGCCCACTGTCGGCGTTTTCCACTGCTGCAAGGCGTGCAGCCTCTGGAGTCTTGGCCATGTCCAGATAGTATGTTTCAAAACCCTGTGCCCCGGCATTAGGGTTGGCATTGACATGTATGGAGACAAAGAGATCTGTGCCTGCAGCGTTTGACATGGCGGTACGTTGGCGCAGTGGGACAGTGCTATTTTTTGTCCGGCTGTAGATTACCTCTAAACCATTAGTCTGGAGCAGGCGACCAAGTGTCAAAGCCACATCAAGTGTTATTTCGCGTTCCAGCACAGTATTGTGGTGCGTGCCAGGATCGCGGCCTCCATGCCCTGCATCTATGAAAACTGTGCGAACGCTCAAACCAAGCTGACGTGCCATATCAGTGACGAGACGTGGATTGGCAGAATGAATGCTAGTCGGACGGGAAGATGATTTTTTTGCTGCAAGGGGGGAGGCATTTTGTGGTGGCAGTGTCGCTGCAGGGGCTCGGGCTGTTGGAGGAGCTGTGATAAGGGGGGTGCTGTTTAGTCGTGATCGCATGTTACGGGCTGCAGCAATTTGATCCCCTCCTGAGTAAAGAGTTGTTACTGCATCAAGTAATTCCAAAGCCTCGGCTGTTTGTTGGAGTTTATCAGCATCTATAGCAGCCGCATGCATGAGGGCATCATCTGCCAAGGCACTTTGGGGGAATTCTTGTGCTAAGCGTAAATACAGGTCTCGTGCTTGACGGTATTCTCTCTTAAGGTGCGAATTATTGGCAAGGCCTTCGAGGCTTACTGCTGCCCGGAAGAGTGCTCCTGGCGAGACAGCCCAGTTCTTTTTGGCCTGGTAAATGCGTAAAAATTCTGTAGTCAGGTCTTCCCAAGGCTGTCGCTGTGTAGCACGAACCTTATCCAATGTGAGCGATTCCATACGTTTTTTTGCTTCACGATATCGAGGAAGCAAATCATCAGAGGCAAGTGGGGGTAGGGATTCTGCCTTTTCAGCCAGAGAAGCTCCCTGACGCACAGGCTTTCTAGCCTGCACAGTTGATGCTTGCTGATGTGTTTTCGCGCTTGATGAAATACGTGTGGGAGTCTGTTCTTCTATCGCCTCTTTGCCGTCAGTGTTAGCTAGCTGACGGGCTTCCGGAGCCGTCCGTCCTTTGGCTGCTGCCTGTAATGTTTTTTTTAATGCCTGCACCGCAGTGCGCATGTCACTCTTGGGGTACTGGCTTTCGATACGTTCCAGAAGAATAAGTGCAGTCTTGTCATCCTTTAACCAGGCTGCTCGCAGTTTGGCTGCCCGAAACAGTGCATCGTCAGCAAGACGGCTGTCTGCATGCCGCTGTGCAACGCTTTCGTAGCATTCAATGGCCTTGTGAACGTCGGCCTTGGCAAAAGAGCGATGCGCCAGTTCTTCCAGTGCTTCAGCGGCACGGAAAAGAGCTGCCGGCCGATTTGGCCAAGAAGGATCAGCGTCATAAATGGCTTGAAATTCGGCTGCAAGTTTTTCCCATGATTCACGCAGAGCGGCACGTTTAGCATCCTGCCTGAGCTTCAATGCTCCAGTTTTTGCCATGTCATAGCGTTTCCCGGTGGGAGGCAGGGACGTATATCCAGAATCGTAAAAACATACGATCATGAGGCTTAATGCCGCTATAAAGGCCAATGGCGGTACAAGTCGCCTCCAGATCGAAGAAGATTGCGCGGCTGAAAAAAAGTGAGAGTGTGCCTTGCGGATCATGGGAGTATCCTTACAGATACGAAGTTGTCAAAATGCTGGTGATACATACCTTCTTGAGTTAAAGCATAATATATGCCAATCGGTTGAACTTGGCGAACTCTATAGGGATGTTCGTGAATAAAGTGTCGAAAAAAGTCTTGTGGATGTGAACAAATTTCCACAAGACGGACAATTCCCTTTTACGGGGAAAACACAGAACTGATTTCGTGCCTTCAATACGCAGACAATGCTAGCCACACATCATTTTGCGTTGGCAAGTTCCAAATTTTGTTGGCGTTAGCCGCAATTGCCAGATGCTGCTTGTTCTTTGTATATCTAGCGTCAAATTGCACAGAGACGATCTGAAGGGATAATAACGAAATTTTTGTTTCGTAGTACCTCTACAGCCTTATCAGCCTTGTCAAAACGGAAAATCATAATGGCACTGTCAACATCGCGCTGGACAAGCGCATACATGTACTCAACATTAATGCCGTTGGCAGAGACCGTCTGCAAAACAGAATCTAATCCCCCTGGATTGTCTGGCACTTCTACGGCTACAACGCTCGTGCGACCAATGGTAAAGCCCTTTTCTTTGAGAACCGCTTTGGCTTTATCCGGGTCGCACACAATCATACGCAAAATGCCAAAATCAGATGTGTCGGCCAGAGACAATGCACGAATATTGATGCCTGCTTCAGCCAAGGAGTGTGTAACATCAGCCAGACGTCCAGCCCGGTTTTCCAGGAAGACAGAAATCTGTTCCGTTTTCATAGCATCTCCTTTGGTTCACTGTACATTGGGGAGCCGAAGCGTATGTATGTAACCGGCGAAGCTAAATTAGGAGGATTACGCGGTGTGACTCGGTTCATCTGAAGGGGAAGGCTGCTTTTGTCCTTTGGCAGTGATATCAATCTCATCTGGCTCAGTCGTAGCACGACGAAAATTACGTATGGCCCTGCCAAGCCCTCCGCCAATTTCTGGCAGTTTTTTTGCCCCAAAGACGAGAAGGACAACTACAAGAACAATAAGTAATTCAGAAACGCTAACGCCAAACATGTAATGGCCCTCCATAGTGGATTGGCTTGTACCAGAAACATTTAAAAAATAAACGCTAGGGCAAGCTAGGTCAAGACGTGTTTTAAGAAGTTTGTATGAAGGATCATTTCCCCATGGCATTCATGAAATCTACATTGGATTTTGTGCCTCGCATCTTATCTAATAAAAATTCCATGCTGTCTATGGGGCTCATGGGTGCCAGTATTTTTCGCAAAATCCATACGCGGTTGAGTACATCTTCAGGTAATAGCAAATCTTCCTTGCGCGTACCTGTACGGTTGATGTCAATAGCGGGGAAGACACGCTTTTCTGAAAGATGCCGGTCGAGATAGATTTCCATATTACCAGTACCCTTAAATTCTTCGAAAATCACTTCATCCATACGGGAACCGGTGTCAATAAGGGCCGTGGCAATTATTGTGAGGCTGCCACCCTCTTCTATGTTTCGAGCAGCACCGAAGAAGCGTTTGGGGCGTTGCAATGCGTTAGCATCCAGCCCCCCGGAAAGGACGCGTCCCGAAGAAGGCGTTACAGCATTATATGCACGTCCTAGTCGTGTGATAGAATCAAGCAGAATAACCACATCGCGTTTTCGTTCAACGAGCCTTTTAGCTTTTTCAAGCACCATTTCGCAAACCTGTACATGGCGCTGCGGCGGTTCATCAAATGTAGAACTGATAACTTCAGCCTTTTTGACAGTACGCTCCATATCTGTGACTTCTTCGGGACGTTCATCAATGAGCAGAACAATGAGGTAGACATCGGGATTGTTAGCATTGATGGCATTGGCTAGCGATTGCAACAGAATGGTTTTGCCAGTACGCGGAGGGGCCACAATGAGTCCGCGTTGTCCACAGCCTATGGGAGCCAGAATATCAATAACGCGATTGGAAAGATTCTTTTCTCCGTTTTCCATGACAAGTTGTTGGTCAGGATAGATAGGGGTCAGATTGTCAAAGAGAACAAGGTTTTTGGCATGTTCCGGCGGCTCAAAGCCGATTTCAGTTACCTTGAGCAAGGCAAAATAGCGTTCCCCTTCCTTGGGCGGACGTATTTGTCCCGCAACAATATCTCCCTTGCGAAGAGAGAATCTGCGGATTTGTGAAGGGGAAACATAAATGTCATCTGGGCCGGGCATGTAGCTACATAATGGCGAGCGCAAGAAACCAAAGCCATCAGGCAATATTTCAAGCACTCCGTCGCCATAGATGGCACCATTTTGTGAGGCACATGCAGAGAGCAATGCAAAAATGAGTTCCTGCTTGCGCATGGAACTGGCATTTTCAATCTCATACTGTTCTGCAAGCTCCATGAGCTCCTGCATGCTACGCGTCTTTAAGACTGTGAGACTTAACGCGCTGTCTGACAACAGATGTGGGGTGGCTTTTTTCTTGCGCATAGTATTCCAATACTTCACCAGAACAATAGTTATAACAACAGCAGTAGAATAACTGCCAAACAAGGTATAGATTGATATTTGGGTGTCAGAAAAGGTGTGCAAAAAGCGTTTAGTCTATCTTGCGAAACATAGCAAGTAAAAAATACACATTATTGAGCCATTGCAACTGCGGGCAGAGCCTTATTCCCTCATTTCTGTTGATTCTGGGGCATAAATAGCAAGCAGATCCTCCCGTATGCTGTTTTCATCCATATGCAGCACTTCTGCCAGTTCACCAGCGACAAGATCCATAGATTGGTCCTGAAGGCGTCGTTCGCCAAACGAAAGTTCCTTGGTGCGACCAATGAGCATAAGCTCACGTAACACTTCAGCTACTACCGCTAAATCTGAACTTTTCAAACGTTCTGAATATTCGCGGTAGCGGCGATTCCAGTTTTGTCCCGTAAAAACAGTCCTGTTGCAGTCGGTACGGAGAGATTCCAATATAGCCGCAGCCTTTTCTGGCTGTGTCAGGGTACGCAAGCCAACTGCTGACGCATTGCCAACAGGCACCATTAGTGTAACATTGTTGGCTCGAATACGAACAATGTATAGCTCACAGTCTTCATTTCCCACGGTCTTGTGGTCAATGCGTTCAATCTTGCCCACGCCTTGGGCCGGATATACTACAAGATCGTTGAGAGTGAACATTGTGTTACCAAAACATGCGTCTCACCGCTCACGCAGGTCATATCTCGGATAGAATGTAAAAAAGGTAAGACGATGGAATCCGAGCTTCAAAACATACTATTCCAAAAAAAAACAAGAGTCCAGTTGAAAACGAAACAGGATCTTGGCTCTTTTTTGAATGAGAAGAAGTGTGTGGCTGGCACGATTATGTTGTTTGATTTTTGTCGAGGTGTTTCGCGGCATGCACAGCCTTTTCCAGTCCCTGGTCTGCAAAAATAAAGAGTACCTCCAGAGCCTGGCTGCGTGCTTCGGAGATTTTTTGGGCAGTTATGGTGTCTGGATGGCCAAGCACCCAATGAATGATGTCTTCCTTGTATTGCGGCCTGCCAATGCCAATGCGCAGACGATAGAAATTGGGTGTGCCCAATTGCTCAGTGATAGACTTGAGCCCGTTGTGTCCGGCATTGCCTCCACCCATTTTAAAGCGGAGTTCTCCAGGGGGAATATCCAGCTCGTCATGCGCAACGAGCAGGTTGTCTGGCCTTAGTTTATACCAGGCAAGAAGCGGCTGAATAGATAGGCCACTCAGATTCATGAAGGTTTGTGGCCGTGTCACAAGCCAGCACCCGTGTAGCTGCGGCAGACGAACCCGCCAAAGTTCGCACGAAAATTTGCTACCAGCCAGTTGTTCCACGTCGCCAGTATTGCGGGCCACAGCGAGGAGATCTGTAACAAAGGCAAAGCCACAATTATGTCGTGTGCCTTCATATTTTGAACCAGGATTGCCGAGGCCGGCTATAATCCCTTTATACTCCATGATGCCTGTCTCCAAGTGTGGTGGAATTTTTAGTATATCTCACGGGCAGTCCTTGCCCTGCACAGGTCATGGAGATTGTGCGGGCTGTATAATGGCACAGGTCGGGGGACATTACCGCCAGATGCCCGCCACAAGGCAACCAGACCAAGCGGCGAGAAGGCGCCTGGAGCCGGTGAAACGTTTTTAGGGTAATCTGTGGCGTGAACAGTGCGTCGTCCAACGCACTGAAAAAACAGAGGGAACAGTGGAGCTGTGGCTGAATTTCTGCACAGAACAGACTTTTGAGAAAAATTAGGGGATAGGTCATGCGTGCCCGGTGGTGGTTAGTGTGCGGGTGTTTTGCTCCGGCAAAAATTTTGTGTATGGAAAGATACCCCTGTACGGGTATTGGAAGCCAAGGAAAAAGTCCAGCCAGTATGGAAATTCCGTGAATAAAGGCATTCCTGTGCGCTGCGAGCGACATAAAATGTGTTAGCTCAATGGCCTCGGGAGTTTGCGGCAGAACACCACTGATAGGAAAGGATGCCGCTATCGTTTGGGAGGAGGCGGCATGTGCTAAAGCAAGTATGCCCCCCTGACTATGACCACATACGGCAATGGGGCCGTATCCGGCATCAGTCAGCCAGCGTTCGGCGTAAAGACCATCTTCCAACAGTTCGGAAAATGTAAATAAGTTAAGATGGCTGTTTCTTCCGTGACCTGTCAAATGCAGAGCGGCTACTGCAAGACCTGCCGCGCGTATGGCTGAAAGCAGGGGGCGATACTGGTAGGGAGATAACAATGAACCCGGGTAGAAAAGAATGACTGACGCTCCGTCATTGGGCCATAATTCCAGATAGAGAGAGTGTCTCCCGGCTCTGAGCTTGCGCGTGATAACAGGGTATCTGTGCATGAAAGAAATAGCATGGCCGGCTCCTCGTGGAACCGGCCGCATAGCAAGGCGGTCAATGAAGCTGACCGAGTAAAGAGAACTCTATTCCGCAGCAGTCGTGGCTTCGCCGCCAGCAGCTCCCTCTTCTTCCACAGGTGCATCTTCACTCTTTGTCAGTACACTGACAATGGCATAATTCTGGTCGTAAGCCGCCTTGACATTTTCCGGCAATTTAAGGTCGGCAACACCAATGGTATCATTGATGCCCAGGTCGGTCACATCAACAGTGATTTTTTTAGGCATGTCTAGAGGTTTGCTTGTTAGGCGAACTGATTCGCGATACGTCTCCAGCACGCCACCCTGTTTGACACCACGTGAAACGCCGACAAATTCAACAGGTACTTCTACCGTAACGGGTTTGTTAAGGTCCACTCCGTAGAAGTCTATATGTGTAAAAACCTTCTTGTAGGGATGATACTGCACTTGCCAGATGAGCACTGGGTGTACGGTTTTTTTGCCATTGTCTTCAATTTCTAGATTGAACACAGTGGTACGCCCCATTTCTTCATACATTTTTTCTAATGGCAAAACCGGTGCCTGTACGGAAATATTGTTCCCATCACTTGTATAGAACACTCCAGGGATAAGTTTTTGAGCACGAAGACGACCACTGGGGCCTTTGCCGCAACCTTCGCGCTTCTGTACGCTTAATGTTTTTTCTATATTCATGACCTGCTCCTTGACTTGTGTCTGCCGCTTACAATACGCGGAAAACAATCATGTATTGCGGGCTGTTTATCAAAAGAACATCCCAGAGGAACGAAATGTTAGACGAACAATACACTGACAGATGAACCCGTGTGAATGTTGTGTATGGTCTTGCCCAGAAGGGCCGCAACGGATACAACCTGTAGCTTGGGACAGCGTTCAAGCTTATCACCAAGTGGAATGGTGTCTGTCACAAATACCTGTGAGAGCGCTTCTGTTCCGTTGATACGGTCAATAGCCGGGCCGGAAAGTACTGCATGGCTGGCACAGGCGACAATTTTTGTGGCTCCATTTTTGAGCAATACCTCTGCGCCTGCACATAATGTTCCTGCGGTATCAATCATGTCGTCAACGATAATGGCTAGTCGCCCTTTTACATCGCCGATAACATGCATAGCCTGCGCTTGGTTTGGTTTGTCGCGGCGTTTATCCACTATGGCAAGAGGGGCATTGATACGTTTTGCATAAGAACGAGCGCGTTCCACCCCACCCGCGTCAGGGGAAACAATGACCATATTATCTTCATGCAGCTGACGCAGCGCGTCTAGCATAACGGGCACGGCAAAAAGATTGTCCACGGGGCAATCAAAATAGCCTTGAATTTGGCCGGCATGCAAATCAATGGTAACAACCCGCTGCGCGCCAGCAATACTGATAAAATCAGCTACCATTTTGGCGCTGATTGGTGCACGCGGGCTAACTTTTCTGTCTTGTCTTGCATAGCCATAATAGGGAATCACGGCAGTAATGCGTGCGGCGCTGGCCCGTTTAAGGGCATCCAGCATGAGGCATAGCTGCACCAAATTATCATTGACGGCAGGCGGACACGTGGGCTGTACCACGAAAACGTCATCACCACGCACGTTATCGCCGATTTCTATACGCAATTCACCATCACTGAATGTGGTAGCCAGCGTGGGCGTGAGCTGGCAACCGAGATGGTTACAGATTGCCTTGGCTAATTCAGGATTTGAAGACCCCGTGACAATCTTTAAATCGCTGTACATGCAACATCCTGCCTTGCGTGTGGAAAACGAATACTATTGCTTTCCTGTTTCGGAAAGATGAAGGTGGTGTGTTTCACTGCCAAATACGTCAAGGAATGCTTACCAGACTGCCCTATGGAAATAATATGGCTGGGATGGAAGGGTTCGAACCTTCGAATGACGGAGCCAAAACCCGTTGCCTTACCACTTGGCTACATCCCAGTATTTATAATACATGCGTGTAAACACGATAATTTTTTTTGCGCAGAATACTTGATGCGTTACATGCCTTTACTCCGTCCTTGGGCATAAACAGCGCAAAAATTGCAGAACCGCTGCCGCTCATGGCAACCTTGGCACCAAATCGCAACAATGTTGCCTTGAGTTCGGCCAGTTGCGGATACCGTGAAAAGACAACAGCCTCGAGGTCATTGTGCAGATCAGGTATTGGTGCTGCAGTGACGGGAGAAAATCCATTAGCCTTGGATGCTGACTTTGTCAAGGAATTTTGCCCAACTGTTGTTGAGGCGATGGTTGCATCATAATCTGCATATGCCTGAGGTGTAGAAGAATGCTGAGATGGACAGACAAGTACGAGATGCATACCCGAAAACTCTGTATTTACCACCGGCTCCATGATCTCGCCGATGCCTCGTACACAGCAGGGGAATGGCTGGAGAAAAAAAGGAATATCCGCCCCTACCTTCATGGCAATACGGGCAAGTTCCTGTGCATCAAGAGGTTGCGAGATACGGGCATTGAGCCATTGCAGCAGTGCTGCTGCATCACTGCTGCCTCCACCCAACCCTGAACCGGAAGGAATGCCTTTGTGAAGGATAATGTTTACCCCGGGAAGATGAGGCACTCTTTGAGCAAGAGCCTCATACGCCTTGGTAAGCGTGTTGTGTGTGGGGCATACTTCATATGCTTCGCACTGAACGTAGATTCCAGGCGCTGATGCAAGGTCCAGTTCCAGCGTGTCATGAGGTTCCGGGAGCGGCCAGAACAGGGAGTTGATTTCGTGGTAGCCATTATCCCGTATTCCCGTGATGCGTAAACCAAGGTTTATCTTACATCCGGCGGTGACCGTATCCATAGGCTATAAGGTTTCCAACGAGAGGTGGTCGTTTGTGTATACACAGATTTCAGCGGCAATATGCATGGCTTCAGTGGCAATCGTAGCGGCATCCATATCGCAATGCCGAGCAAGCGCCCGTGCTGCAGCAAGTGCGTATGGGCCACCGCTGCCTATGGCCGCCACATCATCATCCGGTTCTATGACATCGCCCATGCCAGAGAGCAGCAGAATATGCTCCTTATCTGCCAGTAACAACATGGCTTCTAATTTGCGCAGGTACTTGTCTTTGCGCCATTCCTTGGTCATTTCCACGGCGGCACGTAGCAAATTGCCACGTAATTCTTTCAGCTTGGCCTCAAAAAGCTCGAAGAGCGTGAACGCATCGGCCGTGGCTCCTGCAAAACCCGCCAGCACTCGGCCTTCATAGAGACGCCGTACCTTTTGTGCCCCGTGCTTCATGATCATATTTTGTCCCAGCGTTACCTGGCCGTCACCTGCCAGAGCGACGCAGCCATTTTTACGTACCGCTAAAATGGTTGTTGCGTGAGTGGACGGAATTAGTGCTTCTCCCATATTTCCTTGCGCTCCTTGTAGGCAGCCTCCAGGCGTTGAAAGGCACGCTTGTCCACAGCGCGTGCGGCAAGGGCTTTTGCCTGGTTAAAATGGCGTTCAGCTTGTTTTTTATTGTTAGTATATAATGCGCTATAGGTCATGTGAATGTAGGCGTTGAGTGTGTCTCCGGCGTTTCCCAGAGAACGGGCAAAAGCTTCATGCACTTCGGCATCTTCGGGTACATGGCGCAATACATCCCTGTAATAGGGGGGTGCCTGTCTTCCCCTGCCGGTTTCGTCAAGCATGCGTGCATAAAAAAACAATGCCATGTAGTCCTTGGGGTCACGTTGTATGGCAGCACGCAGCAGTTCTTCAGCGCGATGCATTGTACCTTTGCGATAGTGAAAAATACCAGCTTCTCGAAGTACAAGAGGGTCGCCAGGAGCCGTGGCCAAAGCTGTATCAAAGGCCTTGTGAGCTTCGTTCACGCGATTACACCTGGCCAGCACAATGCCTCGTCCCATGGAAGAAAGAGCCCCCTTGCCGGCAAAGCGTTGCAGTGCAACCTGCGTGTCACCGTAACGCGCCCAAAGAAGGGTTTGCACTCGAATAAAACGCGTATTGTCTTGTGTCCGTTTTTGTATTGCCTGAGACATGCCTTGAATGCGCGCAGTGAGGCCATTAATACGGTCACCAATGGCAGGGTGTGTAGACAAATAGGTGGGAATGCTTGTGCCACTCATCCAGCTTTTTTGGCGTAATACCTTGAAACCGTCAACCATGCCCATGGGGGGGTATCCGGCAGCCACCAGATACTGCAAACCGATCTGGTCAGCTTCGGTTTCATCCATGCGACTGTAGTTTAGCATGGCTGATTGGCCGGCCCCAATGGCTCCGGCAGCGAGTACGCCACCGCCAGCACCCCCTGCAGCTACGCCTGCAATTGCCAGCAAGAGTGTGCCCAAGGTGAGATATTGGGCACGCTCGAGCCGAGATGCTACATGACGCTGGGTGACGTGGGCTAGTTCGTGCGCGAGAACCCCGGCTAGTTCTTCTTCCTTGTTCAGATGCATTACAAGGCCCGTGAATACGTATACAAAACCACCGGGAACTGCAAAGGCATTCAACGCATTGTGGAGGACGACAGATGCCTTGAATTCAAAGGGTTGGGGTGACGTGGTTTTAACGATGCGTTGCAGAATATAGGTAATATACTGATGTACTTCAGGGTCGTCCACAATGTTCATGTTGGAACGCAGAGCAAGATCGAATTTGCGCCCCATCTCTTTTTCGTCTTTGATGCTGACACCGCCGAACAGGAATGCCTTGGCTGTACATGGCGCAAGAAACTGCGCAAGGAGAAAGAGAGGCAGGAGCAGGAGGGCGCAAATACGGTCTATGCCGGCATGTGACAACATGTAGCCTCACTATTCCAAATCCCAGGTTTGACCTTCGGGAGTATCGCGCACGCTTACACCGAGTGCGGCAAGTTCCTGGCGCAGGGAATCTGATAAAACAAAATTCTTATCGGCGCGTGCTTGGGCACGTTGCGTCAAAAGGTCTTCTACATGAGTCACATCAAGGTGACGGCGTTTTGCCTGTTGTGAGCGAAGGTCATTGAGAAAGACCTGTGGAGCTTGACCAAAGAGGCCAAGGCGGTTCTGCCATTGCTCGGCCCGTTTCAATAATGTTGTCAGCACGTCTTGACAGCCCTGGCTCGCACGCAGCGCTTTGTCTTCCAGTATGCGGTTAACAAGCCGTACCTGGGCGAACACATGCCCCAGGGCTTGAGCGGTGTTGATATCGTCGTCCATTGCCTCGTCAAAAGCTCGTGGCAATTCTTCCCATTCTTGCAATAATTCTGGGGGAAGGGGCGTTTTTTTCCACTGACTGCGGGCAAGCGACTTACGGGCTTCCAGTAAGGCAGTATATGCGCGTTGCTGGGCTTTTTCTGTTTCGTCCATACCTTCCCAGGTGAAATCCACGGGGCTGCGGTACTGTTTGTTCAGCAGGAAAAAACGGAGTGTTTCGGGAAGATAGTTGTCAAGAATATCGCGGATAGTTTTGAAGTTGCCAAGCGATTTTGACATTTTTTCTGCATTGATCTGCACAAAACCATTATGTATCCAGTAACGGGCAAGTGTGCATTGGAAGGCTGCCTCGCTCTGGGCGATCTCATTTTCATGGTGAGGAAATACAAGATCCTGACCCCCGCCATGAATATCCAGTGGCAGGTAGGGCTGGCTCATGGCAGAACATTCAATATGCCAGCCTGGACGTCCCTTACCCCAGGGGCTTTCCCAAAAAGGCTCACCGGGTTTTGCGGCTTTCCAAAGAGCAAAATCGAGCGGGTCTTCTTTTTCTTCGCCCGGTGTAACACGCGCGCCTGCAAGAAGGTCGTCCAGGCTGCGGCCAGAGAGTTTGCCATAGGGCTCATAGGCCCGCACGCGGAAGTATACATCCCCTGAAGGTGTAGCGTACGCCTGCCGGGCAGCTATAAGCTTGCTACAAAGGTCCTGTATTTGTGGTATATACTCTGTTGCCCTGGGTTCCTTGTCTGCCCTGAGCACACCCAGTCGATCCATATCTTCATGGAAGGCATCTATATAGGTCTGGGCAATTTCCTTCCAGTCTCGGTTTTCTTTGTTGGCTCTTGCAATAATCTTGTCGTCCACGTCGGTAAAATTGCGGACGAAGCAGACATCAAGCCCCATATGGCGTAAATGACGTACAAGAACGTCAAATACCAGTGCAGAACGCGCATGACCAATGTGGCAGAGATCATAAGCCGTGATGCCACAGACGTATATGTTGACCTTGCCCTGACTTATGGGCACAAAAAGCTCTTTTTTGCGACACAATGTGTTGAAGATGTGCATGAAAATCCTTTGCGTATCCGTATTGCCCTAACTCGTTGTATTCTGACTATTGAGGAAGGTTGATCATGTCTATGCGGCGTTGATGCCTGCCACCCTCAAATTGTGCCTCAAGAAAGGCTTCCACAATGGCCAGGGCAAGCTCTTCGCCTATGATGCGTGCACCGAGACAAAGTACGTTGGCGTTATTGTGTCGTCGTGCAAGACGAGCTTGCAGCTCTGTAGTACACAAAGCCGCACGAATGCCCTTATGGCGGTTGGCAGCCATGGAAACGCCAATCCCTGTGCCGCAGATAAGAATGCCCATTCCCTGTTCTTTCTCAACGGCTGAACACAATGAATGAGCAAAGAAGGGATAATCACAGCTTTCAGTTGTATAGGTGCCCTCGTCGTGAATGGCGATGTCCTTTCCAACGAGAAACCGCGCCAGACGCTCCTTGAGTGCAAAACCAGCATGGTCTGAAGCCAGATGGATAACCATTTGCGTCTCCTCATGCAGTTGCGTGTTGCTCCAACCCGGGATGGTTTTCGCAAATCGGTACTGCAGTATCTGTAGCGGCAGAACCCTTTATCATACCCAGGAATTCCAAAGAAAATTCCCTACTGCTGTTTAAATTTGGCAAGTGGCAGGAGTGGAGCCGTTTCGGGTATGGTCAATGTCAGCTGTTCTTTGGCGAACGGTTTGCTGGGAGTTTCCCGTTTCTTGACGAGCAGCACGGCCTGTTTGCCGTTACTGTGGCTAAGATTTAAACGGCGAGGCAGACGGGGAGCATCATCTGTATAGTGAATGTCCATATGCCATCCCTTGCCGCCGGGATGTTCCTGCCAGGCTACAGGCAATCCCTGTTCGTCAAGTATCACACGACCCCCAGGCTGCCCGGACAGGTCGTAAGAGGCTGAACCATCGTCGGCAAGGAACGCTTTTTCATACTCTTTGCCAAAGGTTTTAGCATACCGCCCATTGAGCAGATCCGCCAGATGTTCGAGATTGAGCGGTATGGGCACCCCTACCTGCAATAATGGTTTGTTTGCACCCTGATGGAAGTATGCCTTGTTTTCTCCTGGGCTGTATACCAGAAAATGCTGCCCGTCTTCGAGAATTTTTGCGACTATGGCACCTACACCTGCCATGACATCGAGCCTGAGCTCCCGACTGCTGTTCCCCCAGAAAATCGCTGTGACGCGTCGGGTATCTCCTTCTGTGCCGAAACGCAGACTCATGTGCAGACTATAGGGCGCTGCAGGGCTGTTCATGGCATTGTAGCGCTGCCAGCGCATATCCAGCTGGGCTTGCTGATCCTCGGGAGCCTGCACAGAAGGTTGCCGCGCACACGCGCAGAGCAGTGCCATACAAAGAAGGAAAATCCAGTGCTTCATAGATGTGAGAGCCGTTGCCGCAATGCTTCCGCATTGTCGGGTTTGTGTTCAAGTGCCTTATTGTATGCACGACGGGCTTCATCAGTCAGGTGCATACGTGCCGCGATATCTCCATAGTGCTCCCAAATGGAAGGGTCGGACTGTGCATCAAGTGTGATTGCTCGACGTATCTCCCTGAGCGCGTCTTCAAGCTTGCCGGATTTGAAATAGGCCCAGGCCAGGGAATCGACAATATAAGCCTGATTGGGAGCCAGGGTGTCAGCCTTGATGAGCAGGGTAACAGCCCTCTCCAGCTCGCGTTCTTCTTCAGCAAGAGTATAACCCACATAGTTCAGTGCCTGATAGTTATCAGGATGAAGGTCAAGCAACTGTTCCATAGTACGGAAGGCTGCCTTTTTATCGCCTGTTTCATCCTGCAGCGATCCCAGCAGAAAGAGCATATCTCCATTATTTTGCCACTTGTTTACAGCTTTTCGTGCAGCTTCAAGCGCTTCAGGTTTTTGTTGCAGCCTGGCCAGCAGGCGAATTTCGGCTTCAACAAGCTCTGGCACATCCGGGTTGGCATCGCCGGCACGACGAACCACTTCAAGTGCCTGGGAATCGTTTCCGGCTTTGACGAGCAATTGTGCCCGTTCCAATTCACCGCGTATGACATACTTGCCATGGTGGGGAATTTTGTCCAGCCACGAAAATGCCGCCTTAAGGTCACGGCGTTGATCATAGGTTAATTCGGCAAGCATGAGATATGCATCGACAGGAGGAGCAGAACTTTCGATAACACGTTTGAGCAGAATTTCCGCTTGGAGAAAATGACGAAATTCTATGAACATGCCGGCCACCATCAGAGAAAAGGCTGGAGTGTCCGGCCCCTGACGCAGATATTTGAGCGCTCGTTCTGGCTGATTGAGGCGCAACGATGTGCTGATGAGTTTCAGCAGTACGTCTTGTGGTGAAAAATGAAGCTCGAGAAGGTGTTCGTAGATATTGCGTGCAGCCTTGAAATTGGCTTTGCGTTCATAAATAAAAGCCAATTCTGTCAGGGCTTCCACGAAGTCCGGCATTTCTTTGATGGCACGTTGCAGATACGGCAGGGCGGCATCATAGTTGTTTATGCCGATGAGTGCCCTGGCGTGGTAATAATCAACAAGCGGTGTGCGTTGCTTGTCCTTGATTGCATTGAGCAGAGCTTCGGCTTCTGGAAATTGTTTGCATTTTACCAGTAAGAGCGCCAACTCAAGACGTGCGTCAATGGAATCAGGATGTTTTTTAAGATAGTCGCGCATGCGGCTGATGCCACGTTCAGGCATGCCTTTTTCCATGAGTATTTCGGCATACAGCAAGTTAAGAGAGATGTCTTCTGGCCAAAGCGAAAGGGCTTCTTCCAGTATCACAGAGGCATAGGCAGATTTGCGACCCAAAAGCCAAACACCTGCCTCCAGCCATATGGTTGCGGGCATGCGCGCCTTGACCATCAGAGGAACGCTGGCGGCCAGCCCCTGTTCATCTTCCTGGTGGAGGGCTTGCGTAAAGACAAGATAGGCGTAGGTGTTCATGGCTTCTGGCGTCAGGGTGTCTTCCATGGGACGCAGAGGCACACCGTGTACTTCCTGGATGTCTGCTGCAGAGGAGTCTGATGGGATGGATTTTTCTGTTTGTTTTGCTTGAGGGTAATTCCCCGCACAGCCACCGCACCCCAGTAGAGAGAAGGCGAAAAATGCTCCCAAGGCCAGGGCGCAACACAATATGGCGTGGGGACGCCTGATAGTCAGGAATGTATCCATGTGTCTGAAAAGTCTTTGATGTCCAAGGCAAGATGTTGGCGAATTTTTTCCAACAGCCTAGCTTCGAGCTGACGAACCCTTTCTCGTGTTATAGTATACCGTTCGCCAATTTCGCGCAAGGTGACAGGTTCATCCGTGAGCAGTCGGTTGTGCAGAATGTACAATTCTTTTTCGTTGAGTTTGGGCAAAATGGTCTTCAGGCGGGAACGCACGAGGTCGGCTATTTCATTACTGGCAAGATTGTCTTCAATTCCAGGCCCAAGGGCGGGAAGAAAATCCATATGGGTTGCACCGCCGTTGTCTTCCCCAACCTGAGCGTTAAGGGAAAGATCCGTTGCAGCCATGCGCTGGTCCATTTCAGTTATCTGTTCTTTGCTGACCCCGAGACGCTCTGAAAGCATGGCCGTGTCAGGATCGAAACCCTGCATGATAAGCTTCTGTCGTTCGCGGTTGAGATTATAGAACAACTTGCGCTGTACTTGTGTGGTGCCTATTTTCACCATACGCCAGTTGTCCATGATAAATTTAAGAATGTATGCTTTGATCCAGAAGGAAGCGTAATACGAGAATTTGATGCCCTTGTCCGGGTCAAATTTGTTTACAGCGCGCATTAGTCCCACATTTCCCTCCTGTACGAGGTCGAGCACATTTTGCATCCAGCGACGCTGGAAGTCCATGGCAATGCGGACAACGAGCCGTAAGTGTGAAGATACAAGCCGGAATGCGGCATCAGTGTCATTGTGATCGCGAACGCGAACGGCAAGGGCATGCTCCTCTTCTGGTTTCAGAAGGGGGAAACGGCTGATTTCACGCAGGTACAGGCGCAGACTGTCATGTCCGCCTCCCACAGCTGGAAGTCGTGATGCTGATCGGGCTGGTAACTCCTGGTTGGGATTGCCTGCGGGAAGGGCGAGAATGTCGGGAAGAGGGGTATCATCTTCTGTGTCAGCTGCCGCCAGGGCATCAATGTCCTGCTCATCAAGAATATCGTTGTATTCCGCAGCAGATGTGTCTTCATCTGACATTTCTGCTTTGGTTATGCCAGAGCCGGAAGCGTCCAGGATTTCCACCTCTGGAACGGAAGTCGTATGCATATTGTGAGAGAGATCATTTTGCGGCGCAACACTGGAGGTAGAGATTTTTTTCATGGTATTCAAATAAAATAGAGTCCTTCAGAAAAAAATACGCTATAGTTTTGATTTGTTCTTTTCAACGTTTTTCAGTAGTAAAAGGACAGCAGCTTGCAATGCTGCCATAGCGCATACCGGGCAGCGACATGCCGGGATTCTGTTCAAGTCGTTCCACAGGTTGCGCCCGCTGTTGCAAACAATATACCTCCAATGTTGGCATAAGGCAAAGGCGTCTTTATACCTGCCTTCAGGGCGAGACAATAGCGAGATGAGAATGACGTTTCGGCAAGCTTTGCACCAGGGCAGACTGCTCTTGCTTGATGGGGCCATGGGCACCATGCTGCAGGCATCAGGTATGCCCGCAGGTATCAGTCCCGAAGAATTTTGTATGGAAAATCCGGACACCTTGCGAAACATTCACAAGTCCTATGTGGATGTTGGGGTTGATATACTTACCTCTTGCACATTCGGTGGCAACAAGTTCAAGTTGCCACAAACTCTGGATGTCTTTGCCTTCAACAAGCGTATGGCAGAAGTGGCGCGTTCTGTGGCGTGCCAGGCCGGGCGTGTCGTCTTCACAGCAGGTAATGTGGGGCCTAGCGGCCTCTTTGTTAAACCGCTTGGTACGTTGGAGCCAGGTGCTCTTATTGATGCCTTCGCTCAGCAGATCCGTGGCCTTGTGGCGGGTGGGGTTGATCTTATCTTTATTGAGACGCAATTCGATTTGGCAGAGGCTCGCGCAGCGGTTGTGGCCGCCCGTCAGGTGTGCGATCTGCCCATCATGGTCTCCATGACTTATGAGCAGGGTGTGAGCCTCACTGGCTCAAGCCCTGCAATCTTTGCTGAGACCATGCAGAACATGGGCGTGGATGTGGTGGGTACCAACTGTAGCCTGGGGCCGGATCAAATGCTGCCCGTGGTGGAGGAATTGCTGCATGTTTGCGCGTGTCCCGTCATGGCCGAACCCAACGCGGGCTTGCCGGAACTGCGCGGCGATGTGACGGTGTTCCCTTTGGAACCGGAGGCATTCGCGCAAAAAACCGCACGGTTTGCCAGCCTGGGAACCATGGTACTGGGTGGATGTTGCGGCACAACACCCGCGCATCTTGCCGCATTGTCACAGGCTGTGCGGGGAATGGAATGTATTGTATCCTCGCCAGTTGTACGTCAGGGTATTTGCCTGACCAGCCGTTCACGCCTGGTGCGTATTGCCGCGGGGCAGCCCTTGGCCATCATTGGGGAACGCATAAACCCTACGGGCAAAAAAACGCTGACACAGGAATTTCAGGCGGGCCGCTTCACTACGGCATTACACATGGCCAGTGTCCAGGCAGATGCCGGAGCAGCCGTACTGGACGTTAACGTAGGCGCCCCACTGGTAGATGAGTGTCAACTGTTGCCTGACCTGGTGCAACAGCTCGTGGGACGTCTTGATCTGCCCCTTTCTCTTGATTCACCCAATGCGCAGGCATTGGCCAAGGCTCTTCCCTATTGCCCCGGCTCCTGCCTCGTTAATTCCATCAACGGTGAGACTGGCCGTATGGAAATGCTCGGCCCATTGTGTCGGGATTATGGCATTCCCTTTATTTTGCTACCTATTTCAGGAGCGCAGTTGCCGGGGAGTGCGCGAGAGCGCATCCGCATTGTGGAGCATCTGCTGGAAAAGGCAGATGCCCTGGGCATTTCACGTCGCCTTGTGATGGTGGATATCCTTGCGCTTTCGATTTCTTCCAATGCCGACAGTGCACAGCAATGCCTTGCCATGTTGCGCTGGTGCATGGAGCAGGGCCTGCCCACGACCATTGGGCTTTCCAATCTTTCCTTTGGCTTGCCCGCCCGCGATCTGCTTAATGCGACCTTTCTTTCCCTTGCAGTGGGCGCGGGACTTACCTCGTGCATTGCCAACCCCTCTGCGCAGCGCTTGCTTGAGGCCTCGGACGCTCTGAAGGTGTTGTTGGGGCATGACCCGCAGGCACAAGCGTTCATTGGCGCATATGCGGGATGGAAATCTGCTGAGGGAGGAGGGACAGTTCGCGCACAGCACAGTGCCCGGGCCACAACCGTGGCCGAGGCCGTGATCAGCGGTGACAAGGAAAACATTCTTTCTCTTCTGGAAGCTGAGCTGGATGCTGGAGTTGATCCCTTCGTAGTGGTACAGGATGTGCTGATTCCCGCCATTACTGAAGTGGGGGCGCGTTATGAACGCCGTGAATTTTTTTTGCCGCAGCTCATTCGGGCTGCCGAAACCATGCAGAAAGCCTTTACATATTTGAAACCTCGGCTGGAGGCCAGCCGTGGAGCCGAAAAACGCCCGGTTGTGGTTATGGCAACTGTCGAGGGTGATATACATGACATTGGCAAGAATATTGTTTCCTTGCTGCTAGGCAACCACGGTTTTGATGTCGTGGATGCGGGCAAGGATGTGCCAGCCGAGGATATTGTGGCTTGCGCTCTGGAGCATAAGGCGCGTATTATTGGTCTTTCGGCACTTATGACCACCACCATGGTACGTATGGAAGACACCATAGAGCTTATTCGTAAGCGTGGACTGCCCATCAAGGTTATGGTAGGGGGGGCGGCTGTAACGCAGGCTTTTGCCGATTCCATTGGCGCCGATGCATATAGTGCCGATGCCGTAGGTGCAGTGAAAGTTGCAAAAACAATCGTGGAGCACACGTAAGAACGTGAGCATCCTCATGTGGGGCGAGAAAAGCGACTATGAAAAAATATATCCTTTCCTTTTTGTTCTTACTGGTCGGTGCAGTACCTGTTATGGCTTCCTCCGTGCCAACTCTGGACATGGCGGGCCTTACAAACATGCTGCTGCAAAACAGAGGCAAGGTTGTGCTGCTGAATTTTTTTGCAACATGGTGCCCGCCATGCCGCATGGAGATTCCCGAACTTGTGGATCTGAGCAGGAAATATAAGAGTGAGGATGTTCTCGTGATCAGTCTCTCCGTGGATGAGCAGCCTGATGTCGTACCGCCTTTTATAAAAAAAATGCACATGAATTTTCCCGTGTATATGGCTGGGAAAGACCTGGTTAGAGCTTTCAGAGTGATGAGCATACCTCATAATGCCCTGTATGACAGAAATGGAAAAAGGGTTTTCTCGGAAGAAGGCATGCTGGATGCTGAAACTGTAAGTGCGATGCTCAACGAATTATTGCAGAACTGATGTGCCGGCGCACGCATCGGAATAAAAATGCCCAATAAGCCAATGTCACGAGGAGTACAGCATGCCCGCTTCTGAAGTAATGGATATCAGAGATCTGAAGCCTGTGTTTACACAGGAGCAGATTGCCACTCGCGTTCGTGAGCTCGCATCTGAAATTGATGGGGTTTATGGCGACGAACCTCTTGTAGTTGTGTGTGTGCTTAAGGGTGCAGCTATTTTTTTCAGTGATTTGATCCGCAATCTGCACAATAAGAATCTTGAGCTGGATTTTGTGCGTCTTTCCAGCTATGGCCGGGAGTCAACATCCTCCAAGCATGTGATTTTCAACAAAGATGTGGAAATCGACATTTGCGACAAGCATGTGCTGATTGTTGAAGATATTGTGGACAGTGGGCACAGCATGTGTTTCTTGCTGGGGCAGTTTGCTGCGCGCAGGGTGCGCAGCCTGCGCCTTGCCACCCTTGTGGATAAGGGAGAGCGCAGGGAAATGGACGTAGCCCTGGATTTTGTCGGCTTTACGTTGAAGAAGGGCTTTATTGTCGGCTATGGGCTCGATTACGACGAAAGGTATCGTTCACTGCCCGGCATTTACGAGATTACACCAGAGTAGCCTCACATGGATATGCCAAGATTGGTTTTTTGGGAGTAACCGGCATGGAAATACAATGCCCCAACTGCTCAAGCCGTTTTAATTTACCTGATCAACTGGCAAAACCGGGCGTCAAGTTGCGTTGTTCGGTATGCAAGAATGTTTTTTCCTTCACGCCCGCAAAAAAGGTGCCCGCATCACTGCCTGATTTGCCTGTGAAGCCCAAAAAGCCTTTTTTGAAAGTGGCTATGGCACTGCTTATTCTGCTTGCTGGTGCGGCAGGAGGCTGGTGGTACTATACATCTGAAGAGAGCAGGGAGAAACCCAAGAGCGCACAGGAGATTGCCAAGAATGTTGAATTGCTGACCATGCGCAATGTGCGGCAGTATTATGTCGATAATGAGAAGGTGGGCAAGGTTTTTGTCATTGAGGGGAAGGTAGTCAATGAATTTCCGCAACCCAAGGAACTTATGGCTGTTGAAGCTGCCATTTATGACAAGAAACAACAACCTATTGTAGTCAAGAAGCAACTCTGCGGCGTGCAGCTTTCCCTGTTCCAGCTTCAGGTTTTGAGTGAAAAGGAAATGGAATCTTTTTTAAACAACAAGATTGAGATTTTGACTAACAACACCAATATTCCTCATGGAGGGGATGTTCCCTTCATGGTTTTGTTTTATGCCCCGCCTGAAGGAGTGGCAGAGTTTGGCGTACGCATTGTAGACGCCAGGGATGTACCAGGCCAGGGCAACAAAAAGGAATAGTCTGCTATCCTGCCATCAACAAACCTGTCTCTGCTTATTTGACTGTTATGAAGCATGCAACACGAAATCTTCAACGCGGTCTGAAGAACCGCCATATACAACTCATTGCTCTTGGAGGTGCCATTGGCACCGGCCTGTTTCTTGGTTCGGCGGGCACCATTCAGATGGCTGGCCCGGCAGTGCTTTTGAGCTATGCCCTGGGCGGTTTCATCGTCTTTCTGATTATGCGCCAGCTGGGGGAAATGATGGCGCAGGAACCTGTTGCCGGTTCCTTCAGCAATCTTGCCTACAAATACTGGGGTGATTTCCCCGGCTTGCTTTCCGGCTGGAATTATTGGATTCTTTACGTGCTGGTAGGTATGTCGGAGCTTTCTGCCGTGGCCATATATGTGCAATATTGGTTCCCCTCAGTGCAAGCATGGCAAACGACGGCTTTTTTCTTTTTGCTCATCAATGCGATTAACCTGACGCATGTGCGTTTTTTTGGAGAGATGGAATTTGGGTTTGCCTTCATCAAGGTCGCTGCCATTATTGCCATGATTATTCTGGGGATCTTCCTGTTGTTAATGGGACATGGAGGGGACGGGGCCAGCATCGCCAATCTTTGGAAACACGGCGGATTTTTGCCCAATGGCTGGGGAGGGGTAATCACGGCTCTGGCTGTTGTAACTTTTTCTTTCGGCGGTATAGAACTGGTGGGCATTGCCGCTGCAGAGACAGATAATCCTCGTATCACCATACCCAAAGCTGTAAATCAGCTTATTTACCGTATCCTCTTTTTTTACATCGGAGCAATTTTTGTCCTGCTGACGTTATATCCCTGGAATCGGCTGGGAGCCTCGATAGACAAAAGCCATTGGGCAGAAGCCATGGTTGCGAGCCCGTTTGTACAGATATTTGACCTTATAGGCATACCGTCTGCTGCGCATGTGCTGAATTTCGTCGTCCTCACGGCAGCACTTTCTGTGTATAATAGCTGCGTGTACTGCAATAGCCGCATGTTGTACGGTCTGGCCTTCCAGGGCAATGCTCCGCGTGTGCTGGGCACGGTGAATGCCCGGGGAGTGCCTGTATTTGCGTTGCTTATTTCTTCAGGGGCAACGCTGGTTTGCGTGTTCATCAATTATTTCATGCCAGGCAAGGCATTGGGATTGCTCATGGCGCTCGTTGTTACCACGCTTGTTATCAACTGGGCCATGATCAGTCTGACACACCTTAAATTTCGTGCTGCAATGCTTCGTGCCGGGGAGCATATATTCTTTAAGGCATTCTGGTATCCCTGGAGCAATTATCTGTGCCTTGTCGTTATATTTGGTATTTTGGTTGTACTGGTTAAAATTGGAGAGGGCCTTTCGGTGTTGTTGGCCCCTTTGTGGATAGCCTTTGTCTGGCTGGGCTACAAGATGAAGGCGCATCAGGCCAGTTTGCGTACAGGCGAAAGGGCCGGATAGCATCGGCAGGCAACGCTGCAATAATGGAGAGGGCATGGGTGTTCGTGGCTGCCTGTCACAAACATGCATTGCTTTTTCCTCCAAAGTGACATATTTCTTGAATGAAGCAGTATTCTCTGGAGAGGTAGCGAAGCGGCCGTAACGCGCTCGACTCGAAATCGAGTTGTCCCAGTGATGGGGCACGTGGGTTCAAATCCCACCCTCTCCGCCATAAAGAAAATCCACAAAGCCCCACAAGGAACAAAAGTCCTTGTGGGGCTTTGTTTTCTGCATTTCTAGTCGTGTCATTTACTTCCATGACCATTCGGTATATGGCATTCCTAACGACGGTATAAACGACGGTATTAAGAATTACCTCCTCTATCGTCATGCATCTAATACCGTCAATGGAGGCCATATGCGTGCCGTAAATCTTTTGTCTGAAAAGCAGATTAGGGCAGCTAAACCACTTGAAAAATCCTATAAACTCGCTGATGGCTCTGGCCTGTACCTCTATGTCTCTCCCACTGGCGGCAAGAGCTGGCGCTATGACTATAGATTTGCTGGCAAACGAAAAACGCTGACATATGGCTCATATCCCCATGTACCCCTTAAACTGGCAAGGGATCGACACGCTTCTGCCCGTCAACTTCTTTCAGAAGGAATAGATCCTGCCGCCCAAAAGCAGCTCGACAAGCGCCAGGATGCCCTGAAAAAGCAACAAAGCGAGCTAACCTTTGAAGTAGTGGCACGAGATTGGTATCAAACACAGCAATCCGCCAATGCTGAAAGAACGCGTACAAGTATTCTTGGGCGTATGAATCTTCATATCCTACCGGCAATAGGCAAAATTCCTTTTTCTGATATTACTTTTGAGAATTTTCGAGATATTGTCCGCAACCTAGAAACGCATGGCAAATATGAAATGGCACGACGTGTTGCCAATATCATCACCCAGATTTGTCGCCATGCGAAACTGAACCAGTGGGCGGAATTCAATAAAGCAGAAGATTTGACTCGTATTTTACAGAAGCGTCCTCTTGATGACAAAAAAGGACTTCCCGCCATCACTGACAAAGATGGCGTGGCAACCATGCTAAGGAGAATTCACACGTACGTCAGTGCAAATAAATCAAGTACCTATATGCAAGCGGCACTATGTCTCTACCCCCTCACCGTTCAGCGGGCACAAGAGCTTGTTATGGCAACGTGGGATGAAATAGACTTTGACAATACAGTTTGGCATTGCCCCGCTAAACATATGAAGGGCAATAAAGCTCATGATATCCCTCTCTCGCGGCAAGCTCTTAACATTTTGCAAGAGCTAAAAAATTTCCGCACCAGCAATCCACATATTTTTCCTTCAGGCAGCAAGCTTGGACATATCACCGGAGAAAGTGTCAACAAAGCCATGCATCTGGCCGGAATACCTAAGGGCCAAATGTGTCTTCATGGTTGGCGTAAGGTATTCTCAACCCTGGCTCATGAGGCAGGCGCACCTACCATGCTGATAGAAAAAAGTCTTGCCCATGTGTCGGGGGATGACGTGGCGCGAGCCTATGATAAATCCCGCCACATTGAAGCACGTAGGGTACTTCTCCAATGGTGGGCTGACTATCTGGACAGTCTTCGCGATGGCACGGAACCACCGCGCCTAGAACTAGAGCGGACAGCCATGTTCGCATAACGCCACAGTCATAGAAGAGGGAGCAATCATGCCAGATACCACAAAAACAACTACGCGTGAGCCAGTTGAGTATGCAGCCATTGGCACTATCCCCCCTGATGCACAACTGACCGTCAAGGATACCGGTTGGACTGAAACCACAAAGGCTACCATGCAGGCCCATGGTTTTGATGCAATGGATATGGTCATGGCATGGTATAGCTAAAAAAGCGCACAACCGGTGTAAGGCACGAGCCTTATACCGCAGTAACGGCGGGGTCAGGCTTCGCCCTTTTTTGCGAGGACGTAATAGGTATGACCCCGTCTTTTTTTTGTAAAAAAATTTTTTAATAGTTACGTGCAAATTATATTTATAACTATTTGAAATAAAAATATTTTAATATGATATTACCAAAAAAAGTGCAAATCTTTTAATACTTTTGACCAGTGCCCAAGTTTTTTTCTGTGTGCTAGGGGATCAGGAAATGCCGTAGTGAATGCCGTAGTGGGCAATCACAAAAAGCTTATTGAAAACGTACAGATATTTTTATCAAAAGTGCTCACTTTAGCCCCTGCGCAGGTATTTCACTACGTGGTACGATTGGCTTGAAATAATGCTCTGGCCCACAGAAATTGGGAGATAGTCCATGCTGCAGCCTCGCTATATCAATGCAAAAGAACTCATTGAAAACAATTACTGCACAAAGCAGGAATTACAGGCCTTGTGCGACAAGGGCAAACTCACCGGCTATCAACCCGACCCAGACAGGCTGTTTAATGAAATGCAGTTCTTACGTGAAGATATAGAACGACTTTTCGCGCCTGAAGAGAAGAAGTCGTCCATGATTTGCGGTCTGCCAGACATGATCCGTCATATGGCTCAGCAGGGCATGAGCAAAGGCCAGATCGCCCAAAAGCTACAGGATGCCGGACTATCTCTGGCCATCATTGGCGCACTATTGCATGATAGGGGCATGAACAAAAAGGGTCACTTTGATAGTCCAAAAGAATGCAGCGATTTTTACCAGCGTGCGGCCAAGAATATGCTCGCACAGGAAATGTCGTAGTGATGCCGTAGTGAATACGTAGTGAAAAAGCCATAAATGCCGTATTGAATGACGTAGTAGGTCCACTGGTATCCTCTGGTTAACTATTTAACCGGAGGTTTTTTATGTCCAAAAGTAAGGCAGATACACAAAGTCGAGTATGGGGGGAACCTGCTATCCTGCGTGTGGAAGATGTGGCCCGTTTGTTCAACTGTTCTGTCACGAGTATCTGGCGCTGGGCACGGGACGGTAGATTGCCTAAACCAAGAAGAATTGGCCAACGTTTTACGTTCTGGAAGCGTGAAGAAATTGAAGACGCTCTTAAAATCATCCTCGAAGAACGGATGTAGGAGACGTGTCATGAATAACATCATCGCTTCCTTTATTGAGCAGCTTACGGCAGCAGGCCTTATAGTTAACGGAGACATCCTCGCAGATGGGCAGTTACATCGTTGTGGTACAGAACGAAAACCGCAAGGGAAGGACGGCTCATACAAAGCATTTTTGGACGAACCGGCGACCATCTGGTGGTGCAACTGGCAGACTGGAGACATGGGCTCATGGACATGTACTACCCCCAAAGACATGACCGTGGCACAGCGTAACGCTTTGCGTCATCGTATTGATGTCGCTAAGGCAGAAACACTGGCTGAACGAGAAAAACAATATGTTTCGGCTGCACATCGTGCCTCCTGCATTTGGGAAAAAGCAACATCAGCACCAGCGGACCATCCCTATCTCACACAAAAGCACATTCCTCCAATGAGATTACGGGTGACAAAAAATGGTCGCCTTCTTGTGCCCGTAAGGGATGACACTGGTACGCTGCAATCGTTACAGTTCATAAGTGCTACAGGCCAGAAGCGTTTTTTAGCGGGTGGCAAGATAGCCGGCTGTTTCTGCTATATATCAGCCAAAGAGGATAAGGAACGTGCCCCCCTCATCATTGCTGAAGGGTATGCAACAGCTATATCCATCCATCTGGCTACGGGGTGCGGTGTGTATGTTGCCTTCAGTACGAGCAATCTTTTGTCCGTGTCCAAGCTGATACGCAAGCAGTATCCAGAGCGTGAAATCATCCTTGCTGCAGATATGGATGCCCCTTCACAATCTTTTCCTTCTCCTGGAGGCGTGGGGCTTGCCAAGGCTACGGAAGCTGCTTTGGCTATCAATGCATTCCTGGCTATTCCTCGACGTGAGGGGCATGCTGTTCTGGATTTCAACGATTTGGCCAGTTGCATGGGATTAGGTGAAGTAGCCGTACAGGTCACTGCATGTCAGGAACCTATTGTTCCCAATGTGCAGCCTTGCCCTTCTTCCAAGAGCATAGAGCAACTGCCACCAGCCATAATAAAGGAGAAATTTCCGTCTGGCTTTCAGATGCGTGAAAAAGGGCCTTTGCCGGGACTCTGGCATGTAGAAATGAAAAGCGAAGGAGACCCCGTGGAAACATGGATAGGCCCCCCTTTGCATATTCTGGGTGCTACCAGAGATGAACAAAGCAATGCTTGGGGTTTGCTGCTTTCATGGCACGATCCTGATGGTCGTGAACACATATGGGCCATGCCCAGAGAGTTGCTAGTCTGTAAGGATGCCTCGGCCTGGCTGGGGCGCTTGGTCTCTGAAGGATGGCAGTGTGCTTCCAATCTCAAGGTGCGACGTTTGCTTGCACAATTCCTTGCCTCATATGTTACGCATCAAAGAGCACGCTGTGTACCCCGTACAGGTTGGCATCGTGACGCCTTTGTTTTGCCCGATACGGTTTTCTATCCTCCCGATGTGCAGGACAATGCAGGACAAGCAGGACAAGTCAACAGCGACAAGACTTTGCAGCCGTCCCGCATGAACAGTACATGCAGGACAATGCAGGACAGAGAACGCATCGTGTTACAGGCGTATTCTCCGCACAATCCGTTTTTATGCTCAGGCACCTTGGAGCAATGGCGTAACAGTGTTGCTGTGTGGGCACGGGGAAATTCACGTTTGCTATTGGCGGTAAGTGCGGCTTTTGCTGCCCCCTTGCTGGAACTGTGCGGTATGGAATCAGGTGGCTTCAATTATACCGGTCAAAGCTCGACAGGCAAAACCACTGCCCTTGTGATAGCAGCCTCCGTTTGGGGCAAGGGGGTATCCTCTGGTGGCTATGTTCTCAACTGGCGGGCCACATCTAACGGTCTTGAGGGCATGGCTACATTATGTTCCGATGCGTTGCTATGTCTTGACGAGTTGGGGCAAGCTCCTGGGCATACCATACAGGAGGCAGCCTATCTGCTTGCCAATGGCATGGGTAAAGGACGCGCTTATCAGGATGGCAGCATGCGTGCAGCCAAATCTTGGCGCTGTCTTGTGCTTTCCACAGGGGAAGTAGGACTGGATGAAAAAATTCGGGAAGAAGGTGGCCGTATTCGTGCTGGGCAAAGTGTACGACTTATCGATGTGCCTGCAGATGCAGGAGCAGGATTGGGTATGTTTGAGGATCTGCATGGCTTTGCCAGCCCACAGCTTTTTGCCAATGCCTTGAAACAGGCTGCTGCCACAAACTATGGATATCCAGCCAGAGCATTTATTGCGACTTTACAGCCACACCGGCAAGATGCCGTACCTGAACTGCGCAGTACTCTTGAACATGGCATCAGGGATTTCTGCCCTTCTGAGGCGGATGGACAGGTAAAACGTGCAGCGCAACGATTTTTACTCTGTGCGGCAGCAGGGGAGAGTGCAGCAGTATGGAACATCCTACCATGGGAAAAGGGCGAAGCAACGCAAGCTGCACACATGTGTTTTACTGCATGGCTGGAAATGCGTGGAGGGATAGGTGCAGCAGAGGATATCGGTATCTTGACGCAGGTTCAGCTTTTTATTGAACAGCACGGTCAGAGCCGATTTCAGGATGTGGACAGACCTGATGCCGTGTGCCTTAACCGTGTGGGTTTTCGCCGTACCGTACCAGACGGTACGGAATTCTATATTTTACCTGAAAGTTTTAAGGCAGAAATTTGCAAGGGATACGATACAGCTCGTGTTATAAGCGTATTGGAAGACAAAGGTCTTCTCCTGCCAGGAGACAGCCGCAATGCCAAGCGTCGCCCTCCAATCGCACTCCCAGGATATGGCCGCAAACGTTGTTACACCATTCTCATAAGGCATGGTGGTCATGAAGAGCCATGATTGTATTTCTTTACCGTCCTGCATGTCCTGCAGGAAATCAAGCTGCAGGCGGAAGAAAAGCCTTGGCGTTGTATGTTTGTCCTGCACGTCCTGCATTGTCCTGCAAAGTATGGGGACAAAGTATTTCCAACGCATGCATCCCTGTATGTCATAACAAGGAGTAAACCATCATGAATGAGAGTGACGCCACGTTGCTTCGTCTGCCACAGGTTCTGAAGATTATCCCCGTCAGCAAGAGCACCTGGTGGAATGGATGCCGGAGTGGGCGTTATCCCAAGCCGGTCCACCCAAGTCCAAGGACCACTGCCTGGCGCAAGAGCGACATTGAAAAATTGGCAGCACAGATCAGCAATCCCGAGGGGGACAGTGCTGTTTTTTTCTTATTTGGGCGAATCGGAAACAGGTTCTGTCGAAACGGGAGGCTATAGGAATAGGCAAAAAGATGCGAGGATCGTAGCTGGTTCAAGGAGGGCCAGATGCCTATTATGCTGCCATACACTTTGAACCAACAGGAGACGATAGTATGAAAAACGCTATGATGTGTATGGCCTTGGCTTTGACTGTCACGACCGGTCTTTCTGCCGGACAGGCATTTGCCGCGGAAACAGGCAAGGTACAGACGATTATCCGTAACGGTGAGCAGGCCGCCATCAAGGGGGCCGCCCAGTTTTTTACTGGCAACGTGCGTATTGACCCGTTGTACCCGGCCAACAATGACATGCGTTCCAGCGGCGGTAGTGTGACGTTTGAGCCCGGTGCTCGTTCCAACTGGCATATTCATCCTGTAGGACAGGTGTTGATCATCACTTCCGGCGAGGGCCGGACGCAGGAATGGGGCAAACCTGTTCAGGAAGTCCGGCCGGGTGACGTTGTTATTTGTCCTGTGGGCGTCAAGCACTGGCACGGGGCTGCGCCCAACAGCTCCATGTCGCATATTTCCATTTGTGAGGAAAAAGAACCCGGCAAGGTTGTCGAGTGGATGGAAAAGGTGACTGACGAGCAGTACAACGGGAAATAGCCATAACAGGTCCGCCTTCAACCTGAGAAGGGAGAAGGTGGCATCACATCGAGGAATGTATGAATCCGACATCCGTATGGACACGCAGAGGTTTTATCAAGGCTGCCGGAATTGTCGGAGGCGCAACGCTCATGTTTGGAGCGACGGGCGGGCCGTCCGCGCATGCCGCTCTTCCAGAGGACTCCGCTGTGCGGGATGAAATATTGAAAGGGGTTAGCGACATCCATGTTCATGCCGCGCCGGATGTAAAGGCCAGAGCTATTGACGAGCTGTCCTTCGCCCGCGAGGCTCAGAAAGCGGGATACCGCTCGGTGATGTTCAAATCCAACGAGTGGAGCTGCCATGACAGGGTGTACCTTATACGGCAGGCCCTTCCAGGTTTCGCCTGCTTCGGCAGTTTGTGTATGAACAGGACACATGGTGACAGCGTCAATGTGTACGCAGCCGAGATGGCTGTAAAGACAACGGGGAACTTCTGCAAGTGCATTTGGATGCCCACGCAGGCGGCGGCATATCAGCACGCTCACGACAAGTTACCTGGAAAGGGCATTCCTGTCCTGAGTGATACCGGGAAAGTTTTACCGGAAGTGACCAGGGTTATGGAACTCTGTGCCGAGGCCAACATTATTTTCGCAACCGGGCACTGTTCGCCCGAAGAAAGCTTGGTACTCGCAAAACAGGCAAAAGAGGTAGGGGTAGGAAAGTTCGTGGTGACCCACGCCAATTCCCATATCTGGAAGATGACCCAGGCCCAGATTATGCGCGTGGCGGAACTCGGCGGTTTTATAGAATACAGCTACATCACGAACCTGTGGGGGCCGGGAACCGGCGTACCCATGAATGAACGAATGAGTGATGATGAATTTGCCGCCTACGCGGCACTAATTCCCGAGCGCAGTTTCATCACTACCGATCTTGGGCAGGTTAATATGCCACATCCTCTGGACGGAATGCGCATGTGCATCAACGCCTTGCTCAAAAGGGGCATGTCCCGGAAAAACATTGACCTGATGGTGCGCACAAATCCGGCCATGCTTGTGGGATTGGATGCGTCAAAATGAAAACATATAGATAACAGAGAATTCTATCATGAGTAATGCAACAAAAAATGCTGTCATGGAAACAGGTCGTCGTGAAGTTTTGAAGGCCGCCGCGGCACTGGTTGCCGCCCCCATTTTGGTGGGAGGGATTGCGGGCGTGGGCATGGCTGCGGAAAGCGGTTTCGGGAGTTCCAGTGCATCCGGCCGCGCATCGGGGAAGAAAAGCGCCCTGGATCTGCCGCTGTTAACGAAAAAGCGTACCCTTGGGAGCGGAAAGTTCAGCATGGAAGTGTCCGCCCTGGGGTTCGGCGTCATGGGGGCCAATTATAATCGCGGGGTTTCGCCTGACAGGAAAACCGTGATTGAAGTGATACGGCAGGCCGTCGAGCATGGCGTCACCCTGTTTGACACAGCTCAGGTGTATGGGCCGCTGACCAACGAGGAACTCGCGGGTGAAGCTCTGGCGCCGTACAAAGGCAAGGTCGCCATCACCACCAAGTTTGGTCACCGCATCGTCAACGGGGTTTATCAGACGGGCAAGCTGGACAGCCGTCCGGAAAATATCCGCCGGGTCGCGGAAGAATCCCTGAAAAGATTGCGGGTCGATGTCATCGAACTTTTCTATCAGCATCGTTTTGATCCCGCGGTGCCCATCGAGGATGTGGCCGGAACGGTCAAGGATCTCATTCGGGAAGGCAAGGTCAAACGCTTTGGCCTGTGTGAAGTGGGGCCGGAAACCATTCGGCGCGCCCACGCCGAACAACCTGTGACCGCCGTCCAGAGCGAGTACCACCTGATGTGGCGTGAGCCGGAAAAGAATATTTTCCCAGTGCTTGAGGAACTGGGCATCGGCTTTGTTCCCTACAGTCCGCTCAACCGGGGCTTCCTTGGCGGGGATATGACAGCCTATACCCGGTTTGATTCCGGCAATGACAATCGCAACACCCTGCCCAGATTCAAGCCTGAATCCTTGGGAAAAAATCTGATGTTTGTAGAAATCCTCAACCGTTTCGGCCGTCCCAGAGGGATCACCGGAGCGCAGGCCGCCCTGGGCTGGTTGTTACAGAAGGATTGGATTGTTCCCATCCCCGGCACAACTAAACTGTCCCATCTGGAAGAAAACATCAGGGCGACCAATTTGGCCGTAAGCCCGGAAGAATGGAAGGAGCTTGAAGAGGCGCTTTCCAAGGTTGAAATCGTGGGCGACCGTTACCCCGCTGAACAGCAAAGGCAAGTTCAGAGAAGTTAGCGGTACATTTTGTCCTTAAGCGGACATCTGGACAAAACAGGACAGATGTCCGCCAAAGTTCATGGCATAGAGCCTTTTTCAACGTCCTGCGCTGTAACAAGACTCAAAGACTTATTTCTTCCTATTCTGAAAAAGGAGAATCGATATGAAACAGGAAATGATGAAGGCCGGTGTTCTGACCGGGCCGCAGCGGATTGAAATCAGGCAGGTACCCGTTCCGGAAATGGCTCCTGGCATGTTGAAGATACGTGTTTCCGCCTGCGGCGTATGCGGCAGTGACATCCACATGTGGAAAGCCGGAAAGGGCTGGAACCCGGAACCTATCGCCGATTTTCATATGGGGCATGAATTTTGCGGTGAGGTTGTCGACCCCGGCGACAGCGATTTCCGCATTGGCGATCGCGTGACCTTCTGGGCCAATCTATACTGCGGTGCATGTGACATGTGCCGGGCGGGCAAGGAGCATCTTTGCCGGGAAGTACACGGTACCAATTATATTGGTTTCGTCTGCAACGGCGGCTATGCGGAGTATTTTGTCGGCAAGGCGGGGAACGCCTACAGGCTGCCGGATACGGTGTCGGACGTCGCCGCCGGGCTGATTGATCCCCTGATGGTTGCGTATCATGCGGTCAGACAGTCCAGCCTGAAGTTGCATGATAAAGTGCTAGTGGTCGGCAGCGGTATTATCGCGCAGCTTATCGGCGGGTTGGCCAGGAAAGCGGGGGCTTCCTGTCTGGCCATGTCCAAAATTGACGAACGGCAAACGGGAAAGGCACGGGAAATAGGCGATTTTGACCTTTATTTTGACGGGAATGATCCCGATCGTGCCGCGAAGATGCAGGCGGCTTCCGATGGAGGCTTCGATGTCGTTTTTGAAGCTGTCGGCGCGGGAGAATCGCTTGCCGCCTGTTTGGACGGCGTGAAGCCCGGCGGCGAAATCGTCATGATCGGCAATTCGATGACGCCTACAGTTCCCTTTGAGCTGAATCGCGCCGTTCTGCATGAGGTCCGCCTGACCGGCAGCGTATCCTGCACCCGCAAGGAATTTGAAGAAACCATTGACCTCATTGCCAAAGGTTTCATCGACGTTGAAAAGTATGTGACCGACATTCTGCCCCTGGAGCGGCTTCAGTACGCTTTCGAAAAGCAGATTTCCCCTGCTGAATCCGTTCTGAAAACCGTCATCAGGCCGTAATGCCTGCATGAAAAAACGGATTAAACTGATGAAAACCATAGCAAATCAAACCTATGACGAGGAGCGCGCCCTGTACGGCGTCAGCAATATGCGTCTGCTGGACTGCACCTTTGCCGGCCCGGGCGATGGGGAAAGCGCTGTCAAGGAAGCTTCGGATATTGTTGCCGAACATTGCTCTTTCGATCTGCGTTATCCGTTCTGGCATGTGCACCGGCTGGATATTCGGGAGTGCCGCATGTCCGAAGGATGCCGCGCGGCTCTCTGGTATTCGGATCACGTTGCCGTCACGGGCAGCGAGCTGCACGGCATCAAGGCATTTCGCGAGTGCCGGGATGTGACTGTCCGCAACTGCGACATCAAATCGGATGAATTCGGCTGGTTTTCCCATGAATTCACGATGGAAGGCTGTACGGTGGAAAGCGACTACTTCATGTTGCACGCCGGAAGGCTGGTCTTCAGCGATGTGCGCTTCAGAGGAAAATACTCGCTGCAATACCTGCATGATGCCGTTTTTGAGTATTGTGATATTACCAGCAGGGACGCCTTCTGGCACGCGCATAATGTTACCGTCAGAAACAGCGTGCTTCGCGGAGAATTTCTCGGCTGGTATTCCGACAACCTCACTCTTGAGCATTGCAGAATACTCAGCTCCCAGCCGCTTTGCTACTGCAACGCGCTGAAGCTGATTGACTGTGAAGTCGTGGATTCCGATCTCTGTTTTGAAAAGTCGGATGTGGACGCCGTTATCACCACCCCCGTAGACAGCATCAAGAATCCCCGTTCGGGGCGCATAGTGGTTCCCTCCGTTGATGAAATCATCCGTGACGATGACTGTTCCGGAGCTGAAATCCTTGTAACGGGCGGGCGGTCAGCAGGCCTATGTGCCGAGCCCTGCGGCGAAAGGATCGCCGTATAGACAAAACGGATTATATAAACCAATGAGGACAGGATATGAAAACAAGGATATTGGGAAAAAGCGGCATGGAAGTTTCTGCCGTTGGCATGGGGTGTATGGGGTTCAGTCACGGTTACGGTGCTGTTCCTGCTGAAGAGGAATCCATCCGGCTGATACGCAAGGCGTATGAACTGGGCTGCACCTTCTTTGATACGGCCGAGGGCTACGGCCCTTATATCAACGAAGAACTGGTCGGCAAGGCGGTTGCGCCCTTCCGGGACAGGATTGTTCTGGCTACGAAGTTTTCTCCCATCGCGCTTGCCGGGCAGGATCTGCCAGAAGGAAAACTGAGCCGAAAGGGCATCCGGAAAGCCCTCGAAGACTCCCTCCGGCGGCTGGGAACGGATTATGTCGATCTGTATTATCAGCACAGGGTTCCCGAAGGCAGCAATGTGGAGGAGGTGGCCTTGTGGATGGGAGAACTGATCCGCGAGGGTAAGATCAGGGGATGGGGACAGTCCCAGTCTTCGGAAGAGCAGATCCGGCGGGCGCATGGTGTCACTCCCATCACGGCCGTCCAGAGCGAATATTCGATGATGGAAAGGATGTTTGAAAAGGATGTCATTCCTGCCTGCGAAGAACTGGGGATCGGTTTCGTTCCCTTTTCTCCTCTTGCCAGCGGTTTTTTGAGCGGAAAATACAATAAGGAAACCACGTATTCCGGTGACGACGTGCGGCGTGTCATCACGCGCTTTGCACGGGAAAACGTGGAAGCCAATCAGCCCCTGCTTGATTTGCTGCATCGTTACGCGCAAGCCAAAAAGGCGACTCCGGCGCAGATTTCATTGGCGTGGATGCTGCACAAAAAGGACTTCATCGTCCCGATTCCGGGAATGCGCCGGGAAGAACGGGTGATTGAAAACCTTGGCGCAGCCGAAGTTTCGCTGACGGATGAGGAATTTGACTCTCTTGAACGGGAACTGGGCAAGATCACCCTCCACGGCAACAGGACGGACAAGGATATCGAGCGGCTGGGCACGGTAAAAGCGCAGTAGCTTTCCTTGTGAACCACAGGTTCCGTCAGCGTGGCCCGGCAATGTGCATTGTTATGCGCTTGTCGGGCTTTTTGTATGGATGAAGGCAAAAGGCGAAGGACGGTGATGAAGTTGTAGATCGGAAAAGGCGTTTCTTTTTTTGTAGCGGTTCCGCTCCTACAGAATCAGGCAAGAATTTGCAACAATCATATCTGGCAACTTTCATCTGCCAGAGTATTCTTCTCATAAAGAGAGCCGGGAGTTCTGACATACGCGAGTTCCCGCCTGAACTATGTGAAATCAAAGGAGTCATTATGCGAAAGATTCAAGAGAATGCCAAACTGCATTTGGGAATTCTGTCTACGGTATGTGGCGTGCTGCTGGCTTCGACAATAGCCCTTGCAGCGCCGCAGGTCGGAGAGAATCCCCCCGCGGACAGGTCTATAGCGGCGGAAAGGAACATGCAAAAATTCCTGGGGAACACGGAATCCTCATTTTCTTCCACCGATCCTGACTTTGCCGCCATGCGGGACAGGCTCATCTATGGTGAAATCGTAGACCACGGCACACTGAACGACAGGCAGCGTGCGCTCATCACTCTGGTAGTGCTGACTTCCGGGCAGACTCTGGAGAATTTGAAGACGCACGTGGATGCGGCCCTGCGCGTCGGAACAACGCCTGTGGAGATTAAGGAGGCCATGTATCAGTGCGCCCCGTACATCGGCTTCCCTAAAACGGAAGCCGCTCTGAAACTGGTAAATGAGACGTTCAGAGCAAAGAATATTCCTCTTCCTGTGGAAAGTCAGAGTGCGGTAACAGAGGCTTCCCGGTATGCTGACGGGCTGAAAGTCCAGAAATCCATCTTTGGCGATGCCATAGACACGATGCACCAGACGGCTCCGGCCAACCAACTGCCTCTTGTTCAGAACTATCTTTCTGCATTTTGTTTCGGCGATGTCTACACCAGGAAAGGACTGGATTTGAAGACCAGAGAACTTCTGACGTTTTCCATCATTTCCGCCCTCGGAGGCTGCGACAGTCAGGTTCGTTCCCACGTGCAGGGAAATGCGGCGGTAGGGAATTCCAAGGAAAACCTGATTGACGCGCTGGCGCAGAGCCTTCCCTACATCGGTTTTCCAAGGACTCTGAATGCCTTGGCCTGCGTCAATGCCGTCATCCCTGAGCCTAATCAGGAAAAATAAATATTTTTTCAGGTATTACAGGAAAATATACCATGAGCAAGAACAACAAAAGCTCTTTGCAGTCCCGCACTGTCGTTGCGCATCAGGAAAGCATGATCCGGTCGAGGCGAGGCTTTTTGAAAGGCATTGCGCTCGGTGCTGCCGCCGTAATCGCTGCCCCGATACTGTCCAGAGCCTCCGCTTATGCTGCGGAAGCAGGAGGAAACAAGGTGTTGATTCTTTATTTTTCCCATTCCGGCAATACGCGGATGCTCGCCGAACAGATTCATGACCGCGTGGGTGGAGACATGGTTGAACTCAAGACTGTCGCACCCTACCCGCAGGATTATGACACAGTGGTGGATATGGCTCAGAAGGAACAGCGGAGCAATGCCCGTCCGCAGATTGCCACCGAAATTTCCAATCTGGACGAGTATCGCACCGTATTCATCGGTTTCCCCAATTGGTGGGGTACCATACCCATGCCATTTTTCACTTTTTTGGAAAAATACAACCTGGGAGACAGAAACGTCATTCCGTTTTGTACCCATGAAGGAAGCCGTTTGGGGCGCAGCGAAAGCGATCTGAAGAAACTCTGCCCGCAGGCGCAAATTTTGAAAGGATTTGAAGTGCGAGGTTCACGGGTTTCCGGCGCGCAGAAGGATGTGGATGCGTGGTTGAACGGTCTTGGTTTTTCGACGAAGAATTAAGCTTGGTTTTTTTGAACTGTTTTATGACAGGACACAATCCTGACTCCAAATTACACATTTTGGGGTTTTGCGGGAGAATATTCCATGAGCAGGCTCAGATCCCTTTTTGAGCAGTCTTACGTTACCGTTGTTTATCAACAAACCAAGCTCCAGCAATCAAGGCGAAGCTTTTTGAAAAGCATAGTGCTTGGTGCTACCAGCATAGTCGTTGCTCCGGCACTGTCCGGAATGTCCGCTTATGCCGCAGAAGCAGAAGGAAACAAGGTGCTGATTTTATATTTTTCCCACTCCGGCAATACGCGGCAGCTCGCCAAGCAGATTCATGGCCGTGTGGGGGGAGATATGGTCGAACTCAAGACAGTAGTTCCCTACCCACAAGAGTATACTGCTGTGGGAGAACAGGCCAGGAAGGAACTGGAAAGCAATGCCCGTCCACAGATTGCCACTGAAATTTCCAATCTGGACGAGTATCATACCGTGTTCATCGGCTTCCCCATCTGGGGAGGAACCATGCCCATGCCTTTCTTCACTTTTTTGGAAAAGTACAACCTGGGGGACAGAAACGTCATTCCGTTCTGTACCCATGAAGGAAGCCTCTTTAATCGCAGCGAAAGCGACCTCAGGAGACTCTGCCCGCAGGCCAGGATTCTGAAAGGATTTGAAGTGCGAGGTTCGCGTGTTTCCAGTGCACAGAGGAATGTGGATGCGTGGTTGAACAGCCTCGGCTTCCCAACGGCGAACTAGTTCGGATAGCTTGGGCTTTCATCAAATAGTACGGAGTATGATTATGAAGAAGGTGCTTATGGCGGCAACATTTGGCGTATGTATGGC
>CAJOMG010000007.1 GCA_905235595.1 uncultured Desulfovibrio sp. | reverse complement strand
CCCCGCCTTACATGATACTATACCTATTCTGTCAGGGTTAGCCGTTCTTTGTTCTTGGCAATGCTTTCCGTAGGCTGACCGCTGCGATCATTATAGTGGGTGTGCAACAGATGGTGAGCTTTTTCGGAATTGGGGGCGTCTAGGTAATCGGCATACAGCTGCTTGATCTGCGGGTTGTTGTGCGACTGCCGGCGCGGCATATTGTGATCCATGCTGAACAGGCAGTGGCGCCGGCGCTTGCCACCCAAGTGGTACGCACCCTTGACGCGCGGAATACCGCCACCATTGACACAACCACCGGGGCAGGCCATGACCTCAATAAAGGTATACGGCGACTCGCCTCTGAGCGCCTGTTCGGCCAGGATACGGGCATTGCGCAGAGTATGTGCAATAGCCACCCTGATTTTACCGTGCTTGGGCCCCAAATCTACCTCGGCCTCGCGCAGTCCCTCCAGCCCGCGCAGATCGTGGACATCAATACCCTCGATCTCCTTGCCGTTGAGCACCGCATAGACCGTGCGCACAGCCGCTTCCATCACACCGCCCGTGGTGCCAAAGATAACGGCAGCCCCTGTGGAATCACTCATAAAGGGATTGTCGAAAGGTGCTGGGGCGATATCTTTGAGGTTCACGCCCGTACGGCGCAAAAGCCTGGCGAATTCGCGTACAGTGAGCACTACATCTGTGTCACGCACGCCGTCTGTGGCAAGCTGCGGCCGCGCCGCCTCGTCCTTTTTGGCAATGCAGGGCATGATGGAAATAGTACGGATTTTCTTGGCATCAATGCCCATCTTTTCGGGCAAATAGGTCTTGGCCAACGGCCCCTGCACACCCTGAGGAGAACGCGTGGTAGAAAGATAGGGCAAAATCTGCGGTATGTGCTTTTCCGCATAGTTAATCCAGCCGGGACAACAGGAAGTGAACATGGGCAGTACGCCCTTGTTCTGGATACGGCCCAGGAGTTCCGTTCCTTCCTCCATAATGACCACATCAGCACCAAAATCCGTATCCGTCACGATGTCCGCGCCTATGGCCTTAAGAGCGGCTACGATCCTGCCCTCCACATTGGAACCGGGAGCAAAGCCGAATTCCTCGCCCAGCAGTACGCGCACCGATGGCGCAAAGCTGAAGACCGTAGTGATATTCGGGTCGGTAAGCCAATCCAGCACCTGATCGTTTTGGTCGCGCTCAGCAAGTGCCCCTGTAGGACACACCAGGATACACTGCCCGCACTGCACACAGGTGGAGGTATTGTGGTCTGGTGCCATACCCACGCCTATACAGGTCTGCTGCCCCTTGTTATCCACCGTGAGGGCATGCACGCCCTGCACCTGACGGCACACCTCCACACAGCGCAGGCAGCGGATACACTTGGTCATATCGCGTATCATGCCGTTGGCAGTCGTATCTATGGGTCTGGCCATGGCCGCGGGCACGAGCTTATCGGCAAAACGGTTGCGGGCCAGCCCCACGGCCTCACCCAGATCCTGCAGTTCACAGTTGCCGTGCCGGGCACAGGCCACGCAGTTCTGATCGTGGTCGGCAAAAATCAGCTCCACCTGCATGCGCTGGCGGTCGCGCACTTCCTTGGAAAGCGTATCCACCCGCATGCCAGGCTGCATCGGCGTGTCACAGGAAGTGGACATGCGCTCTCCCGCGCCATCATCAACCTTCACAAGACAGACACGGCAGGTGCCCGGCTCATGGTGCAGCGGCTCAAAACGGCAGAGCGTGGGAATAAAGATGCCGTTGCGCCGTGCAACCTGCAAAATGCTTTCACCATCCTCAAACTCATATTCCCGGCCGTTGATAATACAGGTTGACATGGCTTAAGCCTCCTTGTTGGCACAAGAGCCGGGAATGGGATTTTGCGTAACCACAGAGAGTACACGGTAACAGCGCATGCAGCGCGAGGCCTCCGCCCAGGCCTCTTCCTTGCTCATGGTCTGCTCCACCTCGCAGAAGTTGTGATTGCGCTGTTCTGCGGGCAGCTCGTGCAAGGGCACGCGTGCCTTATGCATTTTGAGGGGCGCTGGTTTGCCATCGTTAAACAGCTGTCCTTGAGAAATCCATTCGCTCATGCGCCAGCGGGAATCAAAGGGAACTTCTTCATCAGAAAGATACCGATCTATGGAGCGGGCTGCAAAATAGGCGTGCCCCATGCCCATAATCATGGTGGTGGGGCCCTTGGCACGCGGGCCGGAGGTACAGTCCCCTCCCGCAAAGACGCCCTTGCGGCTCGTTTCATGAGCTGCATTGATCACAATGCAGCCCTTGCGGTCGCGCTCAATACCATCGTCATCAGAAAGCATGGCAGGATCGGTCTTCTGACCGATGGCCGCGATCACATGACTACAGGGAATAACATGTTCCGTCCCTGCAATGGGGCGCACCCCGCGGCGCCCACTGGCGTCCGGCTCCGTGCGCTCCATATCCACCACACGCAGGCCGGTAATCTTGCCGTCTAGCACCACAAGCTCCTTTTGCCCACAAAGGAAATGGAACTGCACACCCTCTTCCCGGGCAGCAGCAATTTCCTCAGGATCGCAGGGAGCGTCGGCCTCTGTGCGGCGGTAAACCAGATGGACCGTGCCCGTAGCCACACGGACTGCCGCACGGCAACAGTCCATGGCCACGTTGCCACCGCCCACAATGACGGCATCACCGGAAAGCTGCGGCGGGTTGTCCGCCGTCACGCCATCGTAGACACGCTCCAGGAAGTCGATACCACTTTCGTAGCCAGGAAGGGTTATGTCTTCTCCCTCCATGCCGAGGTACGCGCCCTGCGGACAGCCACAACCGATAAATACGGCACGGTAGCCCTTGTTGAACAGGTCACTCACAGTAAAATCACGACCCATTTTCTGGTTGTAGAAAAACTTGCCACCCATGGCGGCCACGATGTCCGTCTCTTCCTTAAGAGTGTCCTTGGGCAGACGGTAGATGGGAATACCATAGCGTATCATGCCACCCGCCTCGGCCTTGGCTTCGTAGACATCCACAGGATACCCGCGCTCAAGTAGATGATACGCACAGGAGATGCCCACCGGCCCGGCTCCAACAACAGCCACGCGATCCGCCTTGGTGACGGCACTCTGTACCGGCTTGAGCACGCCCGAGGCCAAAGCGCTGTCTGCCGCATAACGCTTGAGATTGCGGATGGAAATAGGCTGATCGACCCAACCACGTCTGCACGCCCTTTCGCAAGAGCGTACACACACGCGTCCGCAGCTGCCTACAAGCGGGTAGTGTCGCAGTACGGTATTTGCCGCGAGATCGTCATGCCCGTCGCGGATATAGTCAATGTAGCGCGGTATGTTGACAAGGCCCGGACATGCTTCGATGCAGGGTGCAGTAATGGCCGTATAGAAGCCGCCTTCAGCGTCGCCACCCGGTAAAAGTGCCTCTGGGAAATACTGCAAGGCCGCAATAAGCGGCAGTGGCCCGGTTTTACCTACGCCGCACAATGAGGTAGCGGCCATCTGCCGGGCAAGGTCCAGAAGATTTTTCCAATCGACATCAGGCCGGGCCAGCCCCATGTCGAGCATATCGCGGATAAGCGGCGCACCCGCCCTGCAGGGCGAGCACTTGCCACAGGAAGCAAAAGCCACCTTGCGAAAATGCAGCAAGAGCGCCCTGAGCAGCGAAGCTTTTTCATTGAATACCAGAAATCCCCTGTCACTCAAAAAAATGTCAACAGGATTGCCAGGGTTAAAGTGGGTAAAAAGGTCCAGGTCCAGATGCGGGGGTGCGGCGGGTGTGGCAGCCTTGCGGTTGTCGTAAGGTATGCCATCCCAAACGCCATAGGCGAACTCTATCATGACGACTCCTGAAAATATGCGTCACATTCACGTTTTGGCATCCCTCTGGCGAAGCACAGGGCAGCACCCAGCAGGGGATGCGTAAAGACAACACAAGGTTAACACGCTTTGGAGAAAGGCGCTTCATACTATGCTGTCAGAACACAAAATGCAATGCACACGCCGCAATTTGAATCAATTATCTATCCTGCGCAGGAACTTGACGCCCGGTGCAATTTTGCCACAATAACAAAGAGGAGGATACCACCATGTCACAAACGCCCAAAGGCCTGCGCCTGCACATTGCCCTTTTCGGTCGCAGAAATACAGGCAAATCTTCCTTATGCAATGCCCTGGCAGGGCAGCAGGTCTCTATCGTGTCTGCCACACCAGGTACAACCACCGACCCTGTGGAAAAAACACTGGAACTCTCCCCTCTTGGCCCAGTAGTTCTGCTGGATACTGCCGGCGTGGACGATGAGGGGTCGCTGGGGCAGTTGCGCATCGCACGCAGCATGCACCTCATGGAACGCATTGACATGGCCCTGCTTGTGACAGAACAGATGACGTGGGGGCAACATGAGGCACGCATTGCCGCTCTGCTGCGGGAAAAGCACATACCCTTTGCAGTTGTGCGCAACAAGATGGATGCGCACAGAATCGAAAGACCCCAGTCTGATGCCGCGTCCTCAGCTCAGGATATACATGGTCATTGTGACGACACTGTGCCCATTATCGACGTTTCTGCCAAAACAGGTTTCGGGCTTGACGCCGTACGCACGGCACTGGCCAGGCTCTCACCGGAACATGCCCTGCGGCAGCCGCCCCTGCTCGCTGACTTGCTGCCCGCACATGGCTTGGCAGTACTGGTGGTGCCCATTGACACGGGGGCACCCAAGGGGCGTCTCATTCTTCCACAGGTACAGGCCATTCGCGACAGCCTGGACAATCACAAGTTCTGCATGGTGGTGACAGAAGAAGAACTGCTTCTGGCGCTTGCGAGACTGCAGTGTGCGCCGGATCTCGTGGTCTGCGATTCACAAGTGGTACAACGCGTCGTTGCGGATACGCCACCCGACATCCCCGTGACCACCTTTTCCATACTCATGGCCCGCCTCAAGGGCGATCTCGCAGCGTTTGCACGCGGTGCAGCCGCACTCACTCGGCTAGAGCCGGGCGATGCCGTCTGCATTCAGGAAGCATGTTCGCACCATCCTCAAAAGGATGACATTGCCCGCGTAAAGCTGCCGCGCCTGCTACGCAGGCTGGCAGGAGGAGAACTCACCATCACGGTGGAAGCCGGCAAGGAATTTCCCAGCTACCCTGCTAACTGCAGGGCCATAGTTCACTGTGGTGGCTGCGTGATCACGCGGGGCAACATGCTGGCCCGCCTGCACGCTGCTGCTGACGCGCACCTGCCCATGACCAATTACGGCATGGCCATCTCACTCGCCCAGGGTGTGCTGGAACGAGTACTCTCACCCTTTCCCCAGGCTCTATGCGCCTACACAGATGCCATGGCGGCACGCTAACGTCATGTTCTCTCTGCTGCGTGTCCTCTTTCACAAAGGTTTGAACCTGTTCTTCAGCCCGGAGTTTTTACGTTTCCTGCTCTTCGGCGGCATTGCCACTCTGGTCAGTTTTTTCGGAGGATTCCTGCTCTATGCTTTTTGTTCCATGCCCTATGCGCCAGCGGTGTTCATAGGCTCCGCAGCCGCCATCATTGTCAATTTCGCCCTCAATTACGCCTTCAACTTCCACTACCAAGGGCGCTCCATGACAGCTCAATTTGTAACATTCGCCTCCGTAGCTGGCGTTGGCACTGTGCTTACAACCCTGCTGGCCAAGGGGCTGCTATACTTAGGGCTTTGGATCTTCCCCACCTGCAGCCTGCTGGATATAGAGGTCGCATGCCATGTACTTGCCATTGGCACTGTCACCTTCTATTCCTTCTTTGCCCACAAGTATCTGAGCTTCAATGCGGGCATTCTCGCCCCGCTGAAAAAATTCGCTGCACACCTTACGCACAGAGACCAGCCATAAGGCATACTGCGTATTCATTATCGCCTTATTTCATTCCAAAATCCTGGCTGACCAAACTGCAAACCAGCCGGAAGTACACAATGCCTTGGTTTCACCGGCGACGCAGCAAGAGCCACTGCGCGTTTTCAAACAGAAGATCACCCACACCAAGCAATGTTTCCCGAGCTTCCACATTGCGCGTCAGCAAGAGAGGGGCTTCGCCCTCCTTCCACACGGCAATCCATCCAAGAGGATCAGCAGCCAGGGTGCGTTGCATGGCAACCCAGCGACGGGCAATATCCGGCTGTTTGGCATAGTAGATAATGTTGCCATCCTTGTGCAGCGGAGCCATAGCGCAGTGCGCTGCATAACGCACGGCCATAAGATCGTTGTTGCTGTAAACCAGTTCCCCCGGCCGGATATGCCGTTTAAGCGCCGCAAGAGCTTCCATCTGCAAGGTTCCTTCCTGCTCCATGCGCTTTGCAGCAGCAACGTCCAGCCACTCCAGGCCCAAAGCATCGGCAGCGCCATGTCTGGCAGCAAGCACCTGCTTGTCCTCTGAGACAAGGCAAAGGCACAGGGCTAAACTCAGGGCCACCCCACCTCGCACCAGTGCCGGCAGTTTCGGCCACACGCAGGTCAGGGCGCAGACTACCATAAGCCAGGAAAGAGGAATAAGAAAACGCGTTCCGCGCAGGATTTCCTGACTCATATTATTGCGGCCAAGGAACGTGGTCAGCCAGATCTCCAGGGCACAGACAACACACATGCCCGCCATGCCCAGCACCATACCAGGCATAAGCGCAAGCAGATCCTTCAAGCGCGCCGAAAGAAACGCACGTTTTTTCCAGGCAATCCACCAGCAGAGCAAACCGGCAGGCAACACAGGCTGCGCAAAGGTGTACTGAGCGAGAATGCCCTTGAGTGACGGCCAGAGTGCCTGAAAATCCTCTTCAAAACGGAAGGCGCGCACTGCCCCAAAAAGCGCCTCGTCATTGGGTGTGGCAAGCATGCCACCCAGCAGCCACCAGAGATAGATGCCCACGGGAAGCGCAAAACATACTGCACATGAGAGCCAGTTTCCCATATGCCTGCCCCAACCACGACCTTGTGGCAAAAACAAAAAGGCCATGAGCAACATAGGGCCAAACATAAGCGTGCTCACCGTATGCACAACGATGGCACAGCCCGCAAGGCCAAGCACAAGTGGGCGCAGGCGCGTCACACGCACAGCATGGCAGGCTCCCATGAGCAGTAATGGCCAGAGATCGGCAAAAAAAATCCTGGGCACCGGGTCTGAATGTAGGTTTCCCCAAAATGTGCCATAGGCCCAGTAGACCGTAATACTCATGAGCAGGGAGAGTATCATCGCCAGAGAAGGGGCACCAAACAACCAGCGACCCAGCAGATAATATAGTACGAAATGCAAGAAGATACCCAGACTGCCGGCATAGAGTAGATTGGTTGGGGCATGGTCTGTGGGAGAAAGCCAGCCGGCGAGATCAGTGAGCAGGTTGGGCACACCAGGTTCGTGGGGGAAAAGGGGGACCACCGGATCGTCAACAAAAAACTCAGGGTGAAGTCGTGCCTCAAGAATCTGCGCATACCATTGCAGATCACTGTCTATATTCACGGCTCTGGGGTTCATGGCAAGAGTACCATGCAGAGCAGCCACACAAAAAAGCCCGGCAAGAAGAACGAAAAGGCAATCAATCAAAACAGTACGTGACATGGGTGCACAATGACGCGCTCTTGCCCGGCCGTCAAGAACACCTTGGATATTTATACAGGAAGCTCATGCTGGACGAAAGCACGCAGATGCACTAGCTTTGTGGGATGCGAAGCGTATTTCTTTTTGCGCACCAAGACGACGAGTATGGCATTTATGCAGCACTCCATGGTCATGTCTGCCGGGGCGACAGCGTGTATTGCGCCTATCTCACTGACGGTGGGGCGCTGGCCGAACGTCGCAGGCAAGAATCTCTTTCAGTATTGGGGGATCTGGGCGTCGTGCCGGAGCATGTGTACTTTCCCGGATGCGAATATGCCTGGCAAGACGGACGCCTGCATACCCATTATGCGGCCTGCTGCCGCTGGGTGGCGCAACTGCTGGCAAATCTGGCACCCGTGGGGGATGTATATGTTCCTGCCTGGGAGGGTGGGCACCCCGATCACGACAGTGTACACATGGCTGCCGTAACCGCAGTACGCCACAGGGCAGAAAACATCAGAATATGGCAATTCCCGCTGTACAATGGCTACCGCTGCTGGGGACCGATGTTCCGCACCATGCTTCCGCTCCCGGAAAATGGCTCCGTGCATACAACACCCATTGTTCCTGCGCTTCGTCTGTATTTCGTGCGTCTATGCCTACGCTACCCATCGCAGTGGAAAACCTGGCTGGGCCTCTTCCTTCCCGTGGCTCTACGTTATATGATCACGGGTGCACAGCAATTGCAGGCGATTTACCCCAGACAGCTGAGCAAACCGCATGAGGGACGCTTATATTATGAACGACGCGGCTTCTGTTCATGGCAAACAATCAAGGCTGCTCTTGCTGTAGACCCCTTCGAGGTGCAACATGACTGAATACGGCATTGCCGTTATCATTCCCTGTTTCAAATGCCGACGCCATATTCTTGATGTACTGGGACGCATAGGCAAGGAAGTACGACGTATCTATGTGGTAGACGACTGCTGTCCTGAAGGCACAGGCCAACTTGTACAGGAAACTGTTACAGATCCGCGTGTATGCGTGCTCTATAACGAAAAGAATCTCGGCGTGGGGGGGGCAGTGCTACGCGGCTACCGTGCAGCACTGGAAGATGCGGCAAACAAAATTCTTGTCAAAATTGACGGTGACGGGCAAATGGACCCTGCCCTACTCTCACGTTTTACATTACCCATCAGACGTGGAATGGCCGACTACACCAAGGGCAATAGATTCTATAATCTGGACCAAGTATTCCGTATGCCCAAAATACGCATTTTCGGCAATGTTGTATTATCCTTCCTCTCCAAATTTTCCACAGGTTATTGGCAAATTTTTGACTTTACTAACGGCTATACGGCCATAGCCAGAGAAGTTGCCCTCCGGTTAGACTTTGACAAAATCGACAAGCGCTATTTTTTTGAATCAGATATGCTCTTCCGGCTGAACATTATCCGCGCCGTTGTGGCGGATATTCCCATGTCAGCCCGTTATGGGGACGAAAAGAGTAATTTAAGCATAGCGCACTGTGCGAGCAGCTTCTTTTTCAAACACTTCGCCAACATGATAAAACGCATTTTCTACAACTACTTTTTACGAGATCTTTCACTGGCATCACTGGAACTTTTACTGGGGCTCTTTTTCAGTATCTGGGGATGCCTGTTCGGAGGCTTTACCTGGGTTAATGCGCTGGAGCAAAACATCACCACCCCTGCGGGCACAGCCATTCTGGCTGGCACCATGATCATTGTCGGCCTGCAACTTCTGCTAGGCTTTTTTGCCTATGACATGGCTAATGCGCCCACGCGCCCCCTGCACCTGCTCTACGACGATAATGACGAGGACAATGACACTTCCCCGACAAAACAGCCGTAACATCTGGAGGGTCATGTGATGCAGAATATAGCACGGAGACTTCTGAATCTTCTGACCAAAAACCGCCGGCTCACCTGGAGACAATGGCGCAATCTATTGGCCAGTGCTACAGACGAAGACCGCCGGTATGCCAAGGATCTCGCAGGTGATATTACACGCTCTGTTTTTGGCAGACTCGTTTTTTACCGTGGTATCATCGAATTTACCAACCATTGCGGTAACAACTGCCTCTATTGCGGCATTCGCAAGGGCAATACCGGCCTTGCGCGCTATCGACTCAGTGAACGACAGATATTGGATGCCTGTGCAGACGGCTATGCGCTGGGCGTTCGCACCTTTGTATTACAGGGCGGTGAAGATCAATGGTTTACGGATGCACGCCTTGAACCCCTCATTAAAGAACTGCGACAGCACTTTCCTGATGCTGCCATTACTCTTTCTCTAGGCGAACGCAGCCGTGAGAGTTACCAACGTCTGTTTGCAGCAGGGGCAAATCGCTATTTACTGCGTCATGAAACGGCTGACCCCAGACATTACCGCATGCTGCATGCTCCCAAGCAAAGCTTTTGGCGACGCATGAACTGCCTACATATGTTACGCGAAATGGGCTATCAGACCGGCTGTGGCATGATGGTAGGCACGCCTTGGCAGAATGTAGATTCACTTGCAGAGGACCTGGCCTTCATACAAGATTTTCGCCCGCAAATGGTTGGCATAGGACCTTTTTTACCGCATCATGCCACGCCTTTCCATAATCGCCCCGCAGGTAGTGCCGAATTGACTCTTTTTCTCTTGAGCCTGTGCCGCATCATGAATCCGCGCGTTTTGCTGCCCGCCACCACAGCATTGCGGACACTGCTGCCCAACGGCCTCACGCGGGGCTTAGCGGCAGGTTGCAATGTGATCATGCCCCATCTTACTGCCCCCACAGCCGGTTATGAACTGTATGACGGCAAACCCGCAGTTCATGACCTGCACAGGGAACTGCAAGCCATCAAGGAGGAACTCGTGGCAGCGGGCTATGCCCTTTCATCACAACGCGGAGATTACATGCAAGAGGTGCAGCATAAAAGACACCGCAAACTGCATGATGGCATGCAAACTGTTTTCATAAAAACGAGAGCTCAAGCGTGAACACCCAGCGCATTGAGGTGCGGGGCATTGTGCAGGGTGTCGGTTTCCGCCCCTTTGTACACCGTTCTGCCGACCGCTGCGGGGTGCGTGGAAGTGTTGCCAACAGAGGCTCCTATGTTGAAATTTTCGCCCAGGGCACACAGGCGGGAATCGAAAAATTCCTCGCCATGCTCCACAATGAACCCCCTGAACGTGCTCTCGTGATGAAAATATCCTCTACAGTTGTTGATGCTCCACCGGCCCAAGACTTCACTATTGTGGAAAGCGCTCACGAGGTCGGTGATATCTTTGTTTCACCAGATATAGCCATTTGCCCACGCTGCCGGGAAGAACTCTTTACCCCTGACAACAGACGCTATCTGCACCCTTTCATCAACTGCACTGCCTGCGGCCCGCGCCTGACCATCCTGGATGCCATGCCCTATGACCGCGAACGCACCAGCATGGGCGTCTTCCCCATGTGTGCAGCCTGTGCGTGGGAATACACCCATGCCGAAACACGGCGCTATGATGCCCAACCAGTCTGCTGCAATGATTGCGGCCCGCAAGTGTATATGCTTGACTCCAACGAACGGGGTGGACAGGCAATTACGGCAGCGCGTCGTTGTGTCATGCAGGGTGGTATTGTGGCTGTTAAGGGCATTGGCGGTTTCCATCTCTGTTGTGATGCGGGCAATGCACAGGCCGTGACCCGTCTCAGACAGCTGAAGCACCGCCCCACAAAACCCTTTGCTGTCATGTTGCGTGACATGCCTATTGTACACCGTGAATGCACGCTCGACACAGTCTTTGAAAGCCTGCTGGACAGCTGGCAAAAGCCCATCGTGCTACTCCCCCGCCGTGCCATGGGTGGTCGTCTGTGTGCTGCTGTCGCTCCCGGCAATCCCACGGTGGGCATCATGCTACCCTATACCCCGCTGCACCTGCTGCTCTTCAGTTATCCCGACCAGATTGACATGACAGACATGCTTGTCATGACCAGTGCAAATGCCTCCGACGCTCCCATCTGTCGTACTGAAGAAGATGCAAGGCATGAGATCGCCGATTTCTGCGACCACATTCTTTCCCACGATCGTGTCATCCGTTTGCGGACAGACGATTCCGTCATGGATGTCATAGACGGAACCCCCTCCATGATTCGCAGATCGCGCGGTTATGCACCCCTTCCCTATATGCTTTCTGGGCCGTGGCAAGGTGCTGTTCTCGGCGTAGGCGGTGAGCTGAAAAATACTTTCTGCCTGGGGCGCAACGAACTCTTCTACCTTTCACCTCACATCGGCGATCTCGCAGATCTGCGCACGGTGGAGGCCCTGCGCGCATCATTGCTGCGAATGGAAGAATTGCTTGAAATCCGCCCCGACCTCGTGGCCTGTGACATGCACCCTCGCTACAACAGTGTGCATGTGGCGGAAGAACTCGGGCTGCCCCTGCTCCATATCCAGCACCACTATGCCCATGTGGCTGCCTGCATGGCCGAGCACGATTGGCACGCACCGGTCATCGGTGTGGCCTTCGACGGTACGGGCTATGGCACAGACAATACCGTATGGGGTGGAGAGTTCCTGGTGGCAGATTTCTCGGGTTTTCAAAGAGTTGGGCATATCCGTCCCTTTGCCCAAGCTGGTGGCGATGCTGCTGCACGCGAGGGATGGCGTGTGGCTTCTGCCATGCTCTATGCCCTGTACGGCGATACTGCGGTCAACATCTTGAAACGCCTGCATGTTTGCACCCTTGAAGAAGCCACCATCGTACAAACCATGGTGGACAAAAATATCAACTGCGTGCAGTCCACCAGTGCAGGACGTCTTTTTGATGCGGCTAGCGCCCTGCTGGGGCTTGCGCGGACATCCAGCTTTGAAGGCGAAGCCTCTATGGCCCTGCAGTTTGCAGCTGAAGCTCATTTGCATAGGGCCTGCCTTGAGCCAGGAGATGCCATAGATCACGAGGCCCAAAATTGGGACGGCACCCTTACGGTAGAAGACGACGGCACCTTTGTGCTGCCTACAGAAACGCTGATCACCGCCTTGACAACAGCACGACAGCAAGGAGCTGAAGCAGGCCCTCTGGCCCTGAGCTTCCACGCAAGACTGGCTGTCATGATACGCCGGTGCTGTCTTGCCATACGCGATAACACCGGACTCAATACTTGTATTCTCACGGGAGGGGTCTTCCAGAATCGTCTTCTCTCTTCGGCCTGTAACCGCCTGCTTACAGCAAGCGGTTTCAAGGTATTGCGGCACAGCCTCGTTCCTGCCAACGACGGCGGGCTTGCCCTGGGGCAGGCAGTCATTGCCTCCTGGCGGCGTATGCATGATCAACTATAGGGTCGGAGAAAAACATCCATCATGCATATAAAGCACTTGCCACCGCGCTTTGCCTTACTGTAAACTGCGAAATCTTGTTCCGTTTGGAGGGCGCGTATGGACCTTGTATACAGTTTTTTAGAGCAGGTCAGCGATTTTGTGTGGGGGCCCGTCATGCTGGTCATGCTTGTGGGCACGGGCCTGTATCTGACTCTTGGCCTGCATTTTTTCTCCTTTAGAAATTGGATTACCGCCTATCGCTGTCTCTGGGCCGGAAGGCGAGATCAGTCGACAAGCGGTGAAGTTTCTCCTTGGAATGCCCTGATGACTGCCCTGGCCGCAGACATTGGCACCGGCAACATAGTTGGTGTGGCCACGGCTATTGCTGTAGGTGGTCCCGGCGCCCTTTTCTGGATGTGGATGACAGCTCTTGTGGGCATGATGACCAAGTTTTCGGAAGTGCTGCTCTCGGTACATTTTCGTGAACGCACACCTGCTGGCAACTGGGTCGGCGGCGCCATGTATTTTATCAAGAACGGACTCGGCCCCAACTGGAGATGGCTTGCCACCTGCTTCGCCCTATTTGGCATGATAGCCTGTTTTGGCATTGGTGCCATGGTTCAATCCAACGCTATCAGCGTGAATATTGAAAAAACTGTTGGACTGCCCAATGCCGTTACGGCCCTGCTACTGCTGGTTCTGTCAGGACTTGTGCTGATAGGCGGCGTGAAGCGCGTAGGTGCCGTGGCCGGACGATTGGTACCCTTTATGGCCGCTGTCTATGTGCTGATGTGTCTGGTCATCATCTGTCTGAATTTCACGCGTATTCCAGCCATAGTGTGGTGGGTAATCAGCGACGCATTCACTCCTACAGCCGCACAGGGTGGTTTTGCAGGAGCCACAGTGATGATGGCCATACGCATGGGCATGGCCAGAGGCGTGTTCTCCAATGAAGCAGGACTTGGTTCAGCGCCCATGGCACATGCGGCCTCCACGGCAGAATCTCCGCTGGTACAGGCCAGCATCGGCATGCTGGACGTCTTCATCGACACTATTATCATCTGCTCCATGACGGGTTTCGTCATTCTTATTTCGTTAAGCCCTGAAGGCCAGCCCCTGTGGTCCTCCGGTCTCAATGGCGGTCTTCTCACTGCCGCAGCGTTCAAAGCCACACTATCCAGCTTTGGAGAATACGGCGTTACCGTGTGCCTTGCGCTCTTCGCCTTCACCACATCGCTAGGCTGGTGCGTCTATGGCGAACGTTGCGTCATCTATCTCTTCGGAGATAAAGGGCAAAAGCCTTTCCGCATCGTTTTTGTTTGTGCCATCGCCCTGGGTGCGGTGCTCAAGCTGGATCTTGTCTGGCTGCTTTCAGACATAGGCAACGCACTCATGGCGTTTCCCAATATCTTGGGCATCCTGCTGCTCAGCCCCGTACTCTTCCAGATTGTGCGCGAAGAGGTCAACAAAGACCCCCGCTTCGTTCTTTAGCAACATATTCAAAAGCGCTGACGCAAAGGCCCCGGAAGAAAAACCGGGGCCTTTGCTTTGCTCTTTGCTGTAGCCGTTCTACGGCAGTGAAGGCAGAATATTCAGCCCATAAAAATGCTCTGCCTGCTCTTTCGTGGGCAAGCGTTGGGCCGATGGAGAAAAGAGGAACCATTGCTGACCGGCAGGATGCCAGAAATGAATGTGCTGGGCATACAGGTCGGCATCAGCGGCAAAGGCACGGACGGTTTCCGGCCTGTACGCGGCGAGAACGCTCTCCCCGTCGGGGAGATTATCAAAATAAAACCAGCCATTGCGCTCTTCATCCGTACTATCAAGAAAGAAGGTTGCCAGAATCAGGCCTTCTTTCTTGACTGCGCCTGCAAGCGACGCAAAAAGCTTGCGCATAAGGTCCTTGCCGGTATGGGTAAAAATAGATTGTGCTACAATGAGATCAAAAGATACAGTAAAAGGAACGGTAAAATCATCTACGGCTGTGAAGTGTGGAGCCTTGACAGTAAGGATGTCCTCTCCCAACTCTTCATGCACGGCCTGAGTAACGAGCCATTCATTGGGTTCAATGGCATAGTAATGCCCTGCCTGCAAATAAGGGATGAAAAAGCGTCCTCCACGCAAAGAGCCACAGCCGAAATCCAGCAAAAAATGCTGCTCCCTGAGGCCGCAGGAAACCGCAAGGGCAAATTGAGATGCCCCGATAATATCATACATCTTCCCGGGCCCTACATATGTTCTGTACGCCATACTTGCCATGGACGCTCCACAGGAACAATTGCCTACTGCCCGCGAACCCAGTAGGTTTCAAAACCATCTTCCAGCCAACCGTCCCGTACGTTGGTATAGCCCGCTTCCTTGAACAGGTTGCGATACTCATCTTGCGTACGCCGCCAGCCCCAAAACTGCTGTCGCCGGATTCCTATATAGTGTAACCCCCCCCGAATAAGGATTTTTATGGCATTCACGAAACTACCAATAAATGAATCCTCCTCCAGCAGTGAAGCGGAAAGCAGCACCAGCTCTCCACCGGGAAGAAGCTGGGCACGCAGCTCCCAAAGCAGGCGCTGCAGTTCATGAGTTGGGATGCCGTAGTCCACAGTGGAAAGGTAGATCATGTCGTAGTGGACATCTGCAGGCAGACAAGTGGGGGGCAGACCTATGTAAATACGGTCACTGGGAATATAAGTACGCAGCCATTTCATGCCCACGGTGCTTGGCTCATTGACGTGCAGTTCAAGCTCCGGCATTTCGTCCAACAGGATCTTCTCCATATAACCGACACCGCTGCCTATGGAGAGCACACGCACTGGTTCCGTTCGTTCAGCCAATTCCTGGGAGAGTTTTGCACGCAACTGGCCAAGAAGCCAGTGAGCATCCTTACGCTTGTTTTCACGCCAGAGGGCAGGCAGATCATTCCAGTCTTTATAACGGCGGAAGAGTTCCTCATAAAACACCGCATAAAACTTTGGTTCTGCCAGATGAAAAAAAGAAAGATGTGAAAATGTGGTAAAGGGTATACCTTGCCAGCTTTCCTGATAAAAACGCCGCACAGTCACTGCCTCCGAAACAGGGACAAAGAGTCCAACACACCTCTTTAAAAATTATAATAGCTCAAGCGCAAGAAAGGTGCAATGCGTCATGTGGCAAAGCAGAAATGCTAATCCTTTTCCCGACGCATCTCGCCAACCCAACGAGAAAGTGCAGTACGTGAAAAGGTTTTATCAGCTGTGCCGAGGGCACTGATATTCTCCTTCAAAGATTCCTGTGCTGCCTTATCGGGGAAGGTAACCGTACAGGCATATCTGCCATGCTCACGGAAATCATTGAGTATTTTGGGTTCAAAGACCGCATCCCGTGCCGATTCGGCTGCAACAGGCTCATGATACTCTACAATAACGAGCATCTTTCTAAACTGCAAAACGAACTTTGCTCTATATACAAGGCAGGCTGCATGAGCATGATCAAAGGGATCCTGACCGGCTTGCAGGAGCATCAAACTCTCGTAAAGGGTCTGCCCCTCGTGTTCGTACTGCACGGCCTGCATCACTGGAAAAGGCTCATGGTGGCCGTGATCCCACATCCAAGGGTCTGTGGCTTCAGCAAAAGCTGTTATCAAGGTACCCTTGCCGTTGCCATATATGGCAAACCACAAGCGTGCGTTGCCCGGTAATGAGATACTCGTCTGTGGTATCAGATCCCTCCAGCCGGCAGATTGCAACACCATATCCTGCGCTGGGACAAAAAACACCGCCGGCCGTACGCGCGAAACCAGTACCTGTTGCGAAGCTGCGGGAATATGGACCAGGCCGCGCATGGGGGATTGCGGCCCCATAAGGCGTATGCACAGAAACCCGCCTATCAGAAGCAGGCTGAAAAAAAATAAAAATTTCACGGTCGAACTCCGTTATACAGGAGACAAAACTAAACCCCCGGACATATCACGACCTGACCGGGGGCTTTTTGTAGGCACGCTATACTTGATATCAAAGGCTAGGGAAGCTTCATACCCAACAATTTTTCTGCATTGCCGCGGAAGAATTTCTGCTTGTGCTCTTCAGAAAAATGGAATCTGTCAAGATCACGAATGGCCTGCTTCAAATTATAGCAGGGATAAGCTGAACCATACAAAATGCGCTCGCCGTCAAGCCAGCGCATAGCTTCACCATACATCTGATTTCCAGGCGCATCAGGATTGAGCATATACAAATCTGGAAGAAGCCAGATATTAGGTTGTACGATACAAAGGTTGACCACATGGAGCAGCCACGGATAGCAGGCATGTGCCAGCACAATTTGCAGCTTGGGGAAGTCTTCGGCTACACGTTGTGCAGCGGATGGATTGGAATAGTCCAGGTTACCCTGGAAAAAGCTCATGGTGAGCACAACCGGCACACCGGCTTTTTCCAGCCGGGCATAGATGGGATAAAGCACATTTGCATCAGCAAAACGCGGTGGCATGCAGTAGGCGGGTTCCATGGCAATACCCTTGAACCCCATGGTCAGGCAACGCTCTAGTTCATCCATTGTTGCTGCTACACCACGTGACACATCAAGGCTGCCAAAGGGAATAATCCTGTCCGGATAGGCCTTTGCCATGTCATTGATATCGTCATTGGGCACAGAAGCCGTGTCATCAGGGACTTGACGCCCAATGATCACGCCGGCGCTGATACCGGCTTCGTCCATTTCCTTCCAAAAAAGGTCAATGGATTTTTCACGAGCAGCTTGACTGGGCTCACCATGCCATTTTTGCGGTGAGCTTTCATTACATACGGGATTTCCGTAAATACCCAGATTGGTAAATTTTTTGTATGGTGGACGCAGTCGAAAATCAAAAATCTTCATAACTAACTCCAAATACATAGATATTTCTTTTGAAATATGCTGGAAGGGGGAGGGCGTCAAGTTTTTCTCGTCTGCCATGCGTATGTTTACGCAACTATCATCTGCCCGGCATTGACAGGGGCTCCTTTCTCTGCGAGAGGGAAAGCGAGGCTCGCTGCGTGTTACGCTATACGCACACATATTATATTCTGCCACAACAAGTTTTTTCTGCGGAGGGCCCATGACATTTTTTTTCCCATCCCTTTCGTGTGCAGCAATATGCCCACGCGTCTTCTCCGCGATATTTGTTATCGCGATGCTTCTGCTGCCAGGTGGATGTGCGTGGTTTGACGAAACACCACTGCAAACAGCCCCCCCACCGAGTCCAGTAACAACCTTTATGAGCGCAGCAGCTCCTGGAAAACAGGCCATGCTGGATGATGCAGATTTTGGCAGGAACATACAAGTGCGCATTGACGAGGCATTCACTTCGGCCAAGGGAGAAAATTGTAAACGAGGTACAGTACGTACCGATACTGGAGAGACCGAAGTAGTGGTCGTCTGTCAAAGGAAGGACGGCCGCTGGATGATGGCCCCCCGCGTATGGGGACAGGGCATAACCAGGGGGCAGTAATGCACATCATCTTTTATGTCCTGATGTTCTGCCTTTGCCTGGAAACAGAGACTCTGGCAGATGACACGCCTCTACCATACGCATCCAATCTTTTTCAGGGCAATTTTTCCCAAGAACAGCTTCATGCTTCTGGAAAAGATTCCACCCCCATCGTTCCTGGAGATCGTGTGGTGCTGCGACTCTGGGGTGGCAACATTACGGTAGATACCACTCTCACCGTGGCGCCGAACGGGGCCCTGGATATCCCTCAAATTGGTTCCATCCCTGTGGCAGGACTAGGTCATGATACTCTGATTGAGACTCTGCGCAGCAAGCTGTCTGCCAATGGTCATGCAGATACGAATATATATGTAGCCCCACTCGATGCACAACTTGTAACCGTGTTCGTCACCGGTGCTGTCGTCAAACCAGGCCGATATACAGGTATGCCAGGCGACACTCTGCTACATTTCCTGGATAAAGCCGGCGGCATTGCTCCCGGACGTGGCAGCTACCGCGATATACGACTCATGCGAGCAGGAAAACAGATCCTTGTGCTCGACCTCTACCCCTTTGCGCGCAAAGGCGAACAACCAAACGTGCGCATTCAAGAGGGGGACACCCTTGTCGTGGGTAACAAAGGCCCCACAGTAACGGCTACAGGGGCTGTACATACACCCGCCCGCTTCGAATTTCCCAAGGGCAATGCCACTGGTAATGCACTCATGGACCTGGCAGGACCCCAGCCCAGAGCTTCGCATATTGCCCTTTCTGGCACACGCGGCGGCGCACCCTACAGCACATATTTACCCCTAAAAGAACTTGCAAACCTCAAACTTGAAGACGGCGATCAGGTACAATTTATTGCCGATGCTCCAGCCAATACAATGATAATTGGCGTGCAGGGAGCAGTGCGCGGAGCTACACGATTCCCGGTACGACGCGGTGCACGCCTACAAGAAGTTGAAAATTTCATTGCTGTAGAACCGGGGCAAGCGAACCTTGAGGCCATGTATATCAAACGCAAAAGTGTAGCTGCACAACAAAAGAAGGCCATTGCAGAGTCCCTGCGACGACTGGAGCAAAGCGCCATGACGGCATCTTCTGACAGTATGGATGAAGCTTCCATCCGTGCCAAGGAAGCAGAGATGATCTCCAAATTCGTAGAACGTGCCAAAGCCGTGGAACCGGAAGGCATTGTAGTGCTAGATGGAGGTCCATACCAAGCAGACCTTACTTTGGAAGAAGGAGATATCATTGTTATTCCCGCCAAGAGTGACGTGGTACTCGTCAGCGGAGAAGTGATGTCGCCCAAGGCCATGTTGTGGCGCAAAGAGAAAGATGTAACCGACTATATTGCAGACGCCGGGGGCTACACAAACCGAGCAGACAAAGGGCATGTGCTCGTCTTGCACCAGAACGGTGCCGTAACGCAGGGGGGTAGCAACATTCTGCCAGGAGACCATATCATGATACTTCCCACTGTTGAGTCCAAAAGCATGCAGTCTATTAAGGACATCTCACAGGTCATTATGCAAGTGGTTGTTTCAGCCAGATTGCTTCTTGGCATGCCCTCTCTTTAACTTACCCATTCTGCTATTAAATAATGGTGAGTCGTTATGCATTTTTCATAACGACTTCTTTTTGCAGTGTATTTTTGCAAACAATAAACATCCATTCATAAATTTATTGACTTTATCTAGATACTATTTAAAAATTTTTTACATTTTGTCTATTATCCTGGAGGATTGTCATGAAAAACAAAATCCTTGCACTGGCGCTTATGTTCAGCATGGCACTGCCTGGCTTAGCCATGGCTGAAAACACCGGCCTTTATCTTGCCCCCAAATTCCTTATGAGTTTCCAAAACAGCGGCGAAGTAGAACGTTCCAGCTCTCTTGCCGGATCTGGGATTGATCAGTACGGACAATTCACCCTCGGGGGAGCCCTGGCCGTAGGTTACGATTTCTGGCCACAGCAGATGCTTCCCCTCCGCGCCGAACTGGAACTCGCGCTCCGCGGCAATAGTGAAACAACATGGGACGGCGGCCCGATGGAGGAAGTCAAGGGAACGTGGAATTCTACCACACTCTTCGCCAACCTGTTCTGGGATTTTCACAACACTTCCATCGTAACACCATACTTGGGGGCCGGCTTGGGGCTAGCATTCAATTACGCTGGATATGACTTCACAACCCGTAATGGAGATAGATTCTCCGGCGACGAACGCACAACCAACTTTGCATGGAATATAGGCACAGGTGCGGCCTTTTCCATCAACGATCATTTTTCCGTAGATGCGTCCTACCGTTTTGTTGGATTGGGATACAATGAGGTTAGTGTCACCTCCCGGGGTAGGCAGTACACTGTTGGCAACCGTCCATATAACAATGAATTCATGCTGGGTCTGCGCTACGCTTTCTAACCTGCCGTACGGTGCAACGCCGTCCGAAAACTCTGAATGGCAGGTTTTTGGGCGGCACAATTTCTCCTTTGCACTAGGGGGATTATTAACCAGATATTACCGCATTTCACCTCAAAAAAAATTTTTTCCTGCTTGACAAACATCATCCCCTTATGCCTCGAGGCTTTCTTCTCATGAGTATAAAATTCAAAGTATTCGTGAGAAAAAAAGAATAAAATACAGTTTATTTTGTGAATAAGTTATATATAGATTGTGAATAAGTTATATCCACGTTAAAACTCCTCAACATTTAAGTACTTTCCTTTTGATTTGACCTTTTTTAGTATTATAAAAAATTTTTTTTATTTCAATATATTACACTGCGATATCCCTTGGGGATAAAAAAAATACCCCCTGCGCAAAACAGCTTGTAATCCTTAATTGCTCCATAAAACACTTTTGGATTACAAGGCGGCATGAGTGAACGATGGTCAGAAATTACAGATAATCTCAAGAGAACGCTTCCATCAGGCATTTTTAAGGTCTGGATTGCGCCACTCAAAGCTCATGTAAGCGACACGGGACTCCATCTCGTTGCCCCTAATAGCTTTGTCGCCAACTGGCTCGAAAGCAAGATGCTACCGGCCTTACGTGAAGCCGCAGCTCCTGTCCTTGGCATGGAGTCTGCTTCTGTAAATATCTCCATTACTGCCAGACCGTCTTTACAAAATACAACTGTTACAAAAGAAAACCGTATCCGCAAAACTGCGGGGCCTACATCTCTCCGTAAAGAAGCGACAACGGCAGGTCAATGCCTGCAGGGTATTCTACCCATTCCTGCCACCATGCCATCCTTTGCGACCACGTGGCGTTATTCCTTTGCAGATTTTATCATCGGCCCGTCCAACAATATGGCAGCTGCTGCTGCCCGCGACGTTAGCGATACTTCAGGCACCGTACATACGTTGTTTATCAATTCAGCTGCCGGCCTTGGCAAAACGCATCTTGCACACGCTGTGGGCAAGGCTATTGCAGATACACACAGCAGTACACGGGTTGCATATCTTACTGCAGAAGACTTTGCTTCACGATATGTAGCTTCAATCCATAACCTTGAACAATTCAAAGCACGTTTTAACGACCTGGATGTCTTGTTATTGGAAGATGTGCACTTTTTTCAAAAAAAAGAAAAAATGCAGGAGATGGCATTAACCATCATAAAAAATCTGCAAGCCCGTGGTGGTAAAGTTATTTTTACGTCATCCTTTTCACCACGTGAACTTCAGAATGTAGACAGCGGCCTTGTATCACGTTTTTGTTCTGGCATACTTACAGATATCGTACGTCCCACAGAAGACATGCGAAGAGACATACTGAAACACAAGGCAAAAACATTCCAGGTGCTGCTGCCTGACAATGTATGCGAACTGTTGGCCTATCGTCTTGACGGTGATGTTCGCCAGCTTGAATCATGCCTCAACAGCCTCATCTTCAAAGCCAGGATGTTGCACAGCACACCCGACATAAATCTCGCCCTGGAAATACTTAACCAGTATGAGCATATTCCCTGTGTCCCAGACCTGCCAACTATCATACGCCTGGTCTGTGAAAGTTACGGACTGGAAGAACGCCAGTTGCGTTCCCGCTCACGTCGCAAGGAATATGTTCTGGGACGCAATACCGTTTACTACCTTGCCCGCAAACATACAGAGCTCACTCTGGAAGAAATTGGTGAACACTTTCACCGGCGCCACTCCTCTGTCATCAAGGGCATCACATCTGTAGAGCGAGAACTCTCCCGCGAATCGATCGCCGGGCATCAGATTGCCCGTGCCGTCGGTCTTATTGAACGCAATGCCGGCCTGGGAACCTGATATTCCGCCCAGTTACCCAGGGGTAATAACCTGTATTGGCCTGCGTATTACTGTCGATGCAGCATGGCTAGAAGCATGTCGTCCACTTGTTGCAGCCGAAGAACTGTGTGAAGCGCAACGTTATGCGCATCTGAAGGACGCTATTACATTCATAACAGGGCGCGTTCTGGTACGACAGGCACTGCGTGCGACCTTTGGATCTGATAATGTCGGGCCGTTTGCACGCGGGTACAGGGGCAAACCCTATTGTCCTACATGCGAGGCGCATTTTTCTATTTCACATTCCCAGAATATGGTATGGGCCGCAGTATGCAGAGATGCTCCCTGTGGCATTGATGTGGAAGCGAAACTCCCCCTGCCACAACTACTTGAGCTTTCCTCTTGTCTACACTCAAGAGAACAAACGGCCATTCTTTCTCTGAATAAATGTGCCCGAAAGCAAGCATTCTACCGCTGTTGGACACGCAAAGAAGCTGTCCTCAAGGCTTTGGGGCATGGCTTATACCTGCACCCACACAGTTTTGAGGTTGATATCAGCCCCAATCCTTTCCATTGGATAGTATCATTGCCTACCACTGCGATGCCTATACCTTCCGCATCCACAACCGATGCTCTCCCTGCTGTACCAACCCAGCCAAATCTATGGACAAGTGCTTCAGTCGATGCAGGTCCGGATTACTGCTGCAGCGTAGCCGCAGCCGCTGCGAATCTTGCAATACGGGAATTGTATATACCAGGGCCATTGCCAACTGCCACCCTTTCCTGTGTATCATAACATAATGAACGCCTCTCCGACGTACGTCTAACGAATCCTAAAACAGGATTACAGACTTGACACCTTTACGCATAACAGGTGATATTGATTTGTATTAGGCTTGCAACTCACTCCTAATATGAACGCTGGAAGTACAACCGATCATGAAGCCTCCCAGATGCGCTTTGCAAAGCACATCTGCTCTAAAGCAGTCAAGGGAAAGACATGCAAAGACATTTTTCCCTCGTATTGGCAACATTGGGCCGCTACCGGGAAGTCGAATCTTTTCTACAATCGCTGGAGAAACAGACATATCGTTTTTTTTCTGTCGTGCTTGTAGACCAGAATCCTGATGCATCATTCCTCGGTCCTCTGATTGCGCATTACGGAACTTCGTTTGAAATTCTCCGCGTAGTCAGCCCCAAGGGCCTCTCAAAAGCAAGAAACACAGGTCTTTTATATTGCCGCGGAGATATTGTCTGTTTTCCCGATGATGACTGTATCTATCCGCCAGACTTGCTCGCTTGTGTCAATGCGGCCTTCGACACAACAGGTGCTGACGTCCTGGTAGGACGACAGCTCGATATGCGTGATAATGACAGCACGGTCAGTCCTCCACAGATACGACGTTTTCTCATGTGCCTGCTACGCAGAGGGCGCACAGAGGAAACTGTGGAAAGCCTCTGCTGGAATGCCCCGTCTAGCGTGCTCTTCTTCAGCAAAACAGCTGTAGCACGTACGGGGAATTTTGATGAGCACATGGGAGTGGGCGCCGATACACCCTGGGGGTCAGGCGAAGAAACAGATTACCTGTTGCGAGCCGTTCTGAATGGCTGCACAGCCGTACGGCGCATCGACCTGTGTGTACACCACCCTTCCATTGATTTCAGCCGCGTTCCCCTTGAAAAGGCCCGCGCCTACGGACGAGGCCGGAGCTTCCTCATACGCAAACACCGCCTTGGACTTATCTTTGCCCTGATGAATATTCTCTTTCCCTTGGCAAAAGCTGTCTATCGTCTGCCAGACATTGCTACATCTCGCTACTATCTTCACCTGGCATGGGGACGTATGGAAGTTTTCTTGCAAAAATAGGCCCCCAATACAACATCTTTTATGATTCCATGGATGGCAACTGCTTGAGCAGCTTCGCATACACCTTCAGCCAGTGTAGGGTGCGCATGGACTGTTCTAGCAAGCTGATGCACTGTAAGTTGAGGTGTTCTCCAAAATTCGGACAGGTGTGCTAGCTTGAACCTGTCAAGGAGGAGAGCAAAATGGGAAAACGCAGAAACCACGCGCCAAGCTTTAAGGCCAAGGTCGCCTTGGCGGCACTGATATGTTAAACAATTCTCTTGGAAAAGCACCCTAACCGTGCGAACCAGACGACGCACCCTTGAGCAAAAAGGCTACGCAAATCGTAAGATACCTCTTACAAATGGGAGCCCCACTGACTGTCATTCCTGAAAGCAAAATACCTGTGGAATCCCGAGACGGTATAGGCTATATTCATATGCAAAGCAGGATGCTGTCTGCTGCAGCATATTCTCAAGAGTTCCCAGCATTCTTCGTTATTCGAGAGGCTGTATGTCATTGTCGTCTGCCTACACTTTTACTCATTCCAAAGAGCATTTGCCATTCTGGCCTATCTATCAAGTGAGCGTGTGGTTATTAGATAATCCAGGTGATATTGAAATACACAAGAACATATTTTTTCAATGCGGTCCGTGCTTTCACGACCCTAGGGGCTACTATTGTTCTTTCCGTTGCCAATAGTATCCGTGTCGCTCAAGAATTCTTTCCCAAACCTTTAAGTGGTACAACCTTCGACATTTTTCTGCGAATCAAAGGGTAGTTTTGCCGCTGTAATGGACGAAAATAGGCAGGCAGAATATGCAGTATCTCTCTAAAATCATGATGGCAGTGGCCTTTCTTTTCATAGCGCTGACTTTAACCCTGTTGGTGCAGATAGATACCGCTGCGTTACACGCTGCCGATGCCATATACCTTGGTGCAGGCACCTGGGTTTGCCTTGGCCTTGTGGCAGCCGAACTTATGGCTCTTTTCTGGATATATAAGGCACTGTTTGCAAGGCAGGCCAAGCTCATGTTGCAGAAGGACGCATCTGCTGAGGAACGGGAGGCCTTCCTTGCTGAAATGCATCGCCGACTTACGCGCAACAGTTATGTGCAGGCCGCAAAACTTGATCCAGACGCCCCGAATTTTATGGAGCAGGCTCTTGCATTACTGGATGCCCGTGCTGAAGCAGAAATCCGTTCTGGTGGGAAAAAGGTATTCCTAGGCACTGCGTTGGCACAGAATGGCAGGCTTGACGCACTGATTGTTTTTTTTGCCCTTTGTCGCATGGTATGGCGCATCTCTGCTGTATATAATCAACGCCCCAGTCCTCGAGAGATTTGGAGCGTCTATTCTACGGTCTCATCAGCGACATTTGTGGCCTTTTCTATTGAGGCTCTAAATATTCCTCAAACTATTGCCGACGCCATCAATGAGCTCGTGCCCTCGGTAACCCCAGCCATGGCAGCCTCGTCTGTTCCCTTTGTGGGAGCTGCTATGCATGTGTTCACCACTTCACTCATCGATGGTGCTGCTAACAGTCTTCTTGCAGTCCGAGCAGGAGTAATCACACGCAAGGCATATCGTTATGCCATGTATGGCGGGAAGGACAGTTTACGAAGCTCCACCGTACGAGAGACTGGAGCCATACTCTTGGACATATCCCAAGAATCCATCGGGGCCATTATTAAAGCCCTGAAAAAGGAAGTTCAGGATCTCTCCCTAAACAGCGGGAAAAAAATTGTCGACAATATGGGCAAAGTGACGGCCACAGTCACTAATACTGTTACCGATGCAGCAACAGGCACTGTCAATGTTGTGAGTGGAAGCGCACAAACTGTGGCTGATTGCGGCAAGGCCACAGTAGGGGCCATAGTCACGGGTATGCAAAATGTAACGGAAACCGTTTGCAACGGGGTCGATGCCCTTGGTGATACAGCGAAAACAGCAGGTACTACCATAGTGGAAAACGCCCAGGAGATGGGTGCGCACGCCCTTGACCATGTGAAAAAATCAGGGGCAGCATTGATTCATCTGTTGCGAAGGAACGACGAAAAGCTCTGATGCAAACATCTTCCCCAAATGCGTTGCTAATATATCTTCCCCTTAATAATCATTTCCTCAAAGTGAGGCAGCGATGATCATCCGTTTATGGGGCACACGCGGATCCATACCTGTTTCTTCCCCGCATACGGCACGCTTCGGTGGCGCCACGGCCTGCATTGAAGTGCGTAAAGACAGTGGCGAACGTTTAATTCTGGATGCGGGATCGGGCATCCACGCGCTTGGCGATGGCATGTCTCATGAAGCCCCTACTGAATGTGCCATTTGCATCAGCCATCTGCACTGGGACCATATCATGGGTCTGACATGTTTTGCGCCACTGTACGATCCTGCGCAAAAGCTGACCCTCTATGGAGCGGCAACACCAAAACCTTTTTACCAAAGCATCCGCGGTCTGTTTGACGAAACCTATTTCCCTGTTCCATGGGATTCCCTGCCGCATCGTGATATTGTGGAATTCTGCCCCGGTAAAGAATTTACTGCTTGTGGTATGGCTATCAAAACCTGCCCTACATGCCATCCCGGTAGTTGTATGGCATTCCGAGTTGAAGCGGATGGCTGGACATTCGTCTACACTGGGGATCACGAATGCAGTGATGCCAAAGCCACAGAGCGCCTCCTGGACTTCATGGCCGGTGCGGATGTGGCTCTTGTTGACGGACATTTTTTTCTTAACGACTACGCCACGCATAAAGGATGGGGACACAGCGCCATAGAGCACTGGCCTAAACCATTGGCAGATCGTGGAGTAAAACATTGCATTTTTACCCACCACGCTCCTACGCATACTGACTCAGAACTGCAAAATGCTATAAACGCCCTCCGTGACCACTGCCGTCACTTGCCCATAACCCTGCAACTGGCACGCGAAGGCATGCGCATTACCGCTGAAGGCGGAGCAATGGAGCCTGGGGAAGAGCATCTGAAAAACGCTGATGCCGAATTGTTTGATTTTTTTCAGCGCATCTCCCATTTTTCCGACACCAATCTTGTGCTGGACAGTATTCTCGAACAGGCCCGTTCTTTAACTATGGCTGACGCAGGCACTATCTATCTCGTTGAAAATAACCATCTTGTTTTCTCATACACCGCCAACGACACACTCTTTCCCGGTTCGGAGGCGAACAAACATATCTATCTTAAATCGGAACTGCCCATAGATACCAAATCCATCGCTGGGTTCACTGCCAGTACGGGACGTGTCCTGAACATTCCCGATGTCCGCGCAATCGCACCCAGTGAACCTTACTCATTCAACGAATCCTTCGACAAGGCCACAGGATACCGCACAATTTCCATGTTGACGCTGCCCTTTATGGACGCCTATGGCCGCTTGCTAGGTGTACTGCAACTCATCAACAGTAAACACCGCAATACCGTCCGTCCGTTTACACCTGCTATGGTGCAGGCAGCCAACCGCCTGGTCATGCTGGCAGTTACTGCTCTGGACCGGGCACATATGGCAAATGATCTTATCTTGCGTATGCTGCGAACATCCTCACTGCGAGACCCGCGTGAAACGGCCAGCCACGTGCGTCGTGTAGGTGCCATGGCAGCTGAGATATACCATCGCTGGGCAGAGCGACACCATATTCGCTTTGAGGAACTACGCACCACCAAGGGACGCATACGCATGGCAGCCATGTTGCACGACGTGGGCAAGGTGGGCATTCCCGACGCTGTGCTAAAAAAGAATGGTCGTCTCACCCCGGAAGAGCGCTCCATTATGGAAACCCATTCTGCTCTGGGGGCAGAACTCTTTACTGATGCCCGCATTGACGTGGATCAGATGGCCCGCAGCATCGCCTTGCACCACCACCAAAAATGGAATGGCCAAGGGTACACAGGCTCAGACAAATACCCCCTGCTGGCTGGTGAAGATATCCCCTTGGAAGCGCGCATCACTGCTATTGCCGATGTATATGACGCACTTATCTCGCGTCGTTGCTACAAGGAGCCATGGTCCAAAGAAGATGCAGTGGCAGTACTTCGCAAAGACGCGGGCAGCCATTTTGACCCGGAACTCATTGATGTATTCATGGAAATTCGGGATGTCATAGATGCTATCTGCAAACGCTATGCAGATACGGAAGATTAACTACATTCCAACACTCTGTGGGGGATGGCAGCAAATCCACCCCTGTGCCCCCGTAACCAGTGCACCTTGATGGTGCATACTATGCCATGGCAAATTCCTCTCCCAAAGCTGACACGCACGCAGGCCGGGCCCTCCCTCTTGCCCTTGTCGCGCTGATACTCACCCTGATCTTGCTGGGCCTTGGCTTACTCAACCCTTCCTTGCTCCAGCAATTTGCTCTGAAAATCTATGACAGTTTTCTTGCCCAACAGGCTGACGGCACACATGCCAATATAACAGCCATTGTGGATGTGGACGAAAAATCTCTTCGTGAACAAGGGCAATGGCCATGGCCACGCTACCGTTTGGCCAGACTCATACAAGCATTACTGGATGCCGGTGCTTCAGTAGTGGCACTGGACGTTATGCTTTCTGAAAAAGATCGCACCTCTGTTGATACTATACTGAACGACTTGCGACGTGAGAGTAGCTTAGAAGCACATCTTTCAGATGTACCCGTTCAGTTGCGCAACAATGATCACATGCTTGCACTTACTCTGCGTGGTAAACCCGTTGTACTGGGGGCTTTTCTCATCTTTCGGGACGAAGATGCCACTGTATTCACAGGAGAAAATGCTCTCCCCAAGGGTGTTGGCATTGCTGCCATGGATACCAGTGGTGACGGCAGTTTTATTGAAGAAAGCCTACTAACGGGTAAGGGTTTAGTAGCCCCCCTACCTGAACTGGCATCTGTCAGTACTGTAGGTTTTTTCAACGCTCCACTAGATCAAGATGGTCTTATCCGACGCCTTCCATTGTTGGCGCGAGTTCAAGGCCATACCTATGCAAACCTAAGTTTGCGTGCCCTCATGCTGCACCTAAAAAAACGAAGTCTCCAATTAGTCAAAGATGAAAATGGTCAGATGAGCATCCACATTGGCCCAGTATCCATTCCCGTTTCTAATGAAGGCTTCATGCTGGTACCCTGGCGCGGTCCAGCTCACAGTTTCCCTTATATAAGTGCAACTGATGTGCTTTCAGGAAATTTCGACCCCGAGGACATGCGTGGCAAAATCATTTTTATTGGGTCGTCTGCAGCCGGAACCATGGACATACGGGCGACCCCCCTGGAACGACATCTTCCGGGAGTAGAAGCCCACGCCACGGTGGTCGATGCTGCGCTTACTGGCCGTACCCTTGATACACCGGTCTGGAGTCCTTCTCTGCACATGGGGCTTATTGCCCTTGCTGCACTCATCTGCCTTCCATTATTCGGTTTTGCCAGTCTGCCTGTGGCACTGGCTGGCGGCCTTGTGCTCGCAAGTGGCGCATACTTGGCTTCAGGTTTTTTCTTTAGCAAGGGGCTATGGATATCACCCTTGTGGGCCATGCTTGTACTGGGGGCACAAGCTATCGCTCTGGGGGCTACACGCTTCTGGCTGTCAGAAAAAGACAAACGCCGCATACGCAATATCTTCAGCCACTATGTTTCACCTGAAGTGGTGGCCCGCATTGTAGACAGGGGGGAGGCATCCCTGCGCGGCGAGCAAAGAGAGCTGACTGTCATGTTCACGGATTTACGCGGCTTTACCTCCCTTTCAGAAAAGCTTACCCCCGAACAGGTAGTCAGCCTGCTCAATCGCTATTTCACGCCCATGACAGCACTGGTACGCGAATCTGGAGGAACACTGGACAAGTTCATCGGCGACGCACTCATGGCCTTCTGGAACGCTCCCCTGGATGTACCCAATCATCCAGAAAAAGCCGTGCGTACAGCACTGACCATGCAACAGGCTCTCATTGAGCTGAATAAAAATGTACAACGTGACTTCGGCTTTTGTCTGCGTATGGGAGCTGGCATCCACACTGGACAGGCACATATAGGCAACATGGGCAGTGACGACCTCACCAACTATACAGCAGTAGGTGATACTGTGAACCTGGCCTCGCGTCTTGAGGGATTGTGCTCTCGTTATGGCGTGACCCTAGTGACCAGCAGCGAAACAGCATCCCGCTGTGGCCAAGGATTGGTGCTGCGCGAATTGGCCCGACTACGAGTCAAGGGACGCGCCGAACCCGTAAATGTATTCACTATACTCTCCGCAGAAGAGGCCGAAGCGCAAAAGGATGTGCTTACTGTCTGGGCAGAAGCGCTGTATATGTACCATACGGCCGTGGCGCAGCGTGACACATCACAGTTGACGCTTGCAGCGCACGCTTTTACCTCACTATGCAAGCGTCATCCTGGTCCTCTGCACCAGGCATATGCAGATGCATGTGCTGATCTGCAGGCACATCCTGTCGAAACATGGACCGATGTCTGGACATTGACAGGTAAATAATACGCTCAAAGCTACCGTGAAGACAAAAATCTCACAAAATCATCCGCAGGCACTGGCCTGGAAAAAAAATACCCCTGAACACGATCACAACCGACCTTTTTGAGCAAATCGAGCTGTGCCTTTGTTTCAACACCTTCAGCTACTACGGGAAGACCAAGAGATTTGGCGATATCAAGAACGAGCTTCAAGACATACAAATCTTTTTTATGCTCCACAATTCCGCGTACAAGTGATCTATCCAGCTTCAGGGCATCTATAGGCAACGTTGTCAGCATACTCAACGAAGAATAGCCGCTACCAAAATCATCCATCTCCACATGAAAACCAACGCGACGCAAATCATTAACAGTTTCCACCAACTGCCCCATACTGTCAGCATAAGCGGATTCGGTTACCTCAAGAACAAGATCGTTGTTTTCGATACCACAGTCTCTTACAATATCCTGCAAATCGTTTTCTAAGCGCGGATCAAGGGTGTTGATGCGTGACACATTGACTGACACGGGCAGGGTATCACCAAAGTCGTCTTTCCACTGCCGTATTTGCAAGGCAACTGTACGCCATACAAAATGGTCCAGTTTAGCAATAAGACCATTCTCCTCAAAGAGAGGAATAAATGCGTCTGGACGGATCATACCAAAATCGGGATGTATCCAGCGCACAAGGGCTTCAGCCCCAGAGCGTACAGGCGTATCACCACGAATATCGTGTTGTGGTTGATACCAGACCCTGAACTGCCCTTGTGTGAGAGCATCTTCAAACTCATCTACAAGCTTATGTGCAAAAGCTTCTTTACGAAACATATCCGCATCGTAAACAGCAAATTTTCGTGCATAATTACCGCAGATGGATTGGCAGGCATGTTCAGCACGCACAAAACGCTCTTCTATGGGCAAAGTGTGATCCACTTCGGGATAAACGCCCATACGCAAACGCAGCGTCTTGATACCCTCACGCTTACGAACGCTTGAAGCAACACGATTCAAAAAGGCTGCCGCATCATCCTGATGCTCCACATAAGCATAAAAATTGTCGGCATGCTCACGGCATGCCACACCAAAACATGATTCCAGCTCTAAACGCAGTGAGTCCGCAATATCCTTCAGAACAGCATCTCCACGAGTACGGCCATACAAACTATTTATCTGATGATACTTATCGACATTAAGGACAATTGCGTCCATAGCGCGGTTGGAGGCAAATTTTTCAATGCGCTCCACGCGTCTGAAAAAATAGCCTGTGGAATACAAATCTGTTAGAGGATCCTTGCCCATGCTTCTCAGCGCTGCCGCATCTTCATGCATTTTTATGATGCGACGCACACGCGCACGAACTATTTCCACAGAACTGTAGGGTTTCGAAATAAAATCCGCTGCCCCTAATTCCAGACTTTTCACTTCTGCGTCCGAATCCGACGTAAGTACTATTACAGGAATACGCTTCAACAAATCGTTTTCACTTAACTTCTGCAGAACCTCGTAACCGTTAAAATTAGGCATGTATAAATCTAGCAGCACCAAAGAAATATCTTCTCCGTACTGCTCGATGAGGCTCATTGCCTCATTGCCATCGTCGGCCTGCAAAACGGAGTATCCATCCTCAAGCATTCCAACCAGAAGCTCCCGATTAACGGGTTCATCGTCAACTACCAACACAATACGCGTAACAAAATCAAAATCTTCCATATGGCACTCCGGCGCCGATGGTCAGAAATCCCCAACAGATACTGCGGATAATATTAGTGTTGAATGCACGCCAAGCCTGGAGGAGTATAGCAGCCCGAGCCTGCGCTAAAAGCTCCAAGAAACACCAGTCATCACCAGATGCTGTGTGTAGTCATACAGGGAGCATGAAGAGGCATTATCAGTATAGGTGTACGAGGCTTCAATGGCCCAGGCATCATTGATGTGCCATGTCAGTGCCGCCCCCAGACGCCAGCGATTGTCGATACGAATTTCATCTTCCAGAGCTGTAGCCGGTCCTTCGTAAAATTCCTGGGTCAGTGAGACAAAGGGCTCTAGATCCACATTTCCTGGCAACTTGAAAAGAAAACGCGCGGAACCTTCCCAGCCAGTATAATCATAATCGGATACATTGGCAGCCCCCCAAAGGGCACGGGCTCCAGCAGTAAAAGCATGACCGTCAGATCCCAGCAGGATGCGCACATACTCACCGGCCCAACCGTAGCCGCCATTGCGCTCTTTGACTTCGGAATACTTGCGCGAATCCCAACCTGCTGAAGTGATAAACTGCACCTTTGTTACAGGGGCATATATAAAAGTCAGTTCCGGTCCCAGCGAGCGTACATGCTGCAAAAATTCGTAGTCAAAAATTTCTTCGCGTACTCGTACATCCAGCAAGGTCTTGGAACCAACATGGCGTACTCCCAGAGCCGCCCTGCCCCATTGTGACTCGCGAACGTGCAGATCATCGTGCAACGCCTGACGCTCATGCCCACGCCACAGGCCGCGCAGATCCCCTACCAGCCACCAACCGGAATCGCGCCGAGGTTGCCAGCCAAAATCCAGATCTGCTCCCAAATAGGCACCAAAACTCTCTTTGCTTTTGACCCCAGGCACAATTACGTGCCAGCTTCCCAGATCCAGACCTTCCGCATCCGGCCCCATATTGACGTTTGAATCGTAAAGCAGACCTGCGCGCAACCTGCCGTGCAACTGTACTTGGGAAAGTTTTTTCTCCATAGCGTCCAGATTGGGCATGTCACCATCCTGCCCTGACACTTGGGCAAGGCAACGTTCTGCAGCTTCGCGTTCACCCAGCAGCATATAGACTTGCGCCAGCTCCTTGTACAGAATCGCCTCACCGGGATGCTTTTCAATAAGCATCTCGTAAGCCGTTACAGATTGGTTCCAGTGTTTGCTCATAGCCCCACTGCGGGCCAAGCCCCAGGCAGCTTCATCATCCTCCGGGTTACTTAATAAAATCTCCTTATACAGGGTATACGCTTCTTCAGACTGCCCTGTACGCAACAGTTCTGCTGCCCGCACCCGAGTCTGTGCAACTACCCCCCGTACAGCGGGATCATCGTTGTAAGCTGCAAAGGCGAGAGAAACTCCTCCCAAAGAAATCAACAACAAAAAAGCGCCCACTTTCGTAATGACGCAATGTTCACACCATATCAGACACATTCTGCTATAAAGAAATTTTAGCATGAAAGACACTCAAAAGATTATTCTCAACTTGCGTTTGGCACATAAATAATCGCATATTCCTCAAAAGTTGCAATGCAGCCGGACTTAACTTGCTGCACATTTCCTGTTACAGAGTAGTTCAGTTTTTTTCTATTGACAAGCATCGACAGCGCAGCCTGCTTATTTTTCGGCATCTCCTGCGCACACTTCACGGAGGCTTTACCTATGGCAGACGCATCATTTACATGGCATTGCCAGCGTATGGGTGGCGCAGATCAAGTCACCCTGACCACTATGGCCGAACTGCGCCACCTACGCGAACTGGATCCTAAGCTCTGGGGAGCGTTAAGCTGCCCCACAAGCGGCATTGAATTTGACAAACGCACACTGGATTTGCTGGATACGGACCATGATGGACGCATACGCATACCCGAAGTGCTGGATGCAGTAGAATGGTTATGTGCCCGACTTAACGACACAGCAGATATTTCTGGCCGGCCGGATGCCATGCCTCTAAGTGCCATTGATGATACCACTGAAGCTGGTCAACGCTTGTGCACCACAGCTCATTCCATCCTTACCGTATTGGGACGCCCCGATGGTGACACCATCACTCAGGACGAGATAGAAAAGGCAATGGCAGGAGCCGCCGGGCAATCCTTCAATGGTGACGGGATATTACCACCCCTTCCAGAAATGGATGATGACGTGCGTGCCTTTGTCAATGCCGGTCTGGCCGTAGTGGGAGGCGCACATGATGCGGGTGGCGCCGCCGGCCTGAACAAAGAACTTGGAGAAGCCCTTGTTACTGAACTCAAGTCATGGCAAGCATGGCGGACCGAGGTTGAGGCTGCCCCGCACCCCGTAAATGACACACCTGAAGCATGGACACTGCTGGAAGACATCCGTTCAAAGGTGGATGACTACTTCCTGCGCTGCCAGCTTGCCGCCTTTGCGCCGCAAGCAGAAGCTCCCCTCAACGGTGAAGAGCGCTTACTGGCAGCCACAGAGAATCCCAATATTGACACCGATGTTCTTACAGCATTGCCTCTCGCTCGCATCCAGCCTGACGCAGCGCTTCCTCTCACAAGCGGCCTCAACCCTATCTGGCGTGACAAGGTATTACGTTTTGCCAAGCTCGTGCGTCCACTCTTGACAGCTACGGACACCCTTTCCCACGATGACTGGAAAAGCGTACAGGAAGCACTGGCTCCTTATGGTGCTGCCTTGGCCAGTCGTCCTGGTGTCGGTGTGTATGAAGCCGGATCTTTTGCCCCAGCCATCGATGCTGCAGCAGCCCTTGATGCCTTAGGTGACGATGGCGTACGTGATTTACTGGAAAACGAGGTCTTCCAACGTTTTCAGGAACTCTGTGACAAAGATCTTGCAAGTGCCACCCCAGCGGAAGACATTGCTGAAATGGAACGTCTGGTGCTCTACTATAGGCATTTGCACCGCCTGCTCATGAATTTTGTTTCTTTCTATGATTTTTACAGCTTACGAAACGATGTCACCTTCCGCGCTGGCACCCTGTATATGGACGGCCGTTCCTGCCAGCTCTGTCTGCCTGTCGGTGATATTGATGCCCACAACGCCTTGGCAGGGATGAGCCAACTCTGCCTGCTTTACTGCAAGTGTACCCGACATGTTGAGGATGGCACGCCTTCCGGCGAACGGCTGATCATGGCCGCACTCACGGCCGGCAGCGACGACGTGCTCATGGAAGGTCGCAATGGCGTGTTTGTGGATAACACCGGGGCAGATTGGGATGCCACTCTCGTCAAGATCGTCCATAACCCCATCAGCTTCCGTCAGGCCACTTGGGCGCCTTACAAGCGCATCAGTCAGTTCATCGGCGAGCAGATTGCCAAATTTGCTGCTGCCAAACATGCGGAGACCCTTGATGCTGCCAAGGGTGCCGTGGCCGCAATACCCAAACAACCCGCAGCTCCCTTTGATATGGGGAAGAATGTCGGCATCTTTGCCGCCGTGGGCATTGCCTTGGGTGCCATCGGCACGGCTGTTGGCAGTATTGCTCAAGCATTGTTCTCACTCGCCTGGTGGCAGTTCCCCTTACTCATCGCAGGTATCTTTCTCGTAATCTCCGGCCCTTCAGTCTTCATGGCCTGGCTCAAATTCCGCAAACGCACGCTGGGACCTGTGCTGGAGGCCTCCGGTTGGGCCGTCAATTCACAGCTGCCCATCAATCTCAAACTCGGCAGTGCGTTAACAGCCATTGCCAAACAGCCTGAAAACATTGAACGCCCCTCCATTATCGACCCTTTCCGTGAAGAAAAGCAAAATCATACCGGCCTCTGGACTCTTTTGCTCATTCTGATAGCTTCCCTTGTATTTGGAGGATGGCTATGGAAAAGTGGGCATTTGAACCTCATGGTCAGCCGCCTGCTGCAGCCTGTACAGCAAACTGAAACAGCACCAGCAAAGCCTGACGCACCTGCTGCTGTAAAGGCTCAAGAACCTGCCCAGCCCGATGCTGACAAAAAAGATGCACCTAAAAAAGACGGTGCCAAATAGATAGAGCTACAGAACTACTGAAGAGAACAGGCCGGCACTTAGTCCGGCCTGTTCTCTGGATTATAAATTCTGATGAGTGGAGACTGTCGAAATAAACAATGGAAGACCAGTACGTTCGGTCTGCACTGTCAATAATCGTATTTCCAGTTGAGCCCCCCCTTAGTACCTTTCTGTTCAGAGCGAACTTCCACATTGGCACGGGGCGTCAATTCCAGCTGAATGACAAAGGCCGTACTGTCCTGTTTGACCCCCTGCTGCACGCCAACATATATTTCTTCCGTAAGATACTTGCCCATCTCCATTGACGTTCCGGCTGTTACATCACCGGATTTGGAACTGCCCCAGCCAGATGCGCCGCCATGCCTGCGGCGCAGAGACCTTCCGGCTGTTACATCACCGGATTTGGAACTGCTGTCTGAACCAGAGGTGTTAAAGCGCAGCACGTCCATACCCAACGCTTGACGAGTAGAATCAAGCACGCCACCCCCCTCGCCGTTACCTGAACCAAAACCTACAAGCTGTGCCACTGCTGCAGCCAAGCGTAAATTTTCCAGCCGTCCCAGTTCATTGGCACTTTTGCCAAAAAGCATCTGCGCCAAAATTTCATCCCGTGGCAGAGCCGGCTCACTGCTCAGCGTTAACTGCATCTTGCGCACAGTGCCGGTGATGGCCATGTTGGCCGTAAGCGATGCTGTTTGATTGATGAGTAAAATATCCAACAAAGGGTTGGCCACATTACCGCCGCCAAAGGTGATCGCCCCTCGCGACAGCTTGAAGACTTTACCAAGGATATCCAGCTGTCCCTTGGCTGCCTCGACCTGACCTGAAATAACTGGAGCCAAAGGAGAACCTGAGACATGCATATCAGCCTTCCATTCACTTTGCAGGCCAAAGCCTTCCACCAGAAAACGGCCTGGCATGAGCAAGCGTATGTCCAAATGGCCCCCACCTTGTGCAGCAGCTGGCAATGCGGCCGAAGCAGCAGGTTTTATATCGTCCTTACGCGATATAACGTTGGCTTTGCCCTGTACCCATACGGGAACATCTTCCCGCATGGGCAGGGTAGTCACGCTGCCAGCCACATCCAGCCGGTTGAGTAACACCACCCCCTGATTAACAGTGAGCTGGCCACGCACTTCTGGTGCCGTAGCCTCACCACGCACTGTCACATCACCAGAAAGATCCACTCGTACATCCCTACGTCGTAAGGGACGCAAGTGGTTAATATGCGTTATGATATCCATGCCTTTGCCGTCCAGGCCCGTACGCCCGGCCACGTGCACAGTACCTCCCTGCCCATCGGCAGCGTCAAACTGTATTTTTGCCGCCCCAGGTGTATCCTTGCCAACCTGTTCGAGGTCCACACGCATTCCAATGGACGGCAGCAGTGCACCCAAGTCCACATGCTCGTAACGCCCATTTTCCATTTTCACAAATCCCCTGGCAGACGGAGCCTCCATGCTACCTGCCACATCCAGGGCTATATGCAGCTTTCCGGCCAGACGCTGGTCATATACGGGCAACAGCGCCCAGAGTGGAGCCACTTCTCCACTCCAGCGTACGGTCGCTCGCAAGGGGCCCTGCATGGCGGGCGATGGCGGTCCATCCTTGCTGTACTCAAGGGGTACACGGGCTTCGACACGGCACTCTGTACCCCCCAGCGCACGTACGGAAGATGGATCCAATGTCAGCTGCAGGGCTAACGCACCACCTCCACTATCACGCCCCAACTTGCCAGCAAGTTCAAGATTCAAGGGCTTGACAGCTGTTCCCGGCACATGCAGTCCGCGCACAAGAGCCCGCAGATTTCCAGAGGGAGTGGCCATGCCACCAGAAAGACGCAGATGTACTTCAGCCGCACCCTCAGGCAACTCGGGCACAAGAGCCCTCCAGGGAGCAAATTGCATCTGCTCTACATCGAGTTGCAGATCCAGCGCCTTAGCCCCCAACGCACCGTGGGCACGCACGCGTCCTGCGGGTTTGAGATTAATGTCAACACCTTTGCAGATAATACCATCGTCCCCATAGGCCACAGTGGCTCCCGGAGCTGCAGCAATTCCCAGCTTCAATGTGGGCAGGGATGCGTCAAGCCGTTGTATTGTAACCATGCCTGGTCGCCAGGCAGCATGTATATGAGATTTTGCAAATCCAGCAGTTTCTACCTGGGCCTCCAACGGCCCCTGCAGAGAACCCTGTGCACGCAGTTTGGCGTTCAGGTTCATGTCACCCTGATGTACACGGGCCAAATCAAGCTGGGCTGACACGAGTCCTCTATTCCAGATATCTGTAACAACGGTCTCCCCCTCCAATCCACGGATATCAACTGAAGTGCCTGAACTCTCGCTGTAGCTTAAGCGAGGTATGTTCAAACGTAGTGTTGCAGACTGCCCCACAGCATGATTATCTGTCGCAGACCCTGCTCCCTGCTGGGCTTGCAACTCCAAAGAAATAGTCGCATCACCGTCCAACTTCGCGCCAGGTAAAAAAAGAGCCAACAATTTCCAGTTGTCCACATGTACTTTCACCGTGCCATTGACCCCTGGGAGCTCAGGTCCCAATGGCACGGACAAAAGAGTTGTCACATTGCCGGCAAGATCCACGCCCAACACATTGCCACGCAGATCACGCAAACCCGCATGAAGAGTACGCACGCCACCATTCTGCTGAGGCGTGACAAAAAGGGTAAGGTCACACTGCAAGGGCTGCATATCCACCATGGCTTGTGTATGCAGCTGCACTTCTGTGGATGGCGCGGTATCTTGTAGAGGTATTACTGCTTCTGCGCCCCAAAATTCCAGTAGTTCACGCCAGCGAACTGCCGGAACATTTATCTGTGCCAGAGCATTCGTGAGTGTGTGACCAGACAAAACAGCCTGTGAACACTGCACTGATACTTCTGCCTTAGCCGCATCCAGGGGGCCATTGGCCGTCACATGCAGCGTGAGTGGCGCCCGCAGCATGTCGAACGGAGTACCGGTCAACATGCTGCTGTCTGCAGGCACAATCTCCATTGGAGACAGCGTAATATCAAAAAGTGCCTCCATCCCCCCAGAAAGCAAAGATTGACGAGGCCTACTGCTTTCAAAAGAAACTTTGCCATCCGTATGCAAAGGGCCTGCTTCAAGCCGCAGAGAGGTAAGCGCCGCACGCACAGCCTCCACGTCGCCGCCATCGGCAGGCGTGGTCAAACTGCCTGTCAGCTGCACATCCAAAACCCCTCCCTGGTCAAGCAATACAGCAAGAACTTTCCCCATATCCACTTCTGCATTCAGGGATGGATCTGCCACCACATCGCACCTGCGTATGTGCACTTGGAGCCCTGCTCCGGCATCTAGCCCTACATGGGCGCCATCGACGGGCAAACCCAGGGTGACATGCATTTCTGCATCCACGCCTTCTGTCTCCACGCCAGCCAAGGAGATGTGCGCTCCCGCTGCATCGGCAAGATGCATTGCGCCATCAATCTGGGCCCCTCGCGTTCCGGCAGTGACACGCAGCTGCATATCCGCACGAGCTGTGGCAGGCTCTGATTCTGCGGCTCTTGGTGGCACGGCACCCAGCACTTCCTGCGGAAAACGGAAATTCACTATCTGCAGAGCATCCAAGTGAGCTTCTGGAAGCCAATCCGGCAGAGAATGCAACGACCGAACCACGTCTGCCAGCAGTTGACGTAAACTGGCTTCATCCATCGGTGAAGATGATTCTGGTTGCGGAGTTTCGGATTCTGGTAGTCGCAGTAACGTGGCATCTACCAAGGCGGCATTGAAGTGCAGGACATCTGGCAGTGCGTCGAGCTTCCAACCAAAAGAGATGGTCGGGGCTTGCAGCCACAGTCCCCTGGTATCATAAAGCTCCAGTCCGGCATCAACACCAAAAGGCAAGGGACCTGAAAGATGTGTGACACGTGCCCAAATACCGGCAGGCTGAATGGATGTAGCAGGAGGTTGCAAAGCAACATTGATGTTTTCCACAAGCCATGTTTGCACCCATGGAGTGCGCAAGGCAACGAAAATTCCCCCCAGCATAAGGAGTGCAAGCAGTACAAGACCGACCAACCCGCGTACAAGCCAACGCAAAACATGTGTCCATTTATGTCGCGGCTGCCGGGGAGGTTTGGTAGCCATATCGGGCATGTGCAGCATTCCCGTCTGTTGCATGCCAGTTGCCATAGTATCTTGCGTCATCAAAATGCCTGCCCTATGCTGACATATATCTGCACCGGGGGATCACCGTCAATGGGCTGTAATGGCACACCAACATCCAGCCGTACCGGACCGATGGGTGTATAATAGCGCATGCCAAGACCTGCCCCCCAGTTCATATCACCCCAAATGCTCGGCAATTCGTCTCTGTAGACCATGCCACCATCTAAAAAAGGCACAATACCCACATCATCAGTAATTTTATACCGGGCTTCCAGATTGACCAGTTGATAGGAACGCCCTCCAAGCGGGTCATCAGACGTATCACGTGGGCCTAAAGACTGGTAGGCATACCCTCGAACTGAGCCAGCACCACCCGCATAATAGCGCAGACTTGCAGGAATAACATGCAGAGGAGCGCCAGTGAGCATGCCTGCCTCTACACGCCCCGCCAGCACGAGTTTGTCGTCCGGTTTCCCATCTTTCTGGAAAGGTGCGTAGTACACGCTGGCAGCTAAGGTGCCAGACACAATATTAAAGGATTCCCCATAAAAACCCGTGTAAGGTTTAAGCGTTACGGCTAATTGGGTACCGTCAGATGGATTGAGCACATTATTACGTGTGTCACGCCGCACCCCCGCACGTGGTCCAAAGAATCCGTAGTCCTTATCGTCGTGCTCATTATCCTTGATGGAACCGCTTTCCCCCCCCAAGCCGACACTGCCCCACCAGAAACGGGAGAGCCGGCGCTCAATGTCGCCAGAAGCGCTGACGGCCATACTTTCATAGGCACTGGTATTCTCATGGAGTGCTGATGCATCTACAAGCAGCCGCGAAAGGAAAGCGGGCTTTTCAAATGCGGCTTTCAGTCCCTGCGTCTCTGTCGCCACTGGCGCACTGAGTTTGAACTTTTCACCATTATGAAAAAGATTGCGATGTTCCCATGTGCCCTCAACGCCGAACCCTGTATCCGTATCATACCTGGCCCCCGCCCCCACAGAACGCATGGGCGCCTCGGTCACAGTCACCTCCAAGGGTAGGGAGGCCGCACTCTCGCGGGCATTGGGTTGCAAGTCTTCAGTCAGAGGTTTTGCCTCAACCTTGCGGAACAGGCCCTGTGCACGTAAAAAATTGGCATAATCTTCTACCATTTCTGCATCCCATGGATACTCATCGGGTTTCCAGGGAGCAAGGCGACGCACATATTCTGCATTGACGTCATCCACACCACGCACTTCGATGCGTCCCAAAAGTGCCGGTGGGCCAGAACGTATCAGTATATCTGCATTAAGCTGTGCGGCATTGCGATTCAAGGTGTAACTGGAATCCAGCACTTCGGCCAAAGGGTAGCCCTGCTGTCGCAGCTTCTCTGGCAGAGCTTCCACGGCGGCCAGCAGGTCATCAGCAATGACGGGTTCACCGACCTTCACTCCCGGCAGAACGCGCGGGAAAGAAGGCGGCGGCACAATTTCTGTTTCCAGCCCCCAAAAACCCGTCTCGCGCTGCAGATGCTTGAAAAAATCAGGAACTACTGGGTCTGTTTCATAAAAAATATTGGCACGCCCCAAGGTATAGCGTCGCCCAGGAGTCAGCGTAAGGGACACCCTCACCGGCTTGACACCTTCTTCCATAAAAAAATCTGCCTTGCCCTCGTAATAGCACTGGGCATGCAGCAAATTCTCTGCGGTCTTCACATCAGCGCGGGCACGACGTTCCAATGCAAGCATACTGTCTGGGGGTTCCTTGGCCAGACGTTCAAGGCTGCTCAGTGTACGCATTTTTTCTTCCAGAGCCTTGGGTCCGCCCTGCACCTTAATGACCGTCTTGTAGATAATGGGTTCCCCACCCTGCCAGGCAGCATCAGCCTGGGCCTCAGGTGTTGAGGTACTACTGAGCGCATCTTCACTTCCACCCTTGCCAAGGAGGCCGCAGCCTCCCAAGCACAAAAAAAGGAGTAACAACATCCCTCTTCTGACATAGCGTATCACCGCCATGCCAGTAGGTAACAAGGATCTTGAGGGAGCAAGTGAATACAATCGGCACATATTTTAAGCATACGCCCTATTGCCCGTACAGGCAAGAATCATCAGCGTACACCACTTGCAAAAAACCATTGCTCGGCTAAAATATCATTGACTGTCAGCCCTGACAGAGGCCTCATCATGTTTCTTGCGAGGAGAATTATGAATTACGATCTTTGCCTACATATTGACAGTAAGGAAGCGGCCATACTGCGGTTGGTACTTGCCAATGCATCCAACTACATTAAAGGCCTGCCGGAGGAGCACTTCCAACTGGTGATAGTGGCCAACGGCCCTGCGGTAACCCAGTTCACAACTTCCAACAAAGAATTTTGTGACTTAGCTGCTCCCCTTCAGGAAAAGGGACTACGCATCCTTCTTTGTGCTAATGCCCTTGCCGCCAACGACATAAACGAGAGCGACCTTTGGCCCGGCTGCCATGTTGTACCTGCTGGTCTGGTGGAAATTGTGCGCCTGCAACGTGAGGGTTTTGCCTATATTAAGCCTTAACAAAAGGCATCATGCGCTGCAGAGCAAGCAAAATGCACGAATCATGCGTTGAGGCTGTTTCTTGCATACCAACAACCCCTTTCATGCCAGTCATATCCTATTGCTGCGCATAGAAGACATGCCTGAACTGCTACGGAGGCTTGGCAGGTCTATAGCCTTGTGCTACATGATACACAGGGGGAACTACCATGGAGACATCAACTGAAACAAGCGGTCGCCTGACGGAATTTCTGGCATTTATGAGCCGCAAGGGGATGAACACGACTTCACAGCGGCGGACCATAGCCGAAGTGTTTTTGGATCTGCCAGGCCACCATTCTTTAGAAGAATTTTATCAGTATATCCTTAAACGGGATAGCGGCATAGGGCAAACCACCGTCTACCGTACGCTGAAATTGCTCTGTGATGCTGGCCTTGCTACTGAAATCCACTTCACTGACGGCATCACCCGCTACGAAATTGCTAAGCCCGACAGCCACCATGACCATCTCGTCTGCCTTGAATGCGGCAAAATCGTGGAAATCTGTGATGCCCGTATAGAAATGATTCAACGGGAACTAGCTGAAACCTATGGTTTTCGTCTGCGCGGCCATGTACATAATCTCTACGGCATTTGTGCAGATTGCCGCGCAAAGGCTGACGCCATAAACTGAACTGGACAAATATCCCATCCGAGACTATACTACCCTTTTTGAAATCAGTCAGTCATATGGCTACGCCCGGGCCACCAGGCGGAAGGAAAGACACCGTCCATGCAGGAATTTTTGCGCTCTTGCAGATACTATTTTGGATATGCGTTCTTCTTCAGCATGTTCGTCAATGTACTGCAACTGACCTTTTCCATTTATATGTTGCAGGTATACGACAAGGTATTGACAAGCTTCAACCTGTCCACCCTTGTCGTCATTACCGTAGCAGCAGTCATCGCCCTTGCAGTTCTTGCCTTGCTCTCGTGGATACGTTCACGCCTGCTTGTACGCGCGGGTATTGAATTTGACCATATGTTGAGCCACGACGTGCTGGAGCGTAACCTGCAGCATGCCGGCAAGCCAGCAGACCCAGGGCAACTCAACGAAGGCAGTTTGCGCGACGTACAGATACTGCGCAATTTCTTAGGTGGCAATGCTGTTTTTGCATTTTTTGATCTGCCATGGATGCCGCTCTACTTTCTGCTCATTTTTGTCCTACATCCAATTCTAGGCATGGTTGCCGTGGCAGGGGGCCTGATGGTGCTTTTGCTGGGCGTGTTGACCGAGCGCCTGACACGTACCAGGCTTGAAACTGCCACCAAACTCAATGGCCATTCCTTCAGAATAACAGGTGCCGCACTGCGCAACGCGGGCATAGTACGTTCTCTGGGTATGGTCGGCAATGTGGCTGCCCGTTGGGGTAAAGTCAATACTACCATCATCAACCTGCAGACACGTGCCAGCCGCAGTGCAGGTCTCCTGCAGGCCATCAGTCGTTCTCTCCGTATGGGGTTGCAGGTACTCATCTACGCCGTAGGTGCATACCTCACCATTCAGCACGAATCCACAGCCGGCATTATGATTGCTGCGTCCATTATCATGGGCCGGGCACTCGCCCCCATTGATCAGGCTATGGCCACATACAAGCAATCATTGGAGGCCAAGGGATCCTATGGACGCCTCAAGGCTCTTCTGGACACCCCAAAACCCTTGCCGGCAATGGATCTTCCAGCGCCACAGGGGGAATTGATGGCAGAGAACCTCTATTTTGCCGCAGGGGGAAGAGCCATCATCAAGGGTATCTCCTTTGTGATGCCAGCCGGGCAATCACTCGCTATCATTGGACCAAGTGCCGCGGGCAAATCTACCCTTTGTAAACTTTTACTCAACATCTGGCAGCCCACCAGTGGCAAGGTACGCATTGATAGAGCAGACATGGCAAGCTGGGATTCCGAGAAACTCGGCCCCTTCCTGGGGTATTTGCCGCAAGACGTGGAGCTTTTCTCAGGCAGCGTGGCAGAAAACATCGCCCGGCTGGGCGAGGTGGATTCACAAAAAGTCATCCTAGCTGCCCGCATGGCCGGGGTACATGAAATGGTTCTGGGATTGCCGAAAGGTTATGACACTCAGATTGGAGAAGGAGGCGCAGCTCTTTCCGGCGGGCAACGACAACGCATAGGCTTAGCCCGAGCCCTGTATGGCAACCCGCGTCTGGTTGTGCTGGACGAACCCAACTCCAACCTTGATGAAGAAGGGGAGGCGTCGCTTGCGCAGGCCGTGCTGAACATGAAAAAGCAACGAGCTTCGCTTGTACTTGTTACACATAAACCCAACCTGCTTTCCATAGTTGACAACATCATGGTCCTGCAAAATGGTCAGATAGCCCTTTGCGGGGCACGTCAGGATGTTTTGTCCAAGATGGCTGAAATGCAGAAGCAACGACAGGATGAAGCCGCCAGAGCCCGTATGCGGCAGCAAGAACTGGAAAAACAGCATACGCCCCTGGACACACAGGACGCATCCAAGGACGGCAAGGGGGAAAAGCCCGATGCGTGAGCAGCTTGGAAAAGCCCTGGCCGTTATTGACTCCAAGGTCATTCAACCCATCGTGGGAGCCGCTGAAAAACATCAGGCGGCATATGGGGAGAATGTGGAAGATCCGCGCCATATCATCCGCCAGGGGCTCCTTGTGGTCTTTCTGTTTTTTGGATTGTTCGGGGTATGGTCCGTACTAGGTCACATCAGTGGTGCCGTGGTGGCTCCGGGTAAAATCAAGATTGAGACCGAACGCAAAACCGTGCAGCATCTGGAAGGCGGCATTGTAGATTCCATTCTTGTGCGTGAGGGCGAGGAAGTGACCGTCGGCCAGCCCCTCATTGTACTGGAATCGGTTCAGATAGACGCCAATACCAGCATGCTCCAAAAGCAGCTCATTGCCCAGCTGGCTGCCCAGGTACGCTCGTCAGTGGAAAAAGACTTGGGTACGACCTTGCAATGGCCTGCAGAGCTGGTCCAGATGGCAGAAAAAAATCACAGCACTGACGTGCTGGACAATGAGAAAAAAATCTTTCTTGCCCGGCAGGACTCACTCAACGGGCAGGTATCGTTGCTCAAAGCCCAGCTTGCCCAGTTGGATGCCCAGGTGGCAGGCTTTGAGGATCAGGTACGGGCCGAACAGGTTATCATTGGCACCTTGAATGAGGAATTGCGCGCTAAACGACAGCTCTTCAAAGAACGCTATCTGGAGAAATCCCAGATACTGGAGCTGGAGCGCAATCTAGCCAGCCATCAGGGGAATCTCGGTCGTCTGAAACAGTCCATTGCCGAGGCCCGGCAGCGTGCTGCCGAGCTCAATCTGCGTATAGAAGATGTGAAAGTACGTTTTGTAGAGGATGCCACGAGTAACCTCGGCAAGCTTGAAAACGAAATCCTCCAGACCAGGGAACGCATACGGCCACTCAAGGATGCACGGAAGCGCTTGCAGATCGTTGCTCCGGTGAGTGGCAGGGTCGTTGACCTGAAAATCCATTCCAAGGGCGGTGTGGTGCGCCCTGGAGAACCCCTCATGGATATCGTACCGCACGACAATCCTCTGGTGGTGGAAACACATGTGCCCGTAAACAAAATTACAGAGGTCTATATCGGGCAAGAGGCACTGGTGCAGCTTGACGCTTTTGACACGCGTATTGTACCGCACATGCCAGGAAAGGTTACTTATATTTCGGCAGACCGGCTGGAAGAACGCACTCCTGCGGGCGATATGCCCTATTACCTTTGCTATGTGGAAATAGATTCCAAAGCTCTGCAGGAAGCTGAACTCTATGTTTCCCCCGGCATGCCGGCTACAGTGTTCATTACGACAAAGGAAACCACAGTTCTCTACTATATTCTTGAACCTCTGATCAAAAACTGGGACAGGGCCCTGCGCGAATGACCAGGCAATGGCTGCCCTGTCTGTTGCTCTTTCAGATAATGCTATGCGGGCATGCCGCCGCTGGCGATAGCCTATACCCCCGGCTGTCACAGGCCACCCTGTATGAAAGCACAGAAGAAACGCGCGCATCAACGTATACTGCAGAGCTTTATTTGCTGGAAAAACAGTTATTTATTTTACATCTGGCCATGCGGTTCAAGAAAGGCAAAGACAGGGCACAGGATATTACAGGCACATGGCTTCAGACAGAGGGTGGAGCCACGCTCAGGCTTGTGAACCGTCACGGTCTTATGCTTGATCTCAATGTGGGCGGAGCCGGTAATTTGTATGGTGAGGTTCCCTTCGGAGGCCAGATCGGCCAGAAGAGTGTGGTGCTCAAAAAAGCTCCTTTCCGACGGAGAGAGGCGTGTCTCATGGGTACGCTGACGCGCAGGGGCAGTAACGTCACCCTTAAAGAAAGTGCAACTGGCCGAGAGTTTGCTGCGACTCTGGACGGATTACCAACCTCTTTACCTGAAGAAACGCCTGTTTTTGCGGATGTGGTGGCCGTGCCTGTTGCAGGGGGAATGCGCTTACTGCGCATACGCAGTTTTTCGCAAACCTTCCCCACAGATGCTGCTGCATCAACGCAGGATGCTACTTTTGTTTCTGCAGTGGCAGACCGCATATGGACACTCGCAGCCATGCAGGATATGCCCTTATCGTCCTGGCGGTTCTCAGGGGGAAATACAGGTACGCTCGAAATTGCCGGTCCCGGTCTGCGCGCTGAGGCACGCTATACAGTGGACGGTAAGAAGCTTACCATACTGCTTAACAACAAAAACGCACGTAACCTGCGCGCCTGCGGTGCAGCAGCACTGGAAGCTCTATTGCACCATATAGCTATCTGGTCATTGGAAGGTAAAGAACTCTGCCTTTCCACGGATGATGGCCAGAGTCTGCAGCTGGAACATGGGGCAGGCTCTCAACGCTGATGCAGCCAGAAGTTTTGCACCAGAAACAACTCTACAAGGTATGGGCCATGCGCTGCCGTATTGTTTTTGCCATATTGCTGCTGTTCGCCGTTCTTCCCACCTCAGGGCACACGGCTTCAACTGCCGGCCAGGGCACCACCTTTACGATGGAACAAGCCGTCGCCCAAGCCATGAAGGCCAACCCCAGCGTGGAATCCAAAGTTCTGCAACTGGAGCGGGCCAAAATGGACGTGGGCGTTGCCCAGAGTTACTTCTGGCCCCGCGTTTCCCTCGTGGCCACGACCAATCGCGTGGAAAACTATGAAGAAGTGCAGACCTACAATAACGACAACCTGACCAGCCGCAACTGGAGCAAGGGACTGCGTGCCTCACTCTCGCTTTTCGCCGGCTTTGCACACCTGAACAATCTGCAGAAATCACGCATCACCACTGACATTGAAAAGGCCCGCCTGCAGTTGGCCCGTCTGGAACTGGGCTGCAACGTGCAATTGCAGTTTCTCAATCTGCTCAAATGCCGGGAAAATCTCAAGACTGCGCAGGAATCCGTAGAACGCATCCGCACACAGCTCAAGGCTGCAGAGGCATTTGCCAAAGAAGGTCTTGCCCCGTATGTCAACGTGCTCCAAAATCAGGCCGAGCTGGCACGCGCCCAGCAGCAGGTGATACGGGTTAACAATGACATCCGCAATGCCGAAGTACAGCTCAACCGCTATCTTGGCTTCACGCCTGACTACCGCGCCCGCTATGTAGGCAATTTGAAAGACTATTCCTCCCGTGTGGGCTATACTGAAGAGGAGGCTGTCAAGACGGCTCTGCGCCAGCGACCGGACCTTATGGTTGCTCAGAAGTCTGTGGAAGTGGCCTATAAAGACATGCACATTGATATGGGACAGTTCCTGCCTCGTGTTGACGCCACCTACGACAACATGAGTGTGAGCAAGGACTACGAAAATCCGCTGTACGAGGGCTATACCCGCAACTACTGGGCCGCCGGGCTCAATTTCTCTTGGGATATCTTTTCTGGAGGCAGCGCCGTCTTTGCCTCCTTGTCTGACCTCAAGAAAGCCAAGGCCCTGCAGAAGGATTTTGAAGATGCGCTTTCTGGTGCACGGGCCGATGTCATCCGTGCGCTGCTTGACATCAATGCCGCTAAGGAGCTCATAGCCACATCCCGCAAGGGTGTGGATGCCGCCCGCGAAAGCTATGACATGGCCAACAAACGATACATGACCAGCATAGGTACCATTACGGAGCTGTTGGATGCCCAGCTCCGACTCACCCAGGCCCAGGACGACGCCAGCCAGGCCCTGGCCGAATACCACAGCGCCCGTGCCCGCTTTTTCTACTACATTGGTCGCGAGAATCCCGGGTTGAAGTAATGCTGCACAAATGTCTTGCGGCCATTTTGTTGCTGCCCGCCTCCTTTGTAGTTCACGGCTCCTTGAAAGCTTGGCTGCGTGCTCTCGTACATGGCAAAAAGGCATTTTACGCACCTGTGGTAAAGCATGCTCCGGCAAAAGTGGGACGACCGCCCTCCTTTGTGCGCAGACTGCCGGTCTACTATCCCATGAAGGCAGGTCTGGAACTGTTGCGTAGCTGCAGTCTGGCGCCCGTTGTGGGCAAAGCCATAAAAGTCATATTGCGCCGACGTTCGCCTGCCCCGGACGTGCGCCGCAATTCTGCAGACATCTGGATTGACCACCGACCCCCTTTTCTCAGCCTGGAACGCATGCTGGCCCTACTGCGCGAACCAGGCATTGCCGTAGTGAGCTTTGATATCTTTGATACGCTGCTTGTGCGGCCTACACTCGAACCCAAGGATATCTTCCACCTTTTGGCCCAGAAGATAAATGCCACCTATCACGTAGATTTTCTTAAGCTACGCTGGACTGCTGAAGAAGAACTGGGTCTGGAAAATGCTACCCTCAAGCAGATTTACGACGGCATTGCACAACGCCACAAGGTGGATGCCACTACGGCGCAGACTCTCATGGAAGAGGAAATTCGTTGCGAAAAAACCCTGCTCTCTCTCCGACCGGATGCGGAACTGCTCTACAAGGAAGCCGTACGTCTGGGCAAACGCATTATTGCCGTGTCTGACATGTATTTGCCGGGCCATATGCTGGCCGACATACTGCAAGCCAAGGGCTGCCCAGTAGATGCCGTCTATGTGTCCTGCGACCATGCCGCCCGCAAAAGTGACGGTGCCCTGTATGCCAAGGTACTTGAAC
>CAJOMG010000006.1 GCA_905235595.1 uncultured Desulfovibrio sp. | reverse complement strand
TGGTGCCGAAGGGGAGACTCGAACTCCCACCCCGTTGCCAGGACTAGACCCTGAACCTAGCGTGTCTACCAATTCCACCACTTCGGCGCAAAGATATTCATAAGCCTTTAACGTCGTCTTTGCAAGTATTTTTTGCACAGCCACAGGCATCTCTGCTCATACGTCACATGTAACGATTATCTGCATTAACGCTGCATGTGCATCAACTGCACAGTTCACTGAGCAGGCTGGCTTTCGTGTCTTTCCATGCGTAATGCCCGACAGATCGGTTGTGCGGTAGTCCGCCCGGAAAATATCTCCTCAGGTTCTGCCGCCAATGCCTGCGGCAGCACATCGTCCACATGATCCACGAAAACTATTTCTAGGTCGCGCAGTACCTCGTCGGGGACTTCCTTGAGGTCCTTTTCGTTGTCGTGTGGCATAATAACCTTGCGAATGCCGCCGCGTCGTGCCGCCAGTAATTTTTCACGCAGGCCGCCTATGGGCAGAACCCGCCCGCGTAACGATATTTCACCTGTCATGGCCACGTCATTACGCACAGGTATCCCCAAAAGAGCAGACGTTATGGAAGTGGCAAGCGTGATGCCTGCAGATGGGCCGTCCTTAGGCGTGGCTCCTGCAGGCACGTGCACATGGAGATCAATCTTGCGATGAAAGCGCGGGTCAAGGCCCAGCACTTCAGCTCGAGAACGCACGTAGGAAAGCGCAGCCTTGGCCGATTCGGTCATGACTTCACCAAGCTGGCCTGTCGTCACCACATGCCCGGAACCTGCCATGAGACTGGTTTCCACCAGCAAAATTTCACCCCCGCGTTGGTTCCAGGCAAGTCCCGCACATACACCTATCTGGGACTCCGCCTCGCGCTCGTCATGGCGGTAACGTTTCACACCCAACAGAGAGGGCAAACTCTGTCGGGTAACATTGACACACTGTTCGAGATTATTCTTCTCAACAAGACGGATGGCCGTTTTACGGCAGAGCGAGGCTATCTCTCGCTCCAGATTACGCACTCCGGCTTCGCGTGTGTACGAGCGGATGATCTCAATGAGCGCGTTATCCGAGATACGAATATTTTCCTCTCTAAGACCATGCTCCTTGATCTGCCGTGGCAAAAGAAAGCACCGTGCAATATGGTGTTTTTCCGTTTCCAGGTAACTGTTAAGTTCAATGACCTCCATACGGTCCAGTAGGGGGCTAGGAATTGAATGGAGAGTATTGGCCGTGGTAATGAAAAAGATTTTCGAAAGATCGTATTCCAGATCCAGATAATGATCCATGAATGCAGTATTCTGTTCAGGATCCAACACCTCAAGAAGGGCCGAGGCTGGGTCACCCCGGAAGTCTGAATTCATTTTGTCTATTTCATCCAGACAAAAGAGAGGATTGTTGTATTTAACTCTTTTGAGGGACTGAATAATCTTTCCAGGCAGAGCGCCAACATAGGTGCGTCTGTGCCCACGGATTTCAGCTTCATCACGAACACCACCCAACGACAATCGCACAAAATCGCGTCCCGTTGCACGGGCCACAGATTTGGCCAATGATGTCTTACCCACGCCTGGAGGCCCAACAAAACAGAGAATAGGTCCCTTGAGACCATGTGAGAGCTTCTGCACGGCCAAATATTCAAGAATACGCTCTTTAGGTTTTTCCAGGCCATAGTGGTCACCATCAAGAATGGCGCGTGCTTTTTCAATATCAATGTCAATCTGTTTAAGTTCGTTCCAAGGAAGGTCGAGAATCCAGTCCACATAGTTACGCACTACAGTGTACTCCGCCGCCGATGGAGGGATATTACGCAGCTTGTGGGCTTCCGCCAGAGCTTTTTGACGCGCTTCCTCCGGCATGTCCCGCACCTTTAGCTTTTGCTCGATTTCGTCAATTTCAGCCTGGGGGTCGTCATCACGCCCCATTTCCTTATTGATGGCCTTGATCTGCTCGTTCAGGTAGTATTCACGCTGGTTGCGTTCCATCTGAACTTTCACGCGGTTCTTGATACGCTTTTCAACAGTGGCCAGGGTGACCTCTCCCTGCAAGAGTTCGTAAGCCATTTCCAGCCTTCTGGTCACGTCATCCTGCTCCAGCGCTTCCTGTTTCTTGTGATATCGTACCTTCAGGTGCGGAATGATAGCGTTGGCCAAAGGACCAGGCTCCTGCAATGCCAAGATGGAAAGTATGACCTCCTGTGATATTTTTTTGTTGGTTTTGCCATACTCCTCCATAGCTTCATGCACAGCACGAACCAGGGCTTCACGTTCTTCCTGATGACTTTGTATCTCGGTGCAACGCTGCACCGTGGCCATGGTGCACACATCTTCACGCAGTAACTCCCACCGCGCACGGTATATCCCCTCAAAAAGCACCTTAATGGTGCCATCCGGCAAGCGTAATACCTGGAGAACCCTGCTTACAACACCCACCTTGGCAAGGTCCTTGGCATCCGGTTTTTCCAGCTCCGGCTCACGCTGATTCACAAGAAAAATCAATTTGCTGTATGAGTTTTGCGCGGTGTCAATGGCCTTGATGGAAGAGTCGCGTCCCACAAAAAGCGGCATAATGGAGCGAGGAAACATAACTACTTCCCGTAAGGGCATCACAGGTAATTCCTGAAAATCTTCATTGCCGCGCTTTACATCACTCATGGGAACACCTCTATATCACAGTAAACAAGGCGTGCGAGGCAACTGCTTGGCAACGGCAACCTCGCACGGAATCCTGTAAATCGCACACTTCAAATAACAGCATGGGCAGTCTTCTAGGAGGCCTTGCCACCCCCGGCCTTGGTTTTTTTTGTATCACCGGCTCCGTCTGTAAAAAGCAGAACAGGTTCCTTGCCTTTGTCTATAACAGCCTGATTAATCAGGCATTCACGTACATTTGGCATGGATGGCAATGTAAACATGATATCAAGCATCGTCCGTTCCATAACATTACGTAACCCACGCGCCCCTGTTTTGCGCTCAATAGCTTTGGCGGCGATGGCCTTGAGCGCATTCTGGGTAAAGCGCAGATCCACATGCTCCAGTTCGAAAAGCTTCTGGTATTGGCGTACCAAAGCGTTTTTCGGTTCTGTAAGAATACGCACGAGATCCGCTTCTTCAAGATCATCCACATGGGTTATGATGGGTATACGTCCGACAAATTCTGGAATCAGACCAAATTTTACTAAATCCTGAGGATGGATCTTATCAAGCAATTCGCCTATGGACATTTCCTTACTGGAACGCACATGTGCACCGAAGCCCATGGATCCACCACTTACGCGGGACTCCACAATTTTGTCCAGCCCAACAAAAGCCCCTCCCACAATAAAGAGGATGTTGCGTGTATCCATACGGATAAATTCTTGCTGCGGATGCTTGCGTCCACCCTTGGGGGGAATGTTAGCCTCAGTTCCTTCAATAATCTTAAGCAAGGCCTGTTGTACGCCCTCACCCGAAACGTCACGCGTTATGGATGGGCCGTCACCTTTGCGTGAAATTTTGTCAATCTCGTCGATGTAGATAATGCCTTTGCCTGCAGCTTCCAAGTCATAGTCTGCATTCTGGAGAAGCTGTACGAGAATATTCTCCACATCCTCGCCTACGTAGCCGGCCTCTGTAAGTGTTGTTGCATCAGCAATGGCAAAAGGCACACGCAGCACACGCGCCAGTGTTTTCGCCAACAGAGTCTTGCCGCTTCCCGAAGGCCCGACCAGAAGAATATTGCTCTTCTCAAGCTCAACTTCGTCGCCGAGGGCATCAGCATAGAATACTCGCTTATAGTGGTTGTGCACCGCCACAGAAAGGATTTTTTTGGCCTCGTCCTGACCGATAACATACTGATCAAGACGTTCTTTAATCTCTTGAGGTGAAAGTAACCGCTCCTCATCCTCAGGGGTTCCTTCCATCCTGTCACGGGCAATTATTTCCGTGCAGGCCTTGACACACTTATCACAAATGGTCGCGCCGTCCTGCACAATAAGGTTATGTACCTCAAGCTCACTGCGACCGCAAAAAGAACAGCGCAAAGGTTCACTCACCGGGGGTTTTTGATTTTTGGCCATATTATCAGCTCTTTTCCTGATCCATTTCATGCCGCGATACGAGCACGCGGTCTATGATGCCAAGTTCCTTGGCCTCTTCAGGAGTCAAAAAATTGTCGCGTTCTGTAGCCTTGACCATATCTTCGTAAGATCGTCCTGTATTTTCTGCCAGCATACGATTGAGGCGTTCCTTAAGGCGTAACACTTCACGAGCGTGGATTTCAATGTCAGTTGCCTGGCCTTGGAATCCACCCGACGGCTGGTGAATCATTATCTGACTATTGGGCAAAGCAAAACGCGTACCAGGATTTCCGGCAGCGAGCAAAAAAGCCCCCATACTGGCTGCGCGACCCATACATACCGTGGACACAGGGGAAGAGATAAAACGCATGGTGTCATAAATGGCGAGCCCCGCCGTTACAGAGCCCCCGGGAGAATTGATATAAAGATAGATTTCCTTCTCAGGATCCTGCGATTCCAAAAAGAGCAGTTGCGCGCAAATAAGGGATGCTACAGCGTCATTGACCTCGGTGCCCAAAAGCACAATGCGGTCTTTGAGCAGACGCGAATAAATGTCATAAGCACGTTCTGAACGGCCTGTTGTTTCAATAACCATGGGTACAAGCGACATGTCAACCTCACGACGCGGCCTTATGCCGGTTTGAACGCGGAGCTACAACCGTGAAAAAAGGCGGCCTTATCGGCCGCCCCCATTTTTACTCACTGTCAGCGTCGGTGGGAGCGCCCTGCACTGCGGTATCCTCACCGTCCGATTTCTGAGGCTGCGACTCCACTTCTGTCACCTTGGCCTTGGCATAGACAAGATCCATAGCCTTGTCGGCCAATAGCCGATCTCGAAGCACAAACATGTATCCATTACGTTCAGACCTTTCACGCACCTTCTTGAAATCATCGCCGTTGGCAAGGCACATGCGGTACAGCTCCGAACTAACCTCAGTCTCGCTTACATCCAGTCCTTCTTTTTTGGCGATGGAGAGTAACAATACCTGGGAACGAGCCATTGCTTCGGCTTTGGAACGCACTGCATCACGTATTTCTTCAATATTTTTACCTAATGCCGCAAGACTCCGCCCCTGCCTCTCCAGCCGCGCAGCTTGGTCAACAAGAAGACTGTTCATGGCCGTTTCGACCATACTGGTAGGCAGTTCATAATCCACCATCTTGAGCATGCGATCCAGTAGTTTTTTCTGGGCAGCGCTCTTATGCAGGTCAAAGAGCGTCTTGGCACAGCTGTCATGAATGGTCGAGCGCAAAGCGGCAACACTTTCTTTACCCAAGGTCTTGGCAAATGCATCGGTAAGCTCTGGCAGCTTGTACTCTTTCACCGCATATACCTTGATCTTCATCAGTACGGTTTTTCCTGCCAGAGCTTCTGTAATAAAGTCCTGAGGAAAGGTAATCTCTCCTTCGCCTTCTCCTCCATTGGGTATGGTTTTAACCAAATTTTCAAAAGCTTCCAGAGCCTGATGTTCTCCCAACGCCAGATTGAAATTTTCGACTTTAAAGTCTTCCAGCAGCTTGCCATCTTCATACGCAGCAAAGCCAATATTAGCGATCTGTCCATCCCGAGCGGGAGCATTGCCTTCCACGGGGACAATCTTTGCATGGCTACGCAGGATATGATCCAACAGACGCTGCTCATCCTGCTCGTCGACTACGACTTTTTCCTGCTCAACCTCCATGCCCTCGTAGGGTGGCAGCTGGAAGGAGGGCAGCACCTCAAACTCAATACTGTATGTATAGTTTTTGCTTCGCTCAAAGGCATCATCTGCATCAATAGTAACCTTACCCAGAGGCACCACACCAAGCTTCTGCATAATATCGTTTATATGTACATTGATAAGATCTTGCTGGGCCTCCGCATAAATCTTGTCGTGCAGCCGCTGTTCAACTAAAGAGGCAGGCACCTTGCCCTTGCGGAAACCATCAATGCGCACAGAAGTCTTATACACGGCCACAGTACCCATGATGGCCGCATCCACCTCTTGCGGTTCAGTAGTGATAACGACCTTTTTTTTGACCGGTGAAAGGTCTTCTACGCGATATTCCACGAAGGACTCCTTTTCTTTCTGCAATGCCTACTGTAAGAGAGGGAATAATCCCCACTAATATTTACTGCAAAAAATGTTTATAAACATTTTTACCTGGTCAAGCAAGTCCACGACAAGCGCCTTTCAGCTCGCATGACTATGAATATTGTGTCGTGTGGACCCCGGGAAATTTCAGACTGTGTTTCACTGGATACCTCTGGTGTTAAGGATGGAGCTTGCTCCTGTAAACCAGATGGCTTCCTGCCGACTCTGTGACGTGCTGACCACGCTCAGATGCTTTGCATCACCACCTTACAGGGCTGCACATGCCGTCGGGCTATTCAGTGAATGTATTGCCGCATGTAGGAGGTGTCTCCTATGAGATAGAAGAAGTTGGGCAAAGCGTCGTTATGCGTATCTCCGCATGGCTGCTTGGAGTCGCTTGCGATCTGCTCGCGTCAGTTCTCGCTGATTGGAGCTTCCTCGGAAGCGCAGTTCAGGATCACGCAAGGCCTCTACATACGGGCCATCAATAAGCAAGTCTGTCAATTCCAGGAGATATCTTGTCCAAGGGTCAGGTCTACATAGCAGGGCTTCATATGTATAACCGGTAAAGGTTACTACGTTTTTGCCCATGGTGCGAATTCCCTCGGCTACTGCGCACAACGCCGGTGCCTGTTCAAATGGTTCGCCACCTGAAAATGTGGCTCCCGCCAACAAGGGATTTTCTTCCACACTCGCAAGGACGGCTTCTGCAGTCATTAAAAAGCCGCCCTCAAAGCTATGTGTCTGCGGGTTGTGACAGCCTTTGCAGTGGTGCGGGCACCCTTGTGTAAAAAGCACAAAACGCAGCCCAGGCCCGTCAACTATTGATTCCTCCACAATACCCGACAACCTGAGCTGTGATATACTGCTATCAGGCATGCTTGACCCGGTCGCGTTCTTCTGCGCGTTTAGCGTTGTTAAAGCGATCCAGTGTGCCCACAAGATAGCCCGTAATACGGCGGGTGCGCTCAAAACCCACGCCCTGTCCAATCAGTTTGCTATCGGGCTTGATCTCCTCAAACAGACGCGATTTCATCAACATAAAATTTTTCTCCTTTTCGCAATTACCACTGGGTATAATCTTTCCGTTAGTCCCACTGGGGAGTGTATGGATATTTTTTACGTAATGTTTCCAGCAGTTCGGCACTCACGCCTTCGCCTTCCCTGCGTCCACATCGCGGGCAACGCCCGTTGATCACGCCCACATATCCGCACACAGGGTCGCGATCCAGAGGGTGATTGATTGAACCATAGCCCACTCCCTGATCGTGCATGTAGCGAATAATGCTTTCAAATGCTTCAAGATTCTTACAGGTATCGCCATCCAGTTCCACATAGGTGATGTGCCCGCCATTAGTTAGGGCGTGGTAGGGCGCCTCAATCTGGATTTTTTTAAATGCCTTAATGGGATGGTACACAGGCACATGAAAGGAATTGGTGTAATAATCTCTGTCAGTAATCCCCGGTATGATACCGTATTTCACCTTATCCAGGGCTACGAACCGCCCGCTAAGCCCCTCTGCAGGAGTAGCAATAAGGGAAAAATTCAAACCGACTTCAACAGACTTGTCATCACAACGTTTGCGCATATGCGTGACGATATCAATACCCAGTTTTTGCGCTTCTTCACTTTCACCGTGGTGTTTGCCTATAAGGGCTTTGAGGGTTTCTGCCAAACCGATGAAACCCAACGTCAGGGTGCCGTGTTTCAGCACTTCGCCAATGGTGTCGTCCAGCCTAAGCGTTCCCGAGTCAATCCAGACTCCTTCCCCCATAAGAAAAGGATAGTTACGCACCTTTTTGGCACTCTGTATCTTGAAGCGGTGCAGCAGCTGGCGAAAAACCAGATCAATGCGATCGTCTAGCAGAGCGAAAAATTTACCCACATTTCCCTTGGCCTCCAAACCAAGGCGTGGCAAATTGATGGAAGTAAAGCTCAAATTGCCGCGGCCACAGGTCACTTCGCGTCTTGGATCATGTACGTTGCCTATGACGCGTGTGCGACATCCCATGTAGGCTACCTCGGAGTTATAGTCACCCTCACGGTAGTATTGCAAATTAAAGGGGGCATCCATAAAACTGAAGTTGGGGAAGAGTCGCAAGGCTGAAACTTCCATGGCCATCTTGAAAAGGTCATAATTTGGATCGCCAGGGTTATAGTTTATCCCGGATTTAACCTTGAATATCTGCACAGGGAAAATAGAGGTTTCACCATTTCCCAAACCGGCCTTGGTGGCCAACAGCAGATTTTTGACAACCATGTGTCCCTCTGCCGAAATATCCGTACCGTAATTTATGGAGCTGAACGGCACCTGCGCCCCAGCCCGGGAATTCATGGTATTCAAATTGTGGATGAGCGCCTCCATAGCCTGGTAGGTACGTCGCTCAGTATATTTTAGAGCCTCATCAACGGCATAGGCGTGCGCCCGCGCCATAAGTTCACGCATCTGTTCAGGAGTCGCCGCCACGAGTTTTTCCCCATAGGCGTCGATAGAACCCATGCGTGGGCACTCTGCCAGACGGTCCATGCATTGACGGGTCTGCGTCACAGCCTCTTTTGCTTCCATACCTCCGGCGATGCGCAAAACCGCAGCAAAAGCACGTTCATACTCCTTGCGATAGGTTTTGATAACACCGTCTGCCATGGCATAGTCAAAATGCGGTATACTCTGTCCGCCATGCATTTCGTTCTGGTTGGCCTGAATAGCAATGCAGGCCAGGGCGGAATAGCTTTCAATGGAGTTGGGCTCCCGTAAATGCCCATGCCCAGTGGAAAAACCATTTTTGAACAAAGGAATAAGATCTATCTGGCAGCATGTCTCCGTGAGCATATAAAAATCTTTATCGTGAATATGAATGTCACCATTGATATGAGCTGCCGACGCATCCTTGGGCAGGATATAGTTGTCTATGAAATACTTGGAGCCTTCAGAACCATACTTGAGCATGGTTCCCATAGCCGTGTCACCGTCAATATTGGCATTCTCGCGTTTGATGTCTTCCTTAATGGCCGGGGAATACGTCAACTTTTTGTAGATATCCATGAGATACGATTCCGCATTGCGGATCTTCGTATGCTCAGCACGATAAAGAATATATGCCTTTGCCGTTTTTGCGTAATCAAAACGGATTAGGGTTTCCTCGACCACGTCCTGGATTTCTTCCACATGCTTTAGACCACGTTCGTCCAGGACCTTGCACACTTTCTCGGTGACATACAAAAGGTCGGTCGGCGACATGTCCTCACCAACTACCGCCTTGTTGGCCTTGGTGATGGCATTGAGGATCTTGACAGAATCAAAGGGGACTTCCGTACCGTCCCGCTTGATGATGTCGGTAAGCATGGTTACGTCTCCAGACAAGAAAATATTTGAACCAGCAGATCATCTCGTTGCAAGAACACGGCATCCTGTCAGCAGATACACGGCATAATCACTGCCCTAAAAAGTGAGAGCAAGGTCGGTATGCAGACAACCTCTAGAAAATCTCAAAAGAATTGGCCTGTGTCAATGTGTGTTGCAAAAAAGCGCTCCTAATCACATGCCAATACAGTGTCTTTACTTATGTTTTTTATGCTGTAACTTTTGGGGCAGAAAGAGCGTGTCGCAGTATGCCTTGCAGCATAAAGAAAGCCATTTTTTTACCTTCGCAAATGATCAGGATAATCTCTGCTTAGAGCTATTTCAAGGGAGAAAAGCATAAATTAACGGTGTCTTACACTTGACATTTCCCTGAAACGCTCCAATTGCGAAAAAATTCGCTGAGTATTTTTTGAAATTTTTGTATATTTTTCTAACGTGCTTTTTTAACAGAAAAAATACTGCTCCCGTAATCAAGGCATAAGTATGCAATTACGGGAGCAACTGTAATTTTGCATGCACTGTATACGCAGTACAATCAGAATCAATGATCAACCTATGGCAGTAACGTCACATCATAACGCGCATCCTCTCTGAGATATTTCTGCGCAACGATCAAAAGGTCTTCCGGTGTAATCTTTCCGGCACGATCAATAATAGACTGTTCAAAGCCTTCGGGAAGGTTCAGTGTCACTTCAGTAGCAGCTTCACCTGTACGGGAGGCCAAGCTCTGCCGCCCCCGGAGGTAGTTGCCCAGCAGGCTGTTCGCTCCGGCCTGTAACAATTCCGTTGGCAGAGGCTTGCTTTTGAGCTCTGCAATAATAGAGGCAAAACCCTGTCGGGCCTGTTCCACACTGTCAGGCGTTGTGCCAATGTAAAAGACCATGCGCCCTGTTTCAGTCATGCCATTATACATAGCTGTGACCACATAGCCCAGCCCCTGGTCATCACGCAGCCTGGTAAACAACAGTCCACTTTGTCCGGCAAGCACTGCCTGCAACAGGGAAAGAGCGGGTGCATCGGCATGTGTTACAGGAACAGCCTTAAAAGCCTGCAACACATGGGCCTGGTTACGACCCGGCAGGTGCAGCTCCAACTCATGTTGCGAACCCCATGCAGGTGCTGTAAGCTTAAAAGAATTCTTTTCTGGCACAGGCAAGCTTTTGGCAAAAGCAAGCACAGCTTCACGGTCAAAATCGCCAGCAACAGAGAGCGTCCAGGGTTGGGTCAGCTGTTTCTTCCAAAAAGTACGCACATCTGTTACTGTAAAGGCATCAAGGGTCGCCTCCGTTCCCAGGGGATCATACCCATAAACTTGTCCTCCAGGATAAAGGAAAGGCCCCAGGCGAGAGAACAGAAAGGCCGTGGGCTTGTCTGCCCGTTGGCGGAGAGCTGCCTTGACGTCTTCTGCTTTGCGGCGCACATCCTTTTCTTCCAGCCGCGCCTTGCGCAGTACGTCGCCCAGAAGGGATAAATAATCTGCATTGAAACGAGAGGGGCCTGTCAGTGATACTGTAAACGACTGTATGCCAGCTTTGGCTTCCAGTGCTGCTGCCCTGTCCGCCAAATATCGCCCGAGAGCCGGCGCATCCATCTTGCCACACCCTTCCGTCAACGTGCGGGCTGTCAGTTCTGCCAAGCCCTGTTGCCTGGGTGTCAACAATGCGTTGCCGCCTGGCTGCATAAAGTCAATAGATACATACGGCACGGTATCGTCAGGAAGGAGGACAAGTGTACGTCCTCCCCCCAGATGCAATTTTTCCCGCTGTCTCCTGGCAGTTCCCAGTGTAGTCTGGACTGGAGGTATGGAAAGACCTGGCCAGTTTTTCTGCAATATAGCTTCAAGATCTGGCAGGGCAACATTCTCTGGGGCCAGCACACGCACACGCATGAGCGATGGGTTGAGCCAATGGTTGATGGCCTGTTGCACCTCAGCGGTGTCCACATGACGTTGAGCAAAGCGCAGGTTTTGCTCCATCTGGTCGCCGCCCATATCAAACTGTACTGCCCCCGCCCAAGAAGCAAGCCCCGTAAGTGTTTCAGAAGAGCGGTCCATGGCATCCTCAAGGTTATAGCGGGCCCGTTTCAGTGCTTCCGGTTTGAAGGAGGCGGCTTTGACGTTAGCCAAACGCGTCGTGAGGCTGTCCCAGAACTCTTTCAGGTTTTTGGGGGCCAGGGTGGCTGTCAGGTAAAGCAAGCCCCCACGGGTCAAACTCATATTGCCCATGTCAATATGGTCTACAAGTCGCTTTTCATACATATAGGCCTGCGGCAACACGGAAGAGCTATCTCCCCCCAAGACATAACAGAGAACATCCAGACTTACAGAACGTACATCCGTCAGTGCGGGAGCCGGAAAAGCCAGCCCAAGATAGATTTTGTTCCAGGGACCGCGCACTACTTCCACGCGGGAGCCACCGGGGGCTTTTTGAATATCCACAGGTGTCGGTACAGAAAATTCCTGTGTGTTGACGAGATCGCCGAATAGCGCAGTGGCATGTTCCAGCACGGCCTGTGGTTCAATATCACCGGCCACCAGCAACAGCATGTTTTGCGGCTGGTACCAGCGACGCACATAAGCGTGCAGGTCATCGGAAGTAATGGCACGCACTGTCTCTGTAAAACCGATAATGGGACGTCCGTAGGGCGTATTGTGCAGGGCTGACGTCTGCAGTGCTTCAAATAAGCGATGGTTGGGGGAATCCTGATCTCTTTCAAGTTCAGATATGACCACCGCTTTCTCCGCCTCGAGTTCATGCGCATCCAGCGAAGCCTGGAAGGCCATTTCCTTGACCACATCCATGCCAGTTCGCCAGTGTGCGGCGGGCATATCAGTAATATACCAAGTTTTGTCAAAGCTCGTTGCCGCATTTAGGTAGCCACCCAGGGCCTCTACTTCGCGGGATATCTGGCCTTTAGGGCGATGGTCTGTCCCTTTGAAAACCATATGTTCCAGCAAGTGGCTGATGCCAGCCTGTTTCAGATCTTCGTTGGCCGAACCGGTGCGTATATAAAGGCGTGTAGCCGCCAGAGGAAAGCGCGAGTCTTTGATAATGCAGACACGAAGGCCATTGGGAAGACGTGTCAGAAGACGATCTTCCCCAGGTGTAGCCTGACATACTGCAGATGATAGGAACAGCATGACCACCGCCACTAAAAATTGTGTGTAGCGCATGATATCTCCCGATACAGGGTTGGATTGGAGGCTTCAGCCGCCAAGGTAGGCTTTTTTGACCTTGGGGTTTTCCAGCAATTCCTTGCCGGGACCCTCCAACACCACGCGGCCTACCTCGAGAATATAGGCATAATTAGCCACGGAAAGGGCTGCAAAGGCATTTTGTTCCACCAGCAGGACAGTCTTGCCTTCCTCATTGATGCGGCGAATGATAGCAAAAATTTCGCGTACCAACAGAGGTGCCAGACCCAATGATGGTTCATCCAGCATAAGCAGGTCGGGGCGGCTCATAAGGGCACGGCCAACAGCCAGCATCTGCTGTTCACCTCCGGAAAGTGTACCCCCTTTTTGCCAGCTTCGCTCCTTGAGGCGGGGGAACAAGCCATACACCTGCTTCATATCACTGGAAATACCCGCACTGTATGAGCGCGAATATGCACCCAGCTGCAAATTTTCTTCCACTGTCAAATGGGGCAGGATGCGACGTCCCTCAGGGGATAAGGATATGCCACGACGTACCATGTCTTCCGGCTTGAGGCCCATGAGTGAGACCGGAGAATCCCCCTCCTTACGAGTAAGCAAAATATCACCGCTGACAGATTTGTTCAGGCCAGCAATGGAACGGATAATACTGCTCTTGCCTGCGCCATTGGCTCCGATAAGGGTGACAATACTGCCGCGGGGAATGTGTAGACTCACTCCCTGCACAGCCTGAATACCGCCATAGCGCACATGGAGATCGCGAATTTCAAGCATGCTGCCGCACCTGTTGTGAGATGTTCTACAGCCCCTTTTCCAATGAGGCGTCTTCCCCTAGATATGCCCGGATAACATCAGGATTGCTTCGTACAGTATCGGGGTCGCCCTGGGCAATGAGGGCACCGTACTCCATGACCCAAATATACTGGCATACCCCCATGACGACCTTCATGTCATGTTCAATGAGCAGAATGGTCAGGTCAAATTCGTCGCGAATATGGCCTATGAAATGCATGAGTTCCAGGCTTTCTTGAGGATTCATGCCCGCCGCAGGCTCGTCCAGCAAGAGGAGCTTTGGTTCGGTGGCAAGGGCCCGCGCTATCTCCAGACGGCGTTGGGCACCGTACGGCAGGCTGCCCGCCTGATCATCAATATTGTCAGCTAAATGTACGCGTTCGGCCAAATGTTGGCTTTTTGTACGGATGGCTTCCTCTTCGCGATAAAATGGTGGCAGGCCCAGGGGGGCCATCCACCAGGGGCAGTGGCGGCGTACATGGCAACCTACCATGATATTTTCAAGCACGGTCATCTGCTGCGAAAGACGGATATTTTGAAAGGTACGGGCCAGGCCCATACGGCATATTTCTGCGGGAGACTTACCACGTGTGTCCGTGCCGTCAAAAATCACAGAACCTTCCTGGGGCACATAAAAACCACTAAGCACATTAAAGGCCGTTGTCTTTCCTGCACCGTTGGGGCCAATAATGCCGGCAATGGCACCCTTGGGCAAGGCAAGGTCCAGATCGCTGACAGCTGTAACGCCGCCAAAACGCATGGTCACACCTCTGGTTAGAAGCAATGCATTGGCGAAGTCAGGTGCCTTCGGCAGAATGAATCCACTCATGCCCGGCCCCTCCCAAACACTGCTCCAAGACGTTTCCAGGTGATTTCTCGCGTGCCCATGATACCCTCGCGGCGATACAGGATGATAGCCAGTAGTACAAGAGAAAAGACAACCATACGCATGCCGGGAATGCCCGGCAGCTCTATGAAGCCAAGATTCATGGGTTCTTCAATGGCACGCAGCCATTCGAGTAGAATGGTGATAATTGTGGCCCCGAGCAGGCTGCCTGTCAGGGATCCCAAGCCGCCGGCCACTACAAACATGAGTACGTTAAAGGTGAGCAGGAAGTTAAACATCTTGGGATCAATGGTGGAAAGATGTGTTCCCAACAGCGCCCCGCCAATACCGGCAAAGAACGCTCCAAGACAGAAAGAAAGCACTTTATAGCGAAATACGTTGATACCCATGACCCGAGCTGCGATCTCATTATCACGGATGCAGCGCAAGACGTTGCCAAAATTACTGAATACGAGACGCGCAAGCACAATAAGCGTAAAGAGCGTCCAGCCGTAGCAGGAGAGCAGCGTAGCATGCCCAGGTATCCCCTTGATACCCAGGGAACCGTTCGTTATGGGCGTGGCATTGACAATGACAACGCGGATGATCTCGGCAAAACCCAGAGTTGCGATGCCCAAGTAATCGTCACCCAGGCGCAGCACCGGCACGGCAATCACAAAGGCACATACAGCTGCCACTGCACCACCTGCCAGTACAGAAACCCAGAAGGGGGTGAATAATTCTGAAAAGGGCCACATAATGGGCTCAAGAATCCACATCATCTCCTTCTGTTCTGGTGGCAGAATACACAGCGCTGACACATAGGCTCCGATGGCAATGAAGCCGGCATGTCCCAGAGAGAACAGACCCGTAAACCCATAAATGAGATTGAGCGAAAGAGCCAGAATAGCATTGATGAAAATGAGTTTTGCTATGTAGATTTGATAGTCACCAAGAAAATTTTCGGCCTGCGTCAGAACAAGGCCAAAAAGCAGCATGGCCGCGATGCTCAGAAAGGTCGTTCTGTCCATGCGCATCAAATTTTCTCCTCCATGCTCTCGCCCAGCAAGCCGGTGGGCTTGAACAGCAACACAAGTACCAGCAGTATGAAAGCAAAGGCATCCCGATAGCCCGACAGTTCTGGCATGAAGGCCACGGTCATAATCTCAACAAAGCCCAGCGCCACACCGCCGATGACCGCACCCTGAATGGAGCCTATACCTCCAAACACAGCTGCGATGAATGCTTTAAGGCCTGGCATGATACCCATGTACGGGTGTACCTGAGGATACCTCAAGGCCCACATGATTCCCGATGCTGCGGCCAATGCCGAACCGATGCCGAAGGTCAGGGCTATGATGTTGTCAACCTTGACACCCAAAAGACGCGTAGTTTCAATATCTTTGGAGATGGCGCGCATGGCCAAGCCAGGTTTGGTATGGTAAACCACATACAGCAGTACGGCCACCAGCACGATAGTCATGGCGGGCACAAAAGCTGTCAAGGGCAGGATGCGTACCCCTCCCAACTGCCATTCCGAAATCAACCATTCTGGCTGAAGCACGGGTCGAGGCTGTCCGGTAAACACCACTACGGCCAGACTTTCAATAAAAAAGGAAACAGCAATGGCACTGATAAGGGCAGATATACGCGGGGCGTCGCGCAACGGGCGATATGCCACCTTTTCTACAAGTATACCGAGTACGCTCGCACCAGCCACGGCAACTACGGCAGCCACACCCCATGGCCAACCAAAGGCAAATGTGCCAAAAAAAACAAAATATGCGCCTACCATCAGTATGTCGCCATGGGCGAAATTGATGAGTCGCAAAATGCCATAGACCATGGTGTAGCCGATGGCAATCAGCGCATAGAGCGAACCCAGCGTAAGGGCGTTGAAACAGTGCTGCAAAAACATGTCAAGGTTCATGAACACCTCAGCGCGCTGGCAAGACAGCAGGGCAAGACAAAGGACGTAAAAAACGCCCCGCGACGAGGGCCGCCGCGGGGCCAGGCAGTCGAGTCTTACTTGGGGGTCACCTCACCCACGTACACGCGCTTGCCATTTTTGTACTCAATGATCCCGACGGGCATTTCTGCATCGTGCGTAGCATTGATGGAGAGCTTGCCCAAGGCCGTGGGCAAATCCCTCGTTTCGGCCATGGCCTTTGCAATGGCCTTAGGTTCTGCGGAATTAGCACGCTTGATGGCGTCTACAATAAGGAAATAGGTATTGTAGCCCAGAGCACCATTCACGTTGGTTTCCTTGTCAGGATAGGCGACCTTCCAAGCTTCGGTGAAGCGTTTAGCTTCCTCTGTCATACTAGGCATGGCCGGGTCATAGGGGAAGGTGGTGTGTAAAAAACCTTCCGCAGCCTTACCTCCCAGTTTGAGGGTGTCAGGATTGTCCATGGCGTCAGCCCCCATAAGACGGAAGGTTGCACCCAGTTCTCGGGCCTGCTTCATAATAATGGCCCCTTCGGCAAAATAGGCGGGCATAAAGACAATCTCGGGCTTCTTTGCTATCAGTTCAGTCAACTGCGCGGTAAAATCCTGATCTCCTGAACTGTATTTGAGAGTGGCCAGAACGGTACCACCCAGTTTTTTGAATGAACGGGAGAAGAAGCTTGAAAGACCCACAGCATAGTCATTGGTCATATCCATTAGCACGGCAGCCTTGTGGAAACCAAGGTTGTCAAATGCATAGGTGGCTGCAGCCGCTCCCTGATAAGGGTCAATAAAGCATGCACGGAAATAGTATTTTTTGCCCTGTGTCACTAGTGGATTGGTGCAGGAGGTACCCACGCCGGGAATCATAGCCTTTTCAGCTACTTCTGCGCCGGCCATGGCTAGCGAAGATCCATAGGACCCGATGAGAGCCACGACTTTGTCCCGTTCAACAAGACGTTTTACGGCATTGGCTGCCTCAACCTTGTCTGATTTGTTGTCAACAACCACCAGTTCCACAGGGCGGTTGAGAACCGTGGGCATCTCTTTCTGGGCGAGACGAACGCCCTCAAGTTCCAGCTGTCCACCAAAAGCATTTTGTCCGGTCAGCGGAAGATAAACGCCGATTTTTATGGGCGTGGCATCAACAGCCTGTGCGTGGCCAGGTGCACTAAAACACAACGCAGCACTTGCCAGCGCAGCAAAAAAGATACCCAGTTTCATCCTTACCTCCATGGGGTTATGCATTCACCAAGATAATCCCGACCCGTTTTTTTATCGTATCCCACTTGTCCCTTCCCTGCAACGGAATTTGCGCGGCAAGGGTAAGCATTACCTGAGCATTCCATTGGAATTCTCACCTGAAAAGGGCGGCATAGCGGGCGAACAAACGCAGGCAGGGGCGAGAGAATCTGTCCAACTCTGCAGTTAATTGAAGACCGGGCACAATAGCTCGTACCACGGGGATATCTAAATCTGACCGGGTTATATCAATATATAATGGCTCTCTGCCTTGAGCGAGCAAAAGTCCTTCCAGCAGCCGTCGGTTGGCCGCAGCCGATGGCAAGCTGTAGTCTGGCAGATCTTCTAGTATGCGCACGGGCAATCCAGAAAGCCCTGGTCCGGAAGGGTGAGGGAGGGTGGTTTGGGTTGTGGAGTATGGCCAGGGGGTTTCTGTAAGAGCAGACAGTGCGGCCTGAGGGCCACTCACACTGGCTGCCGTGGCTCGTGCCACATTGCCATCCTGTCCTTGCACAAAACACTGATAGGCTGGCAGTCCCAGTTCTGTGGTAATATCCTGAAACTGCACATGGATACCGCAGTTGGCATAATCATCCAGCAGGGATTGGATGCGCGCATCGCGGCTTTGCAATACGAAACACTGTGAGCGTACAAATGGTGTAGTGGCTTCGGCATCGCGTTCTACAATCTCCGTCAGCGCCGCAACTACGGCTTCATCCATGGTGTTTCCAGCGGCAAGTCCTGTGGAGCCGCTGGCCTGAAAGAGTGAGGTCTCGTCCAGATTGCAAAATAAAAAAACCGCCTGGGCAGGCACAAGTACCCTCTCTCCCCTTGTGTTTACCGCAGGAAGCCAGTAAAGAGGTGCATCATTGTACGGAACGTCCAGGGGAAGGCAGTCAGGATCCAGAGCAACAAGACCCTCCGCTATAAGTTCACTGCGCCGCGCTCGCCTAAGCGTCAAGGGGTGCTTGCGGTCGGAGATGCTGCCGGCATGTGTGGCCGTACCATCCCCGGGTTGCACACTCACATAGGCACTGGCCCGTTCCACTATTTCCATGGCATAGGATGCCCGCGCTGCGGCCAGCGATAGGCCACGTCCGTAGGCAGTGGCTTTGCCCTTCAATAGGTGTTGTAGAGCACCATTTTCCACGCATAGATTTACCTGCCAGTCGCGCAGCAAGGCGATGGGCGACAGTGAAGCCTCGTGGCGCATCTCCTGGCCTTCCAAAAAACCGTTTTCCATCAGGGCATCCAGTGCGCGTAGATAGGTCTGCTGCGCGAGAGGACGTGATACGACAGGACCGGGATTTTTAGCCATGCTTGCAGACAGTTTTGCCAGGCTGCCTGAATTTTTCTTGAGCTGCTCGATTTGATTGTCAATCTCGGCTTCTGTAAACAGTTGCGGAATACTCACTTCATCTGGAGCGGGCAGCGAACGGTGCTCGCAGATATTCCGGCGAAAAAAAGCGCTCCACGCGGCTGCAGCAGCATGGTTCGGCAAAGAGTACGCCCGTAAATGCACCGTGGGACTCCAGGTTGCCAAACGATGTGCCGCATCAGCGGGCAGGCCGATCTGGGCCAGGGCTTGTGCCATGTCATTTGTGCCTCCCGCTGCAAGCAGAGCACATTCTGCCACTAATGCTGCCAACACCGGGCGTGTAAAGACATTGCTGTCAACATCATAGCAACTGGTGGCAACATCGCGTAAGGTCGCTATATCTTTTTCAATCAGATGCCGCAGTATATGCAGGTGGAGAAATTCGTCCATAGGGGCGGCTTCAAGCCGTTGCAGTGCAGCTTCCGTATCCATATCCTCGGGAGGCAGGCAGGAAAAATAGCCTGTTGTGGCCTGTGTGCTTTCATGAGCATACCTGTAGGCCAACAGGGGCAATGGTGCGTTATTGTCGATATTCATAGTTTCCTAATATGATTTTTCCCTAAAAAAAGCGGGCACAGTGGCCCGCCCAAAACATGGAAACACAAATTGCTGCTCCCAAGAGCACATTAACGCTTTGAATACTGGTACCGGGCACGTGCGGCACGAAGACCGTATTTTTTGCGTTCCTTCTTGCGGGCATCGCGGGTAAGGAAGCCAGCCTTCTTGAGCAGGGGGCGCAGCGCTGGATCTACCTGCAACAGAGCACGGGATATACCGTGGCGTACAGCCTCGGCCTGCCCGGCCACACCGCCACCAGCAACATTGACGCGTACATCAAACTTGTCGGCCAGCTTGGTAAGGACAAGCGGTTGTCGAATAATCATTTGCAAGGTTTTGCGTGGGAAGTACTCCTCAAAGGCACGACCGTTCACGATAATGCTGCCGGAGCCGGCATATATGCGGGTGCGGGCCGTTGCAGTCTTGCGACGACCTGTGCCGTATTCAAATTTTTCGCTCATGCCTATCTCCTTAATGCGGCAGCGTCAGTGATTGGGGATTCTGAGCCGTATGTGGATGTTCCGGCCCGGCATAGATCTTGAGTTTCTTCAACATAGCGCGACCCAGACGGTTCTTGGGCAGCATGCCGCGCACAGCGGCAGCAAGCACCCGGGCAGGCGTCTGCGCAAGCATATCATTCAGGTTCGTGGTCTTGAGACCACCCACCCAGCCTGAATGGCGATAATATTTCTTTTGCGTCAGCTTGGTGCCGGTAACCTTGATCTTTTCACAGTTGACAACCACGATAAAATCCCCGTTGTCCATGTGCGGGGCAAATTCTGGTTTGTGCTTCCCGCGCAGTCGGTGGGCAATCTGGCTTGCCAGACGGCCAAGCACCTGATCCTGAGCGTCAACCACATACCATTGGTGGTTGATGTCCTTGGGGGTGGGGCTGAACGTCTTCATGGAATAATGACTCCTCATCTCTGGCAAATATCAACGGCTGTATAAGGCCGCACACCACTTCCTAGCACGATACATCGCCAAACGGGGATAGCTGTAGTACCGCAAAGAAGTTTCCTGCTATACCACATACGTCTTGCTGTCAAGCGTGTAGTGCAATGCAGTGCAAAAACATGGCAGTTTCATAACACAACGACACGCTTGAGCAAAACTTGAAATTCCCCTTACTCCTCCCTATAGTTTATCCCTGTATTCATTGGGAGGATTATGGTCACTATCCGCAAGAATCTTTTGCAGCTTATCTTTTCCGGTGCGTATCTTCTGCGCTGGAACGACAAACTCCGGCCTGTTGAGCTGCTGGAAATTGATAAGCAGGCTCACAAGATGTTGTTGGCTTGCGTACTCTGGCATGAGAATTCGCAAGATTTACCTCCGGCTCAGCGTGTGGCATTGGCCAGCGAGGTTATAGAGGGAGGGTTGTTTGACTACTTTTACCGGCTTATCATTACTGATGTAAAACCCCCGATTTTTTACAAGATCAAGAAAAATCCAAAACAGTTTCAACGTCTTACAGAACATGTGCTCTCATGTTTGGAACCAGCCCTCGCTCCGTTGGGGTCCTTCTGGGAACGTCTGTGCCGCTGGCACGCTACGCCGGATACGGATACGCCGGCCCGACGCATGCTTACTGCAGCCCATCTTTTTGCCTCTCAGTGGGAATTTCGACTTATTGAACCTTTGAACGCTCCCTTTGACGAGGAGATGGGCGATATTGGCCAGTCGTTCCCAGACAGACTGGATACCTTCACGGAGCTGCTGGGCCTTGCAGCCATGCGCACACCGGGTACGGCGCTGGCTCGACTGGCAAATCTCTGCGGGCAACTGCGCTTCCAGACCCGCTGGACCCAGGCCCCACGCATACCGGCTACCTCCGTACTGGGCCATATGTTCATTGTGGCAGCCTATGCCTATATTTTCAGTTTAGCGGTGGCTGCATGCCCCGCACGGGCGTGCAATAATTTTTTCTGCGGCCTCTTTCATGACCTGCCTGAAGTACTGACCCGGGACATCATCTCGCCGGTCAAGCAATCTACTTCAGAATTACCCCAGCTTATCAAGGATTTTGAGGCCAGCGAGCTGGAGCGCCGTGTTTTCGCCCCGCTTAGAACCGAGGGCTTTACTTCCCTTGTCACCCGCATCAGTTATTATCTGGGGCTGACTGTGGGTTCGGAATTTCAGGAGTGTGTCTGTGAAAATGGGCAGATACGCAAGGTAGATGGATTTGCCGCCCTGACGCAATGCAACCGCGATGAGCTTGACCCCAAGGACGGTCAGCTCATAAAAATCTGCGACAATCTTGCCGCCTTTCTAGAAGTGCACAGCTCCATACGCAACGGGGTTTCCTCACCTCATTTGTTGGAAGCAAGCATACGGCTCTTGACGAAGTTGCGTGAGCATCCTCTGCCAGCCTTGAACCTGGATGCCCTGCTGGCCGATTTTGCATAAGGAATGCTGCATTTTTCGCTACAGCTTGCCCATGGCTTTCTTACCGGCTGTCTGGTAGCGTTTCAGGGCAGAGAGTTCCGTTTTACGCAGACGGATGGATTTGGGCGTTACCTCTACCTCTTCATCCTCACGCACAAAGTGCAGGGCGTGTTCCAGGGTCATTTTTTTCACAGGAGTGAGGATGACATTCTCATCTTTGCCGGCCGCACGCAGGTTGGTGAGCTTCTTTTCCTTGGTAGCGTTGACATCAATATCGTTATCGCGGTTGTGTTCACCCACGATCATCCCCTCGTACACCGGCTCGCCCGGCTCCACAAAGAGTACGCCTCGCGGTTCCAGATTGAACAGGGCATAGGCAACGGCGCTGCCCGCACGGTCTGCCACAATGGAACCCGTGTAGCGCGTGGGGAAGTCACCCCGCCATTCTTCATAGCCTTCCAGATAGGAATTCATGATGCCTGTGCCCTTCGTGTCAGTTAGAAATTCGTCGCGATAGCCGATAAGTCCGCGCGAAGGTACGGAAAACTCCAGGCGCACACGGCCCGTGCCATTGTTGACGCAGTTGCACATGCGCCCCTTGCGTTGGGCGAGCTTGTCAGTAACCACACCCATGAAGACCTCGTCACAGTCCACGTACAGACGTTCAATGGGCTCGAGGGTCTTGCCACTGGCATCCTTCTTAAGAATAACCTCTGGCCGTCCCACAGAAAGTTCAAAACCCTCGCGGCGCATGGTCTCAATGAGGATGGCCATCTGGAATTCCCCTCGTCCTTTGACTAAAAAGGCGTCGTTGTCGCTTGTATGCTCCACACGCACGGCGACATTACGCAGTGTCTCCTTAACAAGACGATCCCAAATGGCGCGACTTTGCACAATTTTACCTTCTCGACCGGCCAAGGGAGAGGTATTGATGCCAAAACGCATGGAAACTGTAGGTTCGTCCACACGAATACGCGGCAAGGCGCGCGGGTTTTCCCGTGTACAAATGGTGTCTCCGATGGTCACATCTTCAATACCGGCCATGACCACAATATCACCGGGATTTGCCTGTGGCACTTCCACCACCTGAAGGCCATCATAGACCTGTAGCTTGGTGGCGCGCAGGGGTTGGGGCTGTCCGTCTTTACCTATGCAGGCCAAGGCCTCTTTAGCATAAACTGTACCGTGCATGATGCGCCCCACAGCAAGCCGCCCCAGATAGTCGGAATAGTCCAGATCTGCAACGAGCATCTGAAAAGGTTGTTCAGGGTCATGGACGGGGCCGGGAATATGCTTGATAATGGCCTCAAATAATGGAGTAAGGTCCTTAGGGGGATCGTCGAGTGAGTTCATGGCAACGCCTTCGCGACCAATGGCATAAAGCACTGGAAATTCCAGTTGCTCCTCGTCGGCATCCAGATCAATGAAGAGGTCATATATTTCGTTGAGCACTTCCTGCGGACGGGCGTCCTTGCGGTCAATCTTGTTGATCACCACTACAACGGGCAGGCCGGCTTGCAATGTTTTACGCAGCACAAACCGGGTTTGCGGCAGAGGGCCTTCCGAAGCGTCCACCAAAAGTATGGCTCCTGTGGCCATGGAAAGAGAGCGCTCCACCTCTCCCCCAAAGTCAGCGTGGCCGGGCGTATCAATAATATTGATCTTCACGCCCTTCCAGGTGACGGCACAGTTCTTGGCTGCAATGGTGATGCCGCGTTCCCGCTCCAGATCCATCTTGTCCATGACGCGATCATCCATCTGCTGATCGGCGCGAAATACTCCTCCCTGCTTGAAGAGACCATCCACGAGGGTGGTCTTGCCGTGGTCAACATGGGCGATAATGGCGACGTTGCGAAGAGATTCATTGTGCTGCATGGGGCTTCCTGCGATGGCTAAAGAATGTACGGGCGGCGTTGTACGCAAAAATCAGAGTTTTGTCACCAAGGTGCGGATAAGTTGAGCCAGTTTTTTGCCCGTTTTTTTCGCAACAGCCAGGATTTCGTCTAATGGGGCGGGAACCATGCAGTCCGGCAGATTTTTATTAGCCAGGCACGAAAGACCAAGTACTGCCATGCCCAGATGCCGTGCGGCGATAATCTCCAGCACAGTGCTCATGCCCACAGCGTCAGCCCCCCACTGTCGGTACATGCGCGTCTCTGCAGGAGTTTCCATCTCGGGTCCATGTACGCCGATATAGACACCACGCTCCAGCCTGATACCCAGCAGGGTAGATGTTTCCAAAGCGAGGGCACGCAGATTCGCGTCCAATGGAGCACTCATGTCTGGGAAACGCTGTCCCCAGGCGTCGCAGTTAGCCCCTGTCAACGAGGAAACGCCTGTATGGTTGATAATATCCGTTATGCACATGATGTCACCAACATCAAAGTTCGGGTTAAGTGCTCCTGCGGTATTAGTGATAATGAGGGTTTTTACGCCCAGAGCCGCCATAACGCGCACCCCCATGCACACCTCTGCCGGGCTGCGTCCCTCATAGAGATGGCAGCGTCCCTGCTGAAAAAGCACGAGGCAGTCAGAGTTCTTGCCATCGTCGCCCTGTGCTGCAATACGTCCCCATACAAAGGCTCCAGCATGCCCTTCAACACTGGCCAAAGGGAAAGCCGGTATGGCTGAATAGGGTATGACGCGCCTGTCAGCAAGATTATCTGCAAGATCAGAAAGACCCGTGCCCAGCACTATGCCGAGTGGGGCCACGCAAGGTATATTTTGCATTCCGAGCGTTGCGCGCAAGATTGCAGCCGCATGCTGGACATCCTCATAATTTTGCATACAATTCCCCTCCGCATTAACGTATCAAGCGTCTGCAGCTGTGCAGCCACAAAAATGCAGGCGTTCATCTGTCCGGCTTGCCTGTAGATTTTCCTGTCGGATTTGCGTATACCAGACAGGTACGGTCTTTGTATAGAGGTGCGTCATCCGCAAGGGATTCTTCCCATGGCAGATGTACTGGCAGCGGGGATAATCGTGACCGTGGTCATATGTTTTATTTGAGAGGGAAAAAGCGTGGACAACGCTCAAGAACATATACCCCTGCACGACCATAAAATTTTGGTGGCAAACAGGGGCGAGATCGCTATGCGCATCATGCGTGCCTGTTGCAAGCTTGGTACAGCATTTACCGCAATTTATACGGCAGATGATGCAGCCTCTGGTCATGTGCGTCTGGCATGCGAACTGGGGGGAGAAAAGAGCCTTTACCGCGTATCTTCCTACCATGACGCCAATGAACTCATGGCCGTCGCTGACGCGGCAGGCTGTACTGCCATACATCCAGGCTACGGTTTTTTTGCAGAGGATTTTCGTTTTGCTCGGCGCGTGACCAAACGCGATCGCAAGCTCATTTTCATTGGCCCGTCGTGGAAGATCATTCGTGAACTCGGTGATAAAATCAATACCAAACGGTTGGCACGCAGCCTCGACGTGCCAACCGTACCTGGTTCCGACCGTCCCATATATGACGAATTGGAGGCCGAACGCATAGCCAAAACCGTCTTTGAATTTCAGGAGCAGCAGGGCATCGACCGTCCGCTAGTGCTGGTCAAGGCTTCGGCTGGCGGGGGTGGCATGGGCATTGAAGAGGTGTACGATCCAGATCAGTTCCGCTCCGTTTACCGACGTATACGCAACTATGCCCTCAGACAATTCAAAGATGAAGGTGTGCTCATTGAACAGCGCATTACGGATTTCAACCATCTGGAAGTACAGATCGTTGCCGACCGCAGCGGACGAAGCCCAGTGCATTTTGGCACACGTAATTGTTCCATCCAGTCTTCAGGGCGTCAGAAACGTCTTGAGGTCGCACCCGGCTTTGCCCCAGAAGCACTGTCCTACACCTTTGATGCCGACGGGGTACTGCGTGATATTGTAGACTATTCCCTGACTATGGCCCGAAAAGTGGGCTACGATAACGTGGGCACCTGGGAATGGATTGTCACGCGTAAGGGTGATCCTTTCCTCATGGAAGTTAATACCCGTATTCAGGTGGAAAATGGCGTTTCAGCACGCATTGCCCGGGTGCGCGGGCAGGGCGATATAGATCTCATTGCCGAGCAGATCCGCATTGGCCTCGGCGAGCCGCTTGGTTATGGTCAGGCGGATATCACTTTCAATGGTCTAGGCATCGAATACCGCCTCATTGCCGAGGACCCCAATAATAACTTCACTCCCTGGGTGGGACATATTGAGCAGTTCACCTGGAAGCCGCAGCCATGGTTGACTATGTTAACTCATGTGCCCACAGATGAACAGTATGAGATCCCCACGGAATTTGATCCCAATTTGGCTCTGGCCATCGTTTGGGGCAAGGATCTGGAAGAGGCCAAAGCACACGGGCTGGAATTTCTGCGCGATCTGCGCCTCACCGGCCATAATGCCTCAGGCGAACCGCTTCAATCCAATGTTGATTTTCTCAAAACGAGCACTGAACGTATTCTGCGTTTTTGACCCTGCACCCCGGCAACGCACAAACAGGCATTGACGCGCTATGGACAATAATATCGAAAAACGTATCCAGAACCTACGCGATAGGCTTACCTATCTCAATGATATTTTTGCAGGCAAGCACCGGGACAATGCAGAACTTTTGGAAGAAAAGCTTCTGGCTTTTGCCGAACGAGCCCGCGCAGAAGCACTTGAAGACCCCTATGCCGAACTTGCATCGGTGGAAGACCTGTTCAGCTATGTGGAACGACGTCTTGAAGACAACATCACCGCCATGGACAGAGTGCGCATTGTACGCCACCCACAACGTATCTGTCTGCGTGACATTCTGGAGAACGTCTACGATAATTTTACGGAAGTTGGCGGGCAGGATGAATACAGCCTTGACCCGAGCATGCTCATTGCACGAGCAGTCATCACCCGTCGTAGGGGTAAGAAAACTTACACGCAGTCCGTAATGGTCATAGGGCAGGAAAAGGGCCATGGGGCAGAATACCGTAACGGCGGTTCGGTCAAACCCTGGGGTAACGCAAAGGCGCGCCAGTATATGCGCGTGGCAGAAACTGAGGGCATTCCCATCCATACCTATATATTCACGCCAGGTTCCTTTCCCGTTGAAGACTATCCAGGCGCCGCGCAGCAGATAGCCCGCAACATCTACTGTATGGCTGGCCTGCGCGTTCCCGTGATCGCAGTTATTTCTGAGGGGGGCTCTGGCGGTGCAGAAGCCATCGGTCTTGCCGATAAGCGCCTTATGCTCTCTCACGGCTACTATTCGGTAATCTCACCAGAGGGGGCGGCTGCCATCGAAGGCCATCTCAAGGCAGGCGAACGTGCCACAACGGAGCTTATTGAGCAGTGTGCCCGTAATCTTAAAATCACCGCACAGGATAACCTGAGGTTTGGCTATATTGACCGTGTGGTACAGGAACCGCCGTTGGGTGCGCGGCCATGGCATTTTGATTTCTTCCGCCATCTGCGTCAGGAAGTTCTGCGGGCGACGGACGAGGTGGTCATCTCCACGCGCACACTGCCTGTCCTCAAAGGGCTGGCCATGGCACGCATACGCAAGCCCGATGCCAATCTGGATGAAATGTATACAAGATGGGGACTTTCTGCAGCAGCCAAGGACCGCCTCCTGTCACATCGGCAGCAAAAGTTTCTTCGCCTCTCCCGGTTTGCTGCGCGTGACCGGCGCCCCTTTTTCACCAAGATGGCCGTGGCCGCTTGGGACTGGGCTAGCAAACCCTGGGTACGTTTCAAATATGATTTCTATCGCAAGCACCAGCGCCGCATCCGTACCTTCCTTGAAGAGATGGGAAATGAATGGGATGTGTTCAAGGGTCGGCTGTTTGCTCCCTGGCGAAGGCTTGCCCGCAAACTGCCCAATGCCAAGAGCGACGCCGGCAGTACCCAGGATCTGACAGCACTTTCCAGCTGGTCTGGCGAAGGGCAGCGAAAGATGTGGAACTACCTTTCACCCCGCTACAAGATTGACCGGGCTGTCACTTGCCCCAACAGCGCTGCTTACGGCTGTCTGGATCTCTGGGGGCCTGATCTGTTTGCCGAATTTGCCGGTGTATGCAGCCACTGCGGTTACCATTTCCCCATGGAACCGGAATGGTATGTGAAAAACGTCTTTGATCTGGGTTCGGTCTTTGAATTTAATAGCGAAATTGAAGCGGGCAATCCTTTGGGCTTTCCCGGTTTTGATGACCGCATCCTTGCCGCTCAGAACAAGACGAAGTCCAAGAGCGGCTGCATGACGTTTGAGGCACGCATTGACGACATCAAGCTGGTGGTGGCCATGCTCATGGGCACGTTCCGTGGTGGTTCCGTTGGCGCTGCCGAGGGTTACAAATTTGTAGAGGCCGCCCAGCGTGCTGAAAAAAAACGCTACCCTTTCCTCGCCTATGTGCATGGTACTGCGGGTATACGCATTCAGGAAGGCACGCACGGTGTCATACAGATGCCACGCTGTACGGTGGCCGTGCGGCGGTATATTGAATCCGGCGGGCTGTATATGGTGCTGTACGACACCAATTCCTTTGCAGGGCCAGTTGCCAGTTTTCTTGGCTGTTCCCCGTACCAGTTTGCAGTACGTTCCTCCAATATCGGTTTTGCCGGGCCGGGAGTGATAAAGGAAACCACGGGTATGGATATCCCTCCCAAGTACCATCGCTCTTACCGTGCGCTCTCCCGTGGGCATATTCAGGGTATCTGGGACAGGAGGGAAATCCGCGCCAACCTCAAACAGGCGCTGCTGACCATCGGCGGACGCAATCTGTATTACCGCTAAGCCGGCGCTCTGCCTCTGAATGCGCACATGCATGAAAGCGCCGTGATGTGCTCCTGAGTGAAAGGACAGTTCATGTTAGACATTTCCGTAGTACTGGATGAGATAAAGGCACAACCATTCCGTGAAATCACTATCAAGACACCGCATACGGGTACGGTGACGTTTGCGGACATTCATCAGGGCGACAAGGTTCAAGGCCCGCAGGGCCAATGGAAAGAGAAGCCGGGCACACTCATCGCCACTCTGGAACGCGAGCGTAATCCTAAACCCATTTATGCAGGCGAAAAGGGTGAAATCAGCGTCCTCCATACCGAACTGGAAGGTCGTTTTGTAGAAGCAGGCACTTCTCTTGCTGTGGTGCGCCATCCTCTTACACGCGCTGAGGTGGAACACATTATTCTGCGCAAGGCATTATATCTTTTTCCAGCTCCCGAACGGGCTAAATATTATTTCACGCCTGACATTGACAAAAAGATCCGTGCTTCAGACGCGCACTCCGTAGCCGTACGCGAGGGTATGGAGTTGCTCATTATGTCACGCATGAAACGAGAGGTTCCCTTGCATTATTCCGGCCCCTCTGGTGTGATTTATGCCGTATATTTTAAATATAATGAAAATATTGACACAGGTTCCCCGCTTATTGGTGTCTGCCCGCAAGATCAGCTGCCAGCCATTCAGGACGTCATTATGCGTGTTAAGACCGAATGGACAGAAAGAGATTGATCCCTTAACTCCATACAACTACCGAGGAAGCTCATGGGCAAAGCACTGCAAATTCGTGTCAGCGCTGTCACCTGGAATGAAGATTTGCTGGAGGAACTGTGGCCGCGCCTTGCAGAACTTGCTTTCAGCGTACCTATAAAGCATGAACGGCGCGGTGTGCTCGAAATGGTGCGTGCACTGGACGACGGGCTGAAATTTCTTCCCTGGTCCGAGGCGCGAAAGAACGCCCTTGGTCCTGGTATATGCGAAGCAGCCCGCCTCAAAACAGAGCTGGAACTAATGTTGAGTGACTGGAATCCGCGAGAGGCCAACAGACTCAGCGATGCACTTGAAAAAGTGCTCGACACGCTGGAGCAAAACTTCGTGGACTGAATGCAGAAACGCACAGCCTTCCCTTCAGGAGTATCACCATGCTGAATAAAGTCATGATCATCGGTCGCCTGGGACGTAACCCGGAACTGCGGTACACACAAAACGGCACCCCGGTCACCACGCTCAATGTGGCCACTGACGAATCTTACACAGATCGTGACGGAAATAAAGTTGACCGCACCGAATGGCATCGTGTTTCCGTATTTCAGCGACAAGCGGAGAACTGTGCCAACTATCTGACCAAGGGCAGCCTCGTATATGTGGAAGGCAGCCTGCAAACTCGCAAATGGCAGGACCAGCAGGGGCAAGATCGCTATACCACAGAAATCAAGGCACTTCGGGTGCAGTTTCTAGATCGCAAAAACGACCGTGATGGCAACCATGGCTATGACGAAGATTTTGCAGGTTCGCAGCCCCCACGTGGTAACGCCATGCGCGGAAATCAAGCGTCCCGTAACGAAGAAAGCCGTCCACACCAGCAAGTAGAGGAGGATATGGGACCGGCATTTCCTTCTGAGGCGTCTAGTATGGACGATGTGCCGTTTTAATGCAGAAAATGCAGCTAGGTGGTTGACTTTTTGTTAGATTTTTCACAAAATATATTGACGACACGGTTAACCCATGCCCAACGGCGTGCAATGGGAAGATTTTTTAACCAAATAAACGGAGGATTTCACAATGTCCAAACTGGTAGCTCCTCACGGCGGCAAAGGTCTGGTTTGCTGCCTGCTGGAAGGGAAAGCCCTGGAAGATGAAAAGAAAAAAGCGGCAGGCCTGAAGCAGATTGAGATTTCTTCCCGCGCAAAGGGCGACCTGATCATGATGGGCATTGGTGGTTTTTCGCCCCTGAATGGATTCATGTCCAAGGCCGATTGGAAGAGCGTTTGCGAAAAAATGCTCTTGTCCGACGGCACCTTCTGGCCCGTACCTGTGACACTTGATGTGTCTGCTGCTGATGCCAAGGCCATCAAAGTGGGTGAAGAAGTGGCCCTGGTGCGCAATGGTGAAATCATGGCGACCATGAAGGTGGAAGACATCTATGAGATGACGGAAGCCGACAAAAAGTGGGAATGCGAACTGGTCTTCAAAGGATGCGGGCCAGACTCCGAAAAGTTCTGGGAAGTGGCTCCTAATGATCACCCTGGTGTCAAAATGGTATTGGGGCAGAAAGAATACAATATTGGTGGCCCTGTAAAGGTGCTTTCCCAGGGCGAATTTCCTGAGAAATTCGCTGGTGTGTATATGACACCTGCCCAGCTGCGTGCCAAAATGGACGAGCGTGGTTGGAAGAATGTGGCCGCCCTGCAGCTGCGCAATCCCATGCACCGCTCACATGAATATCTGGCCAAGCTGGGTGTGGAAGTATGCGACGGTGTCGTAATCCACTCTTTGGTGGGAGCCCTGAAACCTGGTGACATTCCGGCGGAAGTGCGCGTGAAGTGCATTGACACTCTTGTTGATAAATATTTTGTCAAAGAAAATGTCATTCAGGCCGGCTATCCTTTAGATATGCGCTATGCTGGTCCGCGTGAGGCCCTGCTGCATGCCACCTTCCGACAGAACTACGGCATCAACCGTCAGTTGGTGGGCCGTGACCACGCCGGCGTTGGAGACTTTTACGGCATGTTTGAGGCTCAGGAAATTTTCGACAAAATTCCTCAGCCTGCAGAACCTGGCAAGCGCCTGCTCTGTGAACCAATGAAGATTGACTGGACCTTCTATTGCAAAAAATGCGATGGCATGGCGAGCATGCGTACATGCCCACATACCAAGGAAGACCGTGTCATCCTGTCTGGCACGAAGCTGCGCAAAATGCTTTCTGAAGGTGCTGAAGTGCCTGATCATTTCGGTCGTGAGGAAGTGCTCACCATTCTGCGTGGCTACTATTCAGGTTTGACTGAAAAGGTCGAGATCAAAATGCAGCGTGCAGCCTCTGGCTCCACCATGTAACTGAAAATTGCCTTTTTGTCTGAAAGACGCCCGTAAGGGCGTCTTTTTTGTGTCTGTGACGGATTCCATACCCAGCGTGGCATACGCTTTACGAAAAAACAAATCCGACATATACTTAACGTATTAGATGACTGGTACCCTTGCAAGTACTCTACTTTGGCATAACTACGCACTCGCAACGGCTTGAGACAGTGCACACAGGAACCACATGCATCAACCCCACGAAGTATTTCCAGGATTACTCATCCTTTCTGTATTAGCTGCAGCCTTCTGCGTCTGGAGCGCGGCCGGTAATGAGGTCAACCTCTGCGTCACCGCCGGCTGCACTCTGTTTCAGGATGCAACCCTGATGGGCATATCTTTCTGGTGGTTTGGTGTAGCGGCTTTTGCCACACTGGCTCTGCTGGCACTCTTGGGAGCGGCCAGGCTGGGAACAGCTTTTGCTGCCCTGACATTGCTGGCGGACACAGGGCTTCTTCTGCTCATGGCCGTCACAGCCCCATGTATCAGCTGTTTACTGGTCGCTATTCTTTTTGCCTTGCTGTATGCAGGTTTCAGGCAGGTGCTATACCGTAAGCGCGCTGTCAAACCTGGGGTAACACAAGGTCGATCTCTGCTGCTCATTGTGTGGGGACTTGTATTTGTTATTAATGCCTGGGCTGTGTTGCGTACACAAGTCGGCGTATGGGCGATTACAGACAATGCACAGGAAGCCACTGTACGCATGTTTTTTTCACCGTCGTGTCCCAGCTGTAAGGAAGGCATCAGCCTCCTATCTGGTCATGTGGATGTAGCTTTTTTCCCAGTGGCTGAATCTGATCTGGACGTGTACAAAACGGAACATATGTTGCGCTCGTTGGGGCAGGGGACAAGTATGGTCGAGGCCCTGGAACTGGCGCAATCCGTAGAAAAATCCCCGATTCTTGAGGCATTTTCTCCCGATATGCTGCTTTTACGTTTACGTATGCTCTGCAACAAGGCCCATATTTTTTTGTCTGACTCTCAGCGCATTCCTTTTTTTGAATACCAGGGCTTGCCTTCCATGCTGCGCAACAAAGACAAAAACCGCCAATCACGCAAAAATGTCATTGCTCCTTCCCCGTCAAGCTCTGACAATGGCAACGTGGCACTGCCCCTTGAACCGCAAATTGCAGGCCAATGTTCGGGTACGGCACCGTGCCCGTAATTTGTCCACATTGTTTCCCCGGCATGCTGATAAGGGGAAGAATCATACCAATCTTATACTGCAAGTTTCTTCACAAAGGGGCTTGACGCGCTTTGTACTTCCCACTTATATAAAAAAGACTTTGTAGTTTACCTTGAATGGGGATGGTATGAAGGCAATTGCGGTCTTTCGCAACCATAAAGAAGAACTTGTACGACTTTGGACGGAAGCCGTCTTTAATACGTATCCCTTTGAAACAACAGGCTTTTTGCGCACTAAAAAAGATCCCTTTGGTAATCCTGTCGCCGACATGACGCGTGAAGCCGCAGCTGCTCTATATGATGCTGTTGTCGGTGAAAACGTTGACATAGAAACTACACGCAATGCGCTGGATCGCTTCATTAAATTACGTGCAGTGCAGAAGTTTACCCCCAGTCAGGGGCTTGGGGTTTTTAACCTTATGAAGCCTCTGCTGCGTAAACACGTCATGCCGGAACTGGTCGTCCAGAAAAAATTGGCAGACTATCTGGAAGCCGAATCAAGACTGGACAGTCTGACTCTGCTTGCGTTTGACCTGTATGTGAAAGATCGTGAAGTGCTGGCACAGTCACGGATCACAGAGATACGCAACCAGTATGCACAGCTGGCCCGCTGGGCACAAAAGCTGGATGCCGCGTCTCCTCTTGCGGTTGACAGCGAATGAATTTGTTCTTCGTATGGCATTGCGGCTATACCACGCTCACTCTCCCGTTGTGGGATACTGAGATAACTTTAGTGGAAGTGAGGTAGGAATGTTCATTTCATTACTGCTGGTGCTGCTCATAGGCGCCATCGCCTGGGCTGGAGCGGCCATAGGGCTCGCAAGTCTGTTTGGCGTGGTCTTGCCTTATGTGGCAGTAGTCGTCTTTGTTGCCGGTGTTGTCTGGCGTATGGTGTACTGGTCCAAATCTCCCGTACCCTTTGCCATACCCACCACTGGCGGCCAGGAAGCGTCGCTGGACTTTATCAAGCAGGCTAAATATGACTGCCCGAATACCACCTGGGGTGTTGTACAGCGCATGTTTCTGGAGGTTTTCTGCTTTCGTTCGCTGTTCCGCAATACACTGGGTGAGGTGCGGGAGGACGATCCGGTAAACAAAGGCCCCCGCACCATCTATTATTCCTCAAAATGGCTATGGGCTTTTGCTTTGGTATTTCATTACTGCTTCCTGCTGGTTTTTTTACGCCATTTCCGTTTTTTTATGGAACCGGTACCTTCCTGTATAAGCTTCCTTGAGAGCATTGACGGCATCATGCAGATAGGCTCACCGCGTTTCTTCTGGACGGGCGGTCTGCTGCTTGTTGCCCTGGTTTTTTTGTTGTGTCGCCGCATCTTCAATCAGAGGTTGCGCTACATCTCGTTGGCTAACGACTACTTTCCCCTGTTCCTGCTCATTGCCATTGTAGGCACCGGTCTCTGCCTGCGTTATTTTGACAAGGCTGAAATCGCCCAGGTAAAGGTGTTCATCATGGGGCTCACCCATTTTTCACCCGTGGGCACGGAAGGCATTAACTCCCTCTTTTTCATACACCTTACCCTGGTGAGCGTACTGCTGATCTACTTTCCTTTTTCCAAACTTATGCACATGCCAGGGGTGTTTTTCAGCCCCACACGAAACTTGCCCAACAACACACGAGCCGTGCGGCATATCAATCCCTGGAACCCGCCCAAGCAGTACTTCACCTACGCGGAATATGAAGATACCTATCGCGACGCCATGGCTGAGGCCGGGCTACCGCTAGAAAAGCAACCTGAAAAGGCCGCTGAGTAAGGAGTTCCCGATGGCAAAATTACCTACGCCTCAAATGCTTGTATCTAGTCGGCCGGCCTTTCCTGACAAGGCGTGGCTTGACACCAAGCCCGAATTTGCGCCGGGCAGCTACTGCTACCCTGCCAAAAAAGAAACCATGGAACTGCTGCACATGCCCAATCCCCACGACTGGGATCCCGCGGCAGAAGACTGGAATCTTCCAGAAAACTGGGAAAAGATTCTTTGTGATGCCTTTGAGGAGCGGCTTAAAAAACACCGCTCTCTTAAACTGTTTATGGACATCTGTGTGCGTTGCGGTGCCTGTGCGGACAAATGCCATTTCTTCCTGGGCACCAATGACCCCAAGAATATGCCCGTGCTGCGCGCCGAGCTGCTCCGTTCCCTTTACCGACGGGATCACGCCATGCTTGGCAGGCTTCTGGGCAAAAGGGTGGGTGCACGTAGCTGGGACAAAAATGTAGTGAAGGAACTCTTCTACTATGCTTACCAGTGTACAGAATGTCGACGTTGTTCACTTTTTTGCCCGTACGGCATAGATACGGCTGAAATAACGGCTATTGTGCGCGAACTGCTGCATGAGGTCGGATTGGGCATTCACTGGATTATGGATCCGGTCAAGAACTGCAGTTTCACAGGCAACCATCTGGGCATCCAGCCGCATTCGTTCAAAGAGATTGTGGAGATGTTGGCTGATGACTGTGAAACCGTGACGGGCATTCGCCCCAAGACGCCGTTCAATGAAAAAGGCCACGAAATCCTGTTTATCACGCCTTCGGGTGATGTTTTTGCTGATCCGGGCATCTACACCTTTATGGGGTATCTGTTGCTCTTCCATGAGCTGGATCTCGATTACACCTTCTCGACATACGCATCAGAAGGCGGAAATTTCGGTTCATTCACCACATTTAACATGGCCAAAAAACTTAATGCCAAAATGTATGCCGAGGCGGAACGCTTGGGAGTGAAATGGATTCTCGGTGGCGAATGCGGCCATATGTGGCGAGTGATCAACCAGTACATGGCTACCTACAATGGACCAGCCCCGTCCAATATGCAAACGCCTGTTTCGCCGTATACAGGAACTGTGTTTGCAAACGCAGCGTCAACCAAAATGGTGCACATCGCTGAATTTACCGCCGACCTGATCCACCATGGCAAGCTGAATCTGGATCCCAGCCGTAATGACCATATCATCACCACCTTCCATGATTCCTGCAATCCGGCACGAGCCATGGGCCTGCTGGACGAACCTCGCTATGTGCTCAAGGCTGTATGCAACAATTTTGTGGAGATGCCTGAAAACACCATTCGGGAGCAGACCTTCTGTTGCGGCGCCGGTTCGGGCTTGAATACTGAGGAGATCATGGAGCTGCGTATGCGTTCAGGCATGCCACGAGGCAATGCTCTACGTTATGTGCAGCAAAAATTCGGCGTAAACCACATGGCCTGTGTATGCGCTATAGACCGTGCCACGCTGCCCCCTCTGGCCAATTACTGGGCGCCGGGGGTTACCGTAAGCGGTTTACATGAACTGGTGGCCAATGCCCTGGTCATGAAAGGGGAAGCCAAACGAACAATGGATCTACGTCAGGAAGATCTGCCCAATGTGACGGACGATGATGATGACGCCGCCCAGGCGCAGGGGGAGGGTCAGTAAATGTACAACGCCAAAGCTGTCACCATTGGTATCATCATCTTTGTGCTGCTGTTTACATCCCCGTTCTGGGCGAGCATGCTGGGTAAAGAGTACAAGGAAATCGGTATCTCTCTGCCCAAGAATGAAAAGGAATGTGTGGAAACCACTGATTTCATGCGCAACAAGCATATGCAGCTGCTTAACGAGTGGCGGGATGAAGCTCTGCGCAACGAGCACCGTGTATATGTGGCTTCCAACGGCAAAAAGTGGACCATCAGTCTTCAGAATACTTGTCTAAAATGCCATAACGACTACAGTGCATTTTGCGAGAAATGTCATGTGGCCAACAGTGTAGATCCCTATTGCTGGACCTGTCATCTCATTCCTCAGGGGAGCACGAAATGAACAAGAGCAGAAGACGCTTTTTGAAAGTGGCGGGCATATCCGCCTTTGCCCTGAGCAGCGGCATGACCGGTCTACATGCACTCTCTGTCCCGGCTCAGGCCAAGGTTGCCCCTGGAACCTATGAAAAAGGGGGCAAGGCACTGCTCGCAAAACGCTGGGCTATGGTTATTGACACGAGACGTTTCCTCTCGGCCAATGATTACAAGCCGCTCATAGCAGCGTGCCACAAGGTACACAATGTTCCGAATATTCCCGATGATCAGAATGTGAAGTGGTTCTGGCTGGATACGTTTGAACACGCCTTTCCGGACGAGATGAACGAGTTTCTCGATAATAGGCGCAAGTTGGCTAGTTACCCATTGCTTTGCAACCACTGCACAAATCCTCCCTGTGTACGCGTATGCCCCACACAGGCCACGTATAAAATGGAAGACGGAATTGTTGCCATGGATTACCATCGTTGCATCGGTTGCCGCTTCTGTATGGCTGGCTGTCCATACGGCGCGCGGTCCTTCAATTTCAAGGATCCACGCAAATTTCTGCCAGACCCCGTGCCCAACCCGACCTTTCCAACGCGTATGATCGGTGTTGTGGAAAAATGCACTTTCTGTGCAGAACGCCTCGCTGTTGGCCAGATGCCTGCGTGCGTGGAAGCTTCGGGTGGAAAAATACTCTTTGGCGATTTGGCTGATCCCAATTCGTCAGTACGCAAGGCACTGGCAGAAAACTACAGCATTCGTCGTAAGCCCAGTTTGGGCACGCAGCCCGGTGTTTACTATCTTATCTAGGGGGAACACGCCATGCTTGAAAAAATACTTGAAGGTCCCAAGACCTACTACGTGTGGCTGCTCTTCCTGCTACTCTGTATAGCCGGGTGTGGCCTCGTGTATCTGACGCAGCTCCAGGAAGGTCTTTCCATCACCGGCATGAGTCGCGACGTATCGTGGGGGCTGTATATCTCGCAGTTCACCTATTTCGTCGGCGTTGCTGCATCGGCGGTAATGCTTGTGCTGCCAACCTATTTTCACCATTACAAAAAATTCAAGCGCATGATCATCTTCGGTGAGTTCATGGCAGTGGCTGCCGTGGTCATGTGTGCGCTCTTTATTGTAGTCGACCTGGGGCAACCGCAGCGCATGCTGAACGTTATGGTGCATCCTACGCCCAATTCGGTCATGTTTTATGACATGATCGTACTTATTGGTTATCTGTGCCTCAATATTGTCATTGGATGGGTGACGCTTGAAGCCGAACGGCATGAGGTGACCCCGCCTAAATGGATTAAGCCCCTCATCTACCTTTCTATTCTCTGGGCTTTTTCCATCCATACTGTCACGGCTTTCCTGTATGCCGGTATTCCTGGGCGCCATTACTGGCTCACCGCCATTATGGCTGGCCGCTTTCTTGCTTCGGCATTTTGCTCCGGCCCGGCAATACTCCTGCTGCTCATGTTGCTGGTTCGCCGTCTTACCGGGTTTGATATCGGTGAAGAAGCCAAAAAGACACTGGCGACCATTATTGTGTATGCCATGTGCGTAAATGTGTTTTTCTATCTTCTGGAACTCTTCACAGCGTTCTACAGTGGCATTCCTGGACATGCCGAACCCATTCGGGTGCTCTTCTTTGGTCATGAGGGTCACCTGCTATGGGTAAGCTACTGGATGTGGGCGGCTGTTATTATGGCTATAGCCTGCCTGACGATACTCATTCCCCCACAGACGCGTACGCATCCCACCCTTATGCCCATTGCCCTGATCATGCTGGTTGCAGCTTCTTGGATTGATAAGGGCCTTGGTCTGCTTATTGGTGGTTTCACACCCAATATGTACGAGGCTATCACCCCGTATCTGCCCACTTGCAGGGAGGTGATCGTGGCACTTGGCGTGTACGCAGTAGGAGCCCTGGTGTTGTCCTTGCTCTGGCGTATAGCCTTGGGCATCAAGAAAGAAACAGGCCATTTTACTGATTAGCAGTACCATAAATACAACAGTCTGCCCCTGGGTTATGCACCCGGGGGCTTTTTTTATCCTACTATACACAGGTATTTGTATTGACACCTCTGCATGCTTGACGACGCCACTCTTGCAGGCATAGTATTAAAAGAACGAGACAGTTTTCTTTTCTGCAAGGAGTCATGCATGCATCAAGCGCTCAAAGATGCCATAACAATCTGTAAAACCCTGATGCGCAATGGTTACGATGCGCATGTCATTAATGCCCCCCTTCAAGAACGCTTATTGGAAAATGCAGCACACCCTGTTGTGGACATTGCTTGTGAAACAGATGCCGAGACACTCGTCAAGCTGTTCCCCAAAGCTGAAGCACGTCATGATCAACGCACATTGGCATTCATGGAGGAAGACGGCTACGGGTTTAATTTTTATCCTCTGGAAGTTGCGGCTGCTGGTCATCCAGAGCTGTCACTCTTGCGTATTACGCCAACAATTATGGAACGCTTGCCACGTGAAGAGCGCATGGAGCTGCGCCTCACGGGTTTCGGTAGCCCAGAGCCCTCGGGGGATGCTTATGAGGGTTTTGCGGATATAAACGAAGGTTTTATCTGCTTTACGGGCCTGCCTGACGAAACCCTCAGACATGACTATCTGCTTGCGGTGCGTGCCCTTCGCTTTGCTGCGAATTTTGATCTTCCCATTGAGCCCAATACTTGGCTCGCCATTGTGCGTGCCGCCAGCCGTGTGCTGGATTATATCCCTACAAAGGATATTATGGACGAATGGCGTAAAGTGGCGGCTGAATCAATGTACCGTTTTGTTCGCCTGTTGTTTGATGCGCACATTCTTCAAGGGCTTATCCCTGAAGTTGCGGCTCTGGTCTGTGTAACCCATACGCGAAATAAGGATGGCGAACAGGAAAATATTTTTGACCATACCCTGGCGTGTATGCAGCATTACCCAGAAAAGGACTTCCATTACGACTGGCTTGGCACCATGGCCATGTTTTTTCACGATGTTGGCAAATTATACACAGGTGAATTCATTGATGGAGAATGGACTTACTACCAGCATCACAGGGTAGGTGCCAAGGTCACCCGGAAAATCCTCAGACGACTCCATTTCTCTCAAGTAGATATTGACCTGCTCTGTCATCTTGTATTGCACCATATGCGTTTCCATTTCATGATGACAGACAGGGGCATTCGCAGATTCAAGGCTCTTGATGACTATCCCCGGCTTATAGCCATGGCACGAGCCGATCTCAAGGCACGTGGAGGTATCCCCACTTCTTTTAATCACAACATGAAATACCTTGACAGGGCAGAAACACCGGAACAGATGCTGGAACCCCTGCTCAACGGGAATGAAATCATGAGTGCGACAAAACTGGCTCCCGGTCCGTTGGTGGGAGTGATTCGCGATGCGCTGCTGCAGGCACAAATTGCTGGGGAGATAAAAGACAGAGCATCTGCTGTAGATTTTGTTCTTGCCTACGCACGTAAAACCGTGGGGTAGAGAAGGAGTTTGATATTTGCGGCAGTGAGACCATCGAACGTGGCAAACAGTTCCAATATACTACCCCGTTGGTTACGGAGATAGATTTGCAAAAAAACGTACTTTTTATTTGTGCGATTCTCTTGTTCACGGCATCTCCGCTTGTGGCTTCTCCTGTCATGCCGGATAAGCCCCTTGAACTCAAGGGTACGAAAAAGACCGTGATGTTTCCGCACGCAGGGCATGAAAAGATTGCATGCACCGACTGTCATCACCTGGTGGATGATAAGGAAAACTATGCCAAGTGCGGCAGCGCAGGTTGCCATGATGACCTGGTGGAGAAAAAGGGCATGCGCAGTTTATACCGCGTCATGCATGCCAGGAAAGAGACCGCCCACACCACCTGCCTGGCCTGTCATGGCAAGGTCGTGGCAGAAAAGCCTGAACTGAAGAAGGACTTGACCGGCTGTGCCAAGTCTAAGTGCCATCCGTAAGGTTTTTCAGTTTCTCTGCCTTTTTCACGATCCTTTCTCGTGTGAGGTAGTGAACGTAGCTATAAAAACAGAGGAGTCGCGGCGTGCTGTTGCATCCACGCTGTCGCACTGGTTTCAGTGCAAAGGTAATAACTGTTTTACGACCAAGACCTGCTTTGTAAAGGTTGAGGCAACTGTACATAGGAATTTGTCATGCAAAAGGTGTTTCTTCAATGTTGCATTTTAGCCTGTAGTCTTGTTTTTTCAGGGTGCAGTGCCATGCAGGTTGCCCTTACAAAGAAGGATTTGAATGTTCAAACAAAAATGAGTGATACGATTTTTATGGATCTGGAGAATCAAAAAGGCAAGAAAGTGTATGTGGATTTTCGGAATACTAGTGGCAAAACATTAAATCTGCAAAATATGGTAGTAGACAGTATTATTGCGCGAGACTATGAAGTCGTTTCCAGCCCTTCCAGCGCAAATTACATTATGCAGGTAAATGTCCTCTCCTGTGAAATGACGGATCCAGCAGCTATAGAGAAGACTTTGGGGATGGGTTACGCAGGCACTGCGCTTACCGGAGCAGCTACTGGTGTGCTTATCGGTACAGCAACGCACTCAAGCTACGGTATGGCAACAGGGGGGCTTGTAGGCGGCCTCGCTGGTGGTGCTGCTGAAATGGTAGCCGGAAGCCTTGTTAAGGATGTTACCTACGCGCTTATAACGGATGTGCAGGTGATTGAGAAGACCAGCAAGGCAAAGCATACGCACCGTACGCGTTTGGCAAGCTATGCCAATAAGGTTAACCTCAAGTACGAAGAAGCGCAAATGCCTTTGGAGCAAGCAATGGCCAATTCCATCGCCGGAATTTTCTAATTTGTTTCTTCAGGTGAGGACCCTGATGTAGCAAATCTTTTCTTTTGGCAGGAGCCTTCCCTTCAGGTTTGCCTTACTGTTGAGCCGTCATTCGTTAGTCAGCAAAGTTGACTAACAGCTATTGCGAAAGGAAATTTATCATGCCCCCGTCTCCCAGTTCGCTGGGTCGGGGTCAATTTTTATTTGTGTCAGACTGCCAGGTCCCTGACATCCAGCATGGCCATTTTTGTATACATATCGATCTGATGTAAGGGAAACACAATTATTAATTTCGGACTAGGCTAAGGCGAACTTCATCTTTCTCAGAGCAGGTCGTACGGGGAGATATGATCTTCGCCAACCCTCCGCTTAAGGGAGCACAACTCCGTGTACCGCCATTACTGCGACTCTCACATGGCAAAGAGGTGGGCAATGCCGCGTGGCCATATCCTTCTTTGACTAACTGAAAATAGTCTCCAGCCTGGCGAGAACTTCCTCCATGATTGCGGGTGGAACATTTTCCAAACGCCTGCCAGATCGTGCCCGCAAATCAAGGGCACGGGGCTGGTCGCAACGCACTACACCTGTGGTTTGTGTATCACACCCACTGAGTGAGGTGCTCACCAAAATGCAGACAATTGTGATAGCTTGATCTTGTTCGAGAAGGAGAGCGAAATGGTAATCTGAGTGAGGAACGCCGTAAGGAAGCGGCATTCCGCCACAATGGACGTAGTTTTTTCATGGATGCGCTTGAGGAAACATTGACGAAGTATGGCACACCGGAGATAGTTAACACGGATCAAGAGAGCCAGTTCACTAGCACGGCATTCACCAACATGTTGCATCACGATCCATGCGTATTTCCAGGGGATGGCTGTGGACGCTTGCGAGACAATGTAGGGTGGCGGCGGGCTCCGACGAGCTTCCGTTGGCTCTATTCTCGCTCGCCGCACTCAAGCTATGAAAGCGTTGGGGGCTATTTAACAGCCGGGGCCATCTACATCACTCTAAATTTTGAACCGGCGATGATACAATAACTGCTATGGCTTTAATGTGTACTTAGCAGGCAAGATGAACACATTATTGTTAATGGCAGAAAGAAAAAAGCGAAGAAGACGAAATTGAAAGACAATGACCATGTTTAGGACCGATTGGGCTAAGACAACGCGAGAGGGCATGCCCGGCATCTCAGTACGCCAGCATTGCACGGCTGTGCGCTACGTGGCGGAAGAATTGTTGCGTCTCTTCCCACACTTTTGCGAGGATAACGGTCTTGAGCCGCAGGCCGTGGCCTTTCTGGCTGCCGCTCACGACGTAGGCAAAATTTCCCTGGATTTTCTGCAAAAATGTCAGGCATGGTTGCGACTGGAAGGAATAGAGCGGGAGGCAAACAATTACGGCTGGGCTGATATCTATACTCGTTGGCATCCCGCCATCTCCCAACAGAGTCTTCAACTGTTCCTGCAACAGCATGGGTATGATTGTGAAACTGCATACTTCTGGGCGGCCGTTGTCGGAGCACATCATGGTCGCTTGCTGGCTGACGGGTCTGCACGTCCTTGCCATCCTACGACAACGGAAAGCAAATTAGAGGATGCCCGACAAGAATGCCTCCTGGAATTCTGGGAAGCATGTGGCCAGCCACATTTAAAGAATATTTCTGGAGACGACCCCTGCCTTTGGAGCGTTGCCGGGCTGGTGACGCTGGCCGACTGGCTGGGTTCGGATGAGGATTATTATCCGGCGAGCAGGGAACTACCGGAAAAAGATTTGCGTGAGGCCGCCAGCAAAGCAGTAAAAGACACCGGCCTTGGTCTGCCGACCGTAACGAAGGGACTTGACTTTGCCGATATTTTTTTGGGCAAGGTCCCTTATCCCATGCAGACGGCTTGTACGACGGCTATCACCAAACCAGGTATCTATGTGCTTGAGGCGCCCATGGGCATGGGTAAGACCGAAGCTGCCCTGTGGACTGCCTATAATCTACTGCAGGTTGGACAAGCCCAGGGTGTCTATTTCGCTCTCCCAACCCAGGCGACCAGCAACCTCATGTTTCTTCGTCTTACTGACTTTGCTCGACGCATCTGTCCAGATGTCACCAGGGTGCAACTTATCCACGGTAACGCCTGGTTGTGCGATGACCTGAAGAATCTATCCATCCCTGGCACGGTGGACGGACCGAAAAATGAAACACCTCTGCGTTCGGACGGTCTGTGGTTTAATACAACACGTCGTGCGCTTTTTGCTCCCTTTGGCGTAGGTACGGTGGACCAAGCCTTGCTGGCGGTGCTGGCCGTCAGGCATTTCCCTTTGCGACGATTCGCCCTTAGCCGTAAGGTTGTCATTCTGGACGAGGTGCATACCTATGACGTTTACACAGGCACACTTATCCGCTGCTTGTGCAAAGAGCTTGAGCAGCTGGGTTGCACGGTACTTATCCTTTCGGCGACGCTTACGGAATCTGTGCGTTGTGGCTTGCTGAACGAAGCCGAAAGCAGTGGTGAAGACATCCGTGCTCCATACCCCCGTCTTACGGGCTGTAACGACGGAGTAGCGATTGCACCCCGTACACCGCCGGCTCCGCAGGATAAGGAGGTGTGTGTCACCCACGCCGCGCCTGATGCTGCCAGGCGTGAAGCGCTCAAGTTGGCTTCTTGTGGCGCGCAGGTGCTCTGGGTCTGCGACACCGTTGATAGCGCGCAACAGACCTACCAATCCTTGAAGCAGGAGTGCGACGATACTGCCATTGCACTTGGGCTGTTACATTCACGTTTTCCTTTCTATCTCCGTGACAGCCTGGAAAAAAAGTGGATGGCTCGTTTCAGCCAAGGTGGTGCGCGTAGCTGCGGAGCCATCTTGGTTTCCACACAGATTGTTGAGCAGAGCGTAGACCTTGATGCGGATGTACTCTTTTCCGAGCTGGCTCCCACTGATATGCTTTTGCAGCGACTAGGGCGTCTTTGGCGACATCGACGTGAAAATCGTCCCGTGCCCGCACCCATGTTCTGCTTGCTGGACGAGGTCGTTTCACTTGAAAGTCTGTACTGTATGGATGTTACTGCCATTAAGAAAACCTTAGGCACCAAGGGACGTGTCTATAAACCTTGGGTTCTTTTGCGCAGTCTGGAGCAGTGGGCGGGACGTAAAAGTCTCTCCCTTCCCTCTGGAATAAGGCCGCTCATGACTGCCACATACGAAACAGCTGATTGTCCTCAAGCATGGCAAGAGCTGGAGGTAGAAAAGTGGGGTGAGGATCTGGCAGCACAGACCGTAGCCAATATGGGAACAAATATATGGAAACAGTTGTATGATGATGCTATCCTTCCCAGTACAAGGATTTCCGACCATAAAGACTACACCTTCGTTCTCTGTATTAAAGATTCGGGTAACACGCTTACTCTGCTGGAAAATAACCTTGTTGTGCATGTTCACCGAAATGCACCTACGTTGGAAACGGTGAAGGCATTGCACCGTAATGCCGTTAAGGTCGCGGACTGGTATTTCGTACAACGGCCACGGGACGTTCGGCTTGCCCCTTTCCATATCGACGGGTGCCTCCTCGTGCGGGAGGATGGTGTTGTTGAAGGGCCAGGCATTGTGCCGGGAAAGCATATATACTGGGACGACGTGTTGGGCCTTGCAGTGCAAAAGGAGTCGCCATGAACCTTGCCTTTGACCTTTGGATTCCCTGTGTTTGCCGCAACGGTACGGTGCAGTGGGCCTCGTTATGCGCGTGCCTCACCAATGAAGACATTGCGGATTTGGCCGTGCGTCCGCATGAAAGAGTAGCGCTTATGCGTTTCCTGCTATGCGTGGCTCACGCTGCGCTGGGCATTCCAGAGAATTTCACGGCCTGGCAAGGTTGCCGGAAGCGTCTCTCTGAAGCCGTCGCCTGCTACCTTACGCAGTGGCGGGACAGCTTCGAGCTCTTTCATCCCGAAAAGCCCTTCCTGCAGATAGCTGGATTACGTAACGCCGCCAAAAATGGGGAGTCGACGCCGACATCCAAACTGGATTTTGCCCTGGCCTCTGGCAACAACTCCACGCTCTTCGACCATGAGGCCCTTAACCCGCGTCGGGTCGTCGGGTCGGAAAAGATGGCATTGGATCTTTTGACGTTTCAGATGTTCAGTCCCGGTGGCAGTACCGGGAGTGTTGCGTGGAACGGACAGACCATGGACCGCTATTCCAGTGACGCGCCTTGCGTCCCTGGCTCCATGCTGCACACCTTTGTGCGGGGAACAGATCTCCCGGAGACCGTATGGCTGAATCTGCTTTCTGCAGATTGCTTGCGTGACTACGCCACCCTTGGAGACGACTGGCGTGGTCGCCCGATCTGGGAAATGTTTCCCCAAAGCCCTCAAGACGAGGCTGCCGTGCGCAATGCCACGCGCACTTTTTTGGGGCGTATGGTTCCGTTGTCACGTGCCGTTTTGTTGCAACATGACGGTACCTCCATGCTGTTGGGCAACGGCTTAACATATCCGGCTTTCAACACTGCCAATCAGGATTTCCCCCCAGAACCCAGCGCCACCGTTGTCCTACGCATGGGGGAAAATGATGCTGATGAACGTATGACGCTTGGCGTTCAGCCCAGCAAGAGCATCTGGCGGCAGCTGCACGCCCTCACCGTGCAACGAGGGGCACATACTCCTGGTGGATGTTTGGCATTGACCCATGCGGATGACAATGATGCCAAAGGTGTGGATCTGGTGGTCGGAGGATTGGCGCGCGATCAGGCAAATATTGTAGATGTGGTTGAATCTGTCTTTCATGTCCCTGCGCCTCTCTTTCGCACGGAAGGACACGAGCTTTACGCTCATGAGGTAAAACGGGCCGAAGATACTGAGCGTGAAGGACTGGCCTTTGCCATGGAACGCTGGCGCACCGTTCTGGACGGTGGTTGGGCAACCCGTTTGAAATTGGCCGGAAGCAACCGCAATAAAGAACGCACCATGCTTCGTGCGCAAGCATCCCGCGACTACTGGACCAGCGTGGAACGTAATCTTTTCCTGCTCATGGCAACATTGGATGCGCTTGGCACAGATGCGTATATGCCCTGTAAAGTTACTTGGCGAAAAATGCTGCAGGTAAGTGCCCTCAATGCTTACACATCAGCCTGTCGGGGCAACAACGAACGCCAGTTACGAGCCTTTGTAGCAGGTGAAAAAGTATTATTTTCCCAGACGAACAAGATATTGGAACTCCATAAGGAGGATGAGGCATGAACCTCATGGATTTTTTGCTGCGTAACAAGGAAAACCGTGGTGTTCTCGCTACCCTGCGCCAGGGGTTGATACCGGCCAAGGAAATGCGGGCCTGGCCGTTGCTGGCACCTTTTGGTGGCATCGGTCAAACGCCAGGTGCCCGAGCCGTACGCACTGTGGCCGGACTCTTCGCCAGTCATCCCCAAAACTGTTTTGCAGGAAATTTGGGCGATACCTGCCGTGAGTTCTGCAACAACACGGACGAATTTCCATGGATAATGGTAGACAATAATTTCGCTCCCGGTCCCGTGGCTCGTAAGTTTAGCTGGATGCTTGCCGCTGACGCAGAGGAGATATGTGGGCGTGTTGCACGTATCGTGCTCTACGCCAAGAGTAAAGGTGTTCCTGTCAACTATGCCCAGCTGGAAAAGGATCTGGCCAGCTGGCCACGAGCACGCGAAGCCTGGGCCCGATCTTTCTGGGCGATAGGAAAGACCGACAGCACCGAAGGGGAGGCAGCATCATGACCTGGCTTGCGCGCGCTACGCTTAGTAAAGATGATTTAGAGGTTTGCCGCCTTTTAGACAACTACGACTGGCACAGGGCCGTATGGCAGTGCTTTCTCGGCATGCCTGATGCGGAAAGGGATTTTCTTTTACGCCTGGACTGGTTGGAGGGCGGTTGCCGCGTTTACCTCCTTTCCGGTCCTATGCCCGAGCGGCCTGACTGGTGTCCCGTCTCTGGATGGGATGTGAAGGAAATCTCGCCCAGTTTTTTGGAGCATGAGCGTTATCGCTTCGACCTGCTGGCGAATCCCACACGTAAGCTGGTTATACGCGATGCCAATGGAGAGAGACGCAAAAACGGCAAACGTGTCCCCATACTACATGAAAACGAACAGCGCCTCTGGCTGAAAGTCAAGGGTGGCCAACACGGTTTTTGTCTGGAAGAGGGCGTTCCTTTGGCCGTGGATTCGGCAGGACGACATCACTTCCGCCGCCATGGTGTCGATGGTCTGCATGTGGGCGTCCGTTTTCGCGGCGTGCTCTCCGTGACGGACAGGGAGCGTTTTGCTTCAGCTTTCCGCAAAGGCGTCGGCAGCGCCAAGGGTTTCGGTTTCGGTATGCTGCTCCTTCAACCAATACACTAGTCAACCTATTCAAAGGAAGCATTATGCGACATCTTGAACTGCATATTCTCCAGTCCGTGCCTGTGGCTTGTCTCAATCGTGACGATTTCGGTTCGCCCAAGACAGCCGTGTTTGGCAATGTACCCCGTGCTCGCGTGTCCAGTCAGTGCTGGAAGCGCGCTATTCGTAAGATGATGGCGGAGGAATCACCGCAGCGTTTTGCCGGCCACCGCACACGTCTGATCATAGAGCCTTTGCGTGACAGGTTGACGCAACGTGGTCTTTCACAAGATGAAGCGCAACAAGGGGCGGAAAAGATGGGTGAGGCCCTTGCCAAACTGGATAACCCGCCTACCCGGATAAAGACCCTCTTTTTCTCTTCTCCACAGGAGCTTGACCTGCTGGCTGACGCATACGCAGAAAACAAGGACGCCAAAAAGGCAGTAAAAGCTCTAGGAAAGGTTTTGCCCGGCGATGCCGCCGATATTGCCCTGTTCGGCCGCATGGTTGCTTCAGACCATACCCTGACGCTGGAAGGCGCGGCTATGTTTGGCCATGCCCTGTCCACACACCGTGTGTCCAATGAAATTGATTTTTTTTCCGCTGTGGACGACCTGAAGCCTGAAGACGCTGAAGACGCCGGGGCTGGTATGACAGGTACGCTGGAATTCAATTCAGCAACCTTCTACCGTTTTGCAGCTCTGAATCTGGATATGCTGGAGGACAAAGCGCATCTTGGCTGTCTCACAACTGAAGAAAGACAGGAGGTGCTCAGCTTGTTTGTTCGCGCAACACTTACAGCTATGCCAGCGGCCCGTCACAATTCCATGCATGCTGCCACTCTGCCTTCCTTCGCGCTTGCCATTGTGCGGGAAAAGGGCCATCCCGTACAGCTCGTCAATGCATTCGAGGAACCCGTGTGGACAAAAGGCGGGATTATTGCGGCGTCCCGCCAAAAGCTGGAGGAAGAATACGCCCGCCTGCAAAATACATGGGGTATTACAGCTGCGGTTGAATGCCGCTTGCCCGACATGCCTCTGGCAAAGATACTGAAGGTGGTGGCCCAACATGTGCGTTGACAAGGCATGTCTGGTTCTGCGTCTCGAAGGGCCACTACAGTCTTGGGGAACAACAAGCCAGTTTAACCGACGCAACACGGATTTGCTTCCCTCGCGCAGCGCCGTCATGGGTATGATCTGCGCAGCCCTTGGTCTGCCGCGTGGCTCTGAAGATGAACAGAATTGGCTTGGCCGTTGCACCGATCTGCACATGAAGGCTGTAGTGATGCCGCGTTTATGTAGGGGAAGGAAACTGACCGTGCGGCGGCTGGAAGATTATCATACCGTGCTGGATACCCCAAAGGCAGGAGGTGGCAGCAAGGACTGTCATATCACGCGTCGCCAGTATCTGCTGGACGCAGCATTTTGTGTCTTTCTTTCTGGAAATCGTCCTGTGCTGGAACAGGCAGCTGCGGCACTAGAAGATCCAGTCTGGGGATTGTGGCTGGGGCGTAAGTGCTGTATTCCTTCGGCTCCGGTCTTTGTCGGACTTTTTCCCACTGAGGAAGAAGCCGGGCGTCAATGCCTACCGTGTCCTCTTTATGATTTAGTATGGATGGAAGAAGCCCCTTCCTTTGTGACTGGGGAGGACAGTGTGTCAGATATGCCGCTGTCCTTTGCATCTGCGGCTAGGCAGTACAGCTTGCGGCGCATCATATGGCATCAGGGAACACACCATAATGCGCCTTGATTCTGCCGTCATCCCCATCAAGGAGCGTAGCTCCATGCTCTTCTTGCGCTATGGTCGGTTGGATGTCGAAGACGGTGCGTTTGTGCTTGTGGACGAAGGTGGCACACGTATGCAAATCCCTATTGGTGGGTTGGCCTGCCTGCTGTTGGAGCCAGGAACCACAGTAACCCATGCTGCGGTGGCCTTAGCTGCAGATTGTGGCACTCTGTTGCTATGGATTGGCGAAGGGGGCGTGCGGCTGTATTCCGCTGGTCAGCCTGGTGGAGCACGGGCTGATCGGCTGTTGTATCAGGCCAAACTGGCCTTGGACGACAACCTACGGCTTAAGGTGGTACGGGCCATGTATCGTTTTCGTTTCGGAGAAGAAAGCCCGCAAAAACGCAGTATTGAACAGTTGCGAGGTATTGAGGGGGCACGGGTCAAGGCGATGTATAAGATGCTGGCTTCACGCTACGGACTCTCTTGGGGAAAACGCAGCTATGACCCACAAGAATGGGATGTTGCTGATCCTCTTAATCAGGCCGTTAGTGTCGCCAATCATTGCCTATATGGTGTGTGCGAGGCAGCCGTATTGGCGGCGGGTTATGCACCTGCCATCGGATTCATACATACAGGTAAGCCGCTTTCCTTTGTGTATGATATTGCCGACTTGTTCAAATTTGACACAGTTATTCCCGCTGCTTTTCAGATTGTAGCAAAAAAAAGTCGAAACATCCCTAGAGAGGTGCGTTTGCGCTGCCGGGATATGTTTCGTGAGCAGCGTTTGCTACGGCGTATTATTCCCGTCATGGAAAAAATACTGGCATCTGCTGGTGAGATTTTGCCGTCGCCACCCCCTGAGGCCATGCCGGTGGCTATTCCTGAAAAGGAGGCAATAGGCGATGTTGGTCATCGTAACTGAGGCCGTGCCGCTCCGATTACGCGGATTCTTGTCACGCTGGTTGCTGGAAGTGCGGGCAGGTGTGTATATAGGACATTATTCCGTCAAGGTGCGGGAACGGCTTTGGAAAACGTTGTCGGAAGATCTGGAAGACGGCAACGCAGTCATGGCATGGAGTGTCGGTAACGAATCGGGATTTGAATTTCGAACGATAGGTTATAATCGTCGGGAACCGACGGATATGGACGGTTTTTTGTTGGTGAAATATTTCCCTGTGAATCAAACAGATCAAGCAGAAGAATCGGTAGAATTGTAAAGATAATATAAGCTTGCGTTATTAAAAATGTTTTTAATAAGAGTGTTCCCCACACGCGTGGGGATGAACCGTTACATCAATGCAAGTCTTTTGGGCAAGAGCCGTGTTCCCCACACGCGTGGGGATGAACCGCGCCAGGAAGAAAGTCAGCGGGTGAAACACAGGTGTTCCCCACACGCGTGGGGATGAACCGTATGAGTCTGAAATGTGCCTTGCTGGGCTGAAGTGTTCCCCACACGCGTGGGGATGAACC
>CAJOMG010000005.1:1138-80982 GCA_905235595.1 uncultured Desulfovibrio sp. | reverse complement strand
ATTAGTGCTGCCGCCCTTCGCGTCGCAGTTCAATGAGCATCAGCCGCACCTCCTCCTGGTCAAGTCCTGTAAGCAGGCAGATGCGCTCAGGAGGAATGTTGAGCCGAGCCATCTTTTCGACGATTGCGCGCCGTGCTGCCCGTATGCCTTGCAGGCGTGCTTGCGCAGGATGCTGGGTATCTCCCGCATGGTGGGCAGGGCAAAGGGCCTCACTATAGGCAGACAGTATGTCCTGATCTACAAAGATGTGCTCCAGCCAGCGAAAATCACTGGACGGGGGCAGAGCTGCGGCAATATTGGTATCAAAGCGTCCGGTACGTCGCGTCGTGTGTGTTCCGCAACCCATGCCAAGGTTGTGTGTATAGGCGCGCACAGGGTTGATGCCAATGCGTCCTTGCCGGAACCTCGCGTAATCCATGAGAATGTCCCAAGTGTTCAGCTTCCCGCCCATCTGGCCGAAAAGCAGGGGTGTCAGGTCAGCACCGCCCGCGTTGAAGGCGCGGTGCAGCCATGGATTCCCTGCAAAGGCGGAAAAGTCGGCGGCATGCCAGTCCACCGACAGTACTCTGTCCCGCCATGAGGCCCAGCCCCAGCAGTTGAAGCGCGGTACGGCATAGACGTCATAGGGGTAGCCCTCAGGCACAATGAAGATGGCCGGCGGTGGCGACCAGGCTGCGATGTTCCATACCGTCGGGGAGTCCTGATAGCGTTCCAGCCCTTCATTGAGAAAGGACAGGGTGTATGGTGAGCACAAAATGTCGTCTTCAATGACTATAAGACGCTCATGCTTTGTGAACATGCACATGAGGCCGTCAATGATGGAAGCGGCACAGCCCAAGTTATGCGGACGTTCTACCACTTCCAGCGCGGCAAAGCCCTGAGTGTGTCGGGCTACGGCGCGCACAGCACGAGTTGCAGGTTCCTCCTGCTCATGCCGTGGGCCATCACAAAAGATGGTGACGGAAGAGTGCTTCGCCAGAGCATTTCCCGCCAGAGCGTCAAGCGTTTGTCGCAAGAGGTCTGGTCTGTTGAAAGCAAAGACAGCTATGGGAGCAAGCATGCGTGTACCGCTTGGTTACAGGGGTTGCAGTTGGGCTGGCGTGAAAAGTAATGTCAACCTGCTGATGAGGTAAGGTGGCATACCGGTAAAAGAAAGTAAATGCCGCGTCGCGCTGTCACAACCGATTCCGTAGGTGTGGGGCGCGGGACGGCCATTTTCGTTCACACCCCGCACCGATAACCCTTTGTTGGCAGCCATGCAGCCAGATAACAGCAAGCGAGGTCAGACCATGAATGCATCACATATGCGAGAACTCAAACAGGTCGCAGCGTTGCTTCAGGCAGATGCGCGTATTGTCTGGCCCAAACAACGGGTTGAAGATGGCGGGGTGCTCATTGTACGCGTGGACGCCATCGGGGACTATATGTTATTCCGGCACGCGCTTAAGGCATTGCGCTCTGTGCCGGATTTTGCGGGAGAAAGGCTTGTCCTGTGCGGCAATGCCGTCTGGCAGGAGCTTGCAGAAGCATTGGATAAAGAGTGTTTTGATGACTTCATTCCTGTGTCACGCGACGCATTCATGCGGAATATCCGCTATCGTCACGGGCTATTACAAGAACTGCACGCGCAACATTTTCATTGCGCGATGCAACCGACGTTTTCACGTGATTATATCGGTGATAGTTGCATCATGGCTGCCGCAGCGTCCCGAGCTGTCGGATTTGACTGTCCGCCGCAAAATATCCAGCCTCATCTTCTGGCTTTCTTCAACCGCCGTTACACGGAGTTGGTTCCTCCCTCGAAGTCCTTTCCCTTTGAGACAGAGCGTAATTGGGAATTTTTGGCCTATCTTGGTGCTTCCTATGCTGACCGACCATCGTATCAGGAGACATTCCCTGAACGACTGTGCATTTGTTTGGCCAAACCCTTACGTCGGTTTTTGGGCAGCCCCGTTCTGTTTATGGGGGCAAGCTCACCCTCCAAGCGCTGGCCAGCGGCATGTTTTGCACAGGTTGCGCGTCGCGTTGCTAACATGTTTGGCAAAAAAGTTCTGCTCACAGGTGGCGCGGACGCTGCTAAAGCTATCACTGTCGTTCAGGGGCTTTGTGGGGATGTGTCTGTCCCTCTAGTAGAGACGAGTCTGGTGGAATTGGCCGCCCTTCTGGCTCATGCACCTCTGGTTGTCAGCAATGACAGCGTCGGTGCACATATGGGGGCCACATGGGATGTGCCTACGGTCATTGTTGCTAACGGGCAGCACAGGGGCCGTTTTCATCCCTATCCGGCGGAAGTGGCTCCCCGCGTCCGCACGGTCTATCCGCCGACCTGCGCCATATCAGCTCGTAATTTGTATTATGCAGACGCTCCCTATCCCATTGAGGATGTTCCCGTTGCGGCAGTGTTTGAGGCCATGGAAACAGTGCTCGCTATGGTTTAGCGCCCTTTGGCCGTTGTTGCACGCACCAATCCTCTGAAAACAACTACTTTGGGAATTTGCAACGCCGTAACGACAACGAAGCAAGTGTCAAGTATCTGCCAACATGGATTGGCATACTATTGCAACGTGTCTTCCAGTTTTTCGTCGTCATCAAGCAGATGGTTGGCACAAGCCTCCATGAAAATGCGCGCCTTTGGCGCTATGCGATGGAAAAGGATGCGCATGCGCTCTTCCAGGAGTGTACAGTTATTTCTAGTGCCGCTGATGCCGCCCATTTCCATATAGCTGACGATGATAGGGATACGGGCTAAATTGTCGTCTGTAAGAACGCGGGCGACCATGTCATAGTCCCCGGCGATCTTGAAGTTCGGGTCGAAGCCCACCCTTTGCAGCAGAGGTACGCGCGTGAAGGTGGCAGGAAAAGGGATGCCCACGTCCATCAGCATCATGTGGTACGCTTGACATAGGGTGCGCTTTACAAGACCTTCTGGCTTTCCGTCATGACCCATGAACAACGCACCAAAGACCATGTCAATGCTTGGTGGCAGGTTCAGCACATGCCGATGGCACTGGGCAATGGTCTGCGGGCTGAGCAGAAAGTCGTCTGCCCCCAGAAAGAGTGCCCAGTCGCCCGTGGCGCGGGCTATGGCTTTGTTCCAGGCGTCATAAACGCCCGTGTCAGGCTCCGAGACAAGCCGTATCCTGTTTTCATACGGGCGCAGAAGCTCCAAAGTGCCGTCAGTGGAGCCTCCGTCCTGCACAATCCACTCGATATTCGGGTACGACTGTTTGAATACAGATGCCATGAGGCGGGAAAGGTACTTTTTTCCGTTAAAAACAGCAGTGATGATGGAGTATTTTATGTGTGAGCCCATTATTGACCACACCTTGCAGTATTGTTTTCAATAATTCTTGCACTCGAACATGTCCTCCAGTCCTGTCGCAATACATTCTGGGTGGGATGTGTGTTTGTTTGCGGACTACATCTATGCACGCAGTCTCGCCGGCAGGGCAAAATAGAGCCGCGCCGCCAAGTCGAAACAGGTACCGGGCAGAAAAGTTGCCCACCAGAACAGTCCGTATTTACGTCCAGCGTTGCGCCAGGGGCGTATAATTTCGCGTGCGGCGGCATTGTTTCCTTCACGCCAGAGAGCCACAGCTTTTTGGAAGGCAGCGCGACGGGTAAGGAGTTCCACAAGATCCGCATGCTCCACGGCATAGCTGGGGTACAGGGCAAGGTGCTTTTTGAGAATCTGCAGGGTTTCATCCGCAAATTGTCCGAACTTGCGGAACGTGGTATTGCCACCATGTATGCGCCAGCGTGTCAGGGCTTCGTCCACATAATCCAGCTCCCAGTCGTGGGCTATGCGGTAGAAGACATCGGCTTCCTCGCAAACATTGAGGCTTTCGTCAAACCAGCCGCCGTTAATTCCTGTGCCTGGTGCTATGCCTTGAGGTGAAAGGGCTGTGAGGGCCTCGCGCCGCAGCATGGCCGAAGACATAGAAATCCACTGCCGTTGTAGCAGCTCGGCAAAAACCATGCCCCTGGCTGGTGCGCTCTCAGTGAAGATTTTTCGGATGCTACGTCTGCCGTCAAAAATCTCTGTATCCGTACAGACCAGCCCTACCCTGGGATTTGCTGCAAACAGCGCTACCTGACGTTCCAGTTTGTGCGGTAGCCACAGGTCGTCGCAGTCCAGAAAGGCCAGATAGCGTCCTTGAGCCTGGGCTAGTGCCAGATTGCGTGCCTGTCCCAGGGGTACAGTATCAGCCCCCCTAAAATAGTGCACCTGTTCGCCATAGCTTAGCGCGATGGAAGGACTCTCGTCAGTTGAGCAGTTGTCCCAAAAGACTACTTCGTAATCAGTAAAACTCTGGGACATGAGACTATCCATGGCCTGACGCAAATCATGAGCACTGTTCAAACAGTTCATTATTACAGAAACGGCAGGAGCAGACATGGATTCTCCTTGGTGGCGCGCACGTGACCCAGGGAAAAATTATTTTGTTTGAGGGTCTTCTTTACAAACAGCGTTCTTTTTGCCGAGGGCGGCTGTCCGGAATACCCAGTATTTGCACAGTGTATAGACCATAACGGGTACAAGCAATACGGCTATGGGCATGGCTGTTTCATAGCGCATACCAGCAGTCATAAGCAGCCAGATGATTAAGGAATTGCAGCCCAGCCCAATGCCTTGCGTTGCTGCAAAGCGTGGCAGCATGGCATGGTGTGCGTCAGTCCCTCCGGCCTGGAACGTCCAGAGGCATTGACCGCAGTACGAAACAATAAAACTGATGGCATAGGCCAAAGCATTACCAAGTAACGCCGGCAGGGCACAGATAGTGACGAAAAACAGGCCCAAAAGGCCATAGCACAGGGTAGCAGCCCCACCCACAAGGCCAAAGCGAACCCAGCGGCGTGCCAGCAGATCACGCACAAATGTACGCAGATCGGCCCAACCCTGCGTCAAAAGACTATTATTCATGGTTGGAACCGTTAATCCAGGGCAGCCCTGACTGCAGCGCAAACTTCTTCCACATCCTGTGGTATCAGGCCTGGATGCAGCGGTAACGTTACAAGTTCATTGTAGAGCTGTTCCGTCGCAGGCAGGGGCGATCGGGCACTTTTTTTGAAATAGCTCAACAGGTGATTGGGTTTGTAATGCACGCCGGTAGGGATGTCCCGGGTAGCCAGCACTTTTTTTACAGCATCTTTGCGTCCCCGCAGGATGCGTACGGGCATAATGTGGCGTACCACAAAATCTTCTGGATCTGTCTTGAGCAAGGCCAGCCCGTTCACGCCGGCGAGCCGTTGTTCGTAGATGGCTGCCAGTCTGCGACGGGAGGGAATAAATTCTTTTTCCAGTCTGCCCAGCTGCACACGTCCGATGGCGGCCATGAGGTTACTCATATGATAGCGCCAGCCCTGTCGTTTGACATCCGGATCCCAGGAGCGCGTTCCGGCAAAACGTTTTTGCGCATCATTTTCTACAGAAAGCAGGCGAGCGTCAGAAGCCATGCGTGCCACTTCTGCATCAAAAGATACAAGGCAGCCGCCTTCGCCACAGGTGATATTCTTTATGCCGTCAAAACTGAAACAGACTACGTCTCCAAAACTGCCAACCTTGCGTCCAAGACTTCTGCAGCCAAAGGCATGGGCTGCATCTTCCACAACACGCAAGCCATTTTTGTGTGCGAAAGCAAGCACGTCATCAATGTGCCAGGGGTTGCTGGCGTAATCAACGGGCATGACGGCGATGGTCGCAGGGGTCAAGCGATGAGCAGCATCTTCAATGTCAAGCGTGCCTGTATCGGGGAGGACGTCACAGGCTACCGGTACGCAACCGGCGGCTGTAATGGCTTGAAAAGAAGCAACAAAGGTGAGCGAAGGCACAAGTACTTCAGGTTGCCTCCCCTTGACATGGCATTGTGCCGCTACAGCCTCCACTGCCAGATGCAGAGCTGCTGTGCCGGTATTAACTGTGACAATCTGCTGTGGTTTCACGCCGAGATAGCGTGCCACGTCCTCTTCAAATCGACACACCTCAGCCCCCATGCCAAGGTAGCCGTCTTCAAGAAGTACACGACTTACGGCACGGGCTTCCGCTTCTCCCACAATGGACCGGGAAAGACGCATGGACATAAGGCCTCCTGCAGCGGCTCGGAAACTTGCCCTTCAATACTGACAGGTCTTACCCCGGTCGTTCCGGTGCAATGACCTGATTATGCAGCTTCAGCGCTCATGTCGCTCAATAATGTGTCGAGGTCAAGTAGAATCAACAGACGGTCAGCCAGTCTGCCTACTCCCCTGATATATTCGGAACCGACACCACACACCACTGGAGGGGCTGGCTCAATGGTGGAGGAGGGAATACGCAGAACCTCTGAAACGCCGTCCACCAAGATCCCTACAATCTTTTGGTTGAATTCCATGACAACGATGCGCGTGTTGCTATCGTGCTCTACAGAGGGCAGGCTGAAGCGTGTGCGCATGTTAATAACCGGGATGACTTTACCCCGCAGATTGATGACGCCTTCAATAAAGGTTGCAGCGTGTGGCACCATAGTGATCTGGATGGGTCGTATGATTTCCTGTACGGAAAGGATGTCCACGCCAAATTCTTCCTCGCTGATACGGAAGGTGACCAGCTGGATGAGGTCATCCTCGTGCTCCTGCTCGTCGTGAATCTGCGTCTCCTGTTGTGGCGCGTGCGCCGCATCCATTGTTTCCGTCATGGAAGCCTCCCTTGATAATTGGCGTCGTTCAGACTGCTCAATGCTAAAGCCATCCAGAGCAAAATCGAAGGCCCCTGGCTGGGACCCGTCCTGTAACGCCATAGCACGTTAGTGTCCCTCTTATCGGCTATTGCGTCAAATACTTCAGGCCACACAGGAAGGCTGTATGGCGAAAAAAATAACAGTGTCAGCAAAAACTGTGTACAAGCTCGCGTTCTTCAGGAGTTAGGTAATCCATCCACACGTCACGCATGTAAGTAAAGTGGTTGATGCGCAAGTCGGCCAATCTACTATTTCCTGTTTCCCAAGGTTTAGGGCCGTGAAAATGCACAATGTGGGCAGTATCGCGGCACTCGTTGCGGTAGGGGGGGCAGTTCCAGCAATCGTCAAGCCTCGTGATGCGCTTTCCAAAAAAATAATTGAGCAGGGATTGATCCAAATTGCCGATGCGAGACTCGTTTTCGGCGCAAAATGCCAGAAAATGGTCAATAAGGCCGTGCTTGCGAAGCCTTGTCAGATTAAACAAGGAAACACCACTGGAATAAGTCCAGATGGGAAAAGGCATGGGCACCACATAGCGTTGCTGCCTGTAGGTATAGGAAAGCGTTTTGTGCTCGTGGTAGAATGGAGCTGTGTATTCGCGCGCCATTCCCATATAGGTGGGCCTTTGGGTAAACAATTCTTCCAACGGGCGATAAAAAAGAACATCCGTATCACAGTACAGGGCCATATCATCGTTGGCCAGTTCGGGCACCAGTGCCAATTCGAGCTTGAGGAAGCACCCTGCACAGGCCTTTCCCAGGGGGGTAAAGCCGGAAGGATCAAGTCGCGGCGTGTAACGTGCTACAGGAATGCGTTCCGCAGCTAGAGCATCAAGCATGGCGGAATCATGTCCGGCATAAAGGCAGAGACAGGGGGCTTCATCTCCCTGTATGGCACGCAGGGAGCGCACTGCAACCTTGAGCAGGATCAGATAGCGCATCTTGTCGTCAAGACAGAATACAGTTTTCATTCTTTCCCCATCTGCTCTGCCTTTTCTGCAGGAAGTTGCCGATGACCTCAATGACTTGAACTTCAGGAGAATGTACCATAGGCTGTTGTAAAAAGCATCTGTCATTATTCAGGAGGAACGGCTCTGTCCCATGTGCGCTGTCATCCGACGCCTTGCACCGCATCTGGCTCTGTTGACAGCCATGGCCTTTTGGGGTTCCACCTTTGTCGCTCTGCGCGTCGCACTGACTGCTTTGAGCCCACAGCAGACCATGGCTGGCCGCATGTCTGTGGCGTGTGCGGTCTTTCTACCGCTGTGGCCACGTATCTGGCGTGAACTGCGGACCTATGGCCACTGGGGTGCTTTGCTTCTCATGGGGCTGTGTGAACCCTGTTTGTACTTTCTCTTTGAAACACATGCCCTAAGGCTGACCACAGCCTCACAGGCGGGCATGATTACCTCGCTACTGCCCTTGCTGGTTGCAGCGGCGGCATTTATCTTTCTGCATGAACGGGCGGGAAAACGCATGTGGATCGGCTTTTTCCTGGCTGTGACCGGTGTAGTCTGGCTCTCTCTGGCTGCAGAGTCTGGTGAAAAAGCTGTTAATCCCCTGCTGGGTAATATGCTCGAAGGTTTGGCCATGTGCTGTGCTGCGGGCTATACCGTGCTGGCTCGTTACCTTTCAGGCGTGTATGGAGCCATGACTATTACTGCAGCACAGTCGGCCGTAGGCATGGTCTTTTTTTGCCTGTTGACATTGTTTGTTCCGCAAACAGAGGTATTGCTTTCCCTTGGCAGAGTATTTCCATCATGGCTGCCATGGGCATGTGTATTCTATCTTGGCGGGATTGTGACCTTTGCCGGCTATGGCATGTACAACTTTGGCGTCAAGCGGCTTTCAGCGGGAAAAGCCGCCGCCTATGTGAACCTTATTCCCGTATTCGCCCTTCTCTGTGGTGTGACTTTGCTTGGTGAAAGGCTGCTACCCGTGCAATACGGTGGCGCCTTGCTGATTCTTGCTGGAGTGTTATTGAGTCAGTGGAAAACATAATTGCCTGTGGCAGCTCTGGGCACAGAATCAACTATGCCTGACGACATGATGCTGAGTCATTATCCCACGCCCAGCAAGGCAAAGATGGCAGGCATGTCCAATGCCGACGCTACCGTATCGGCAAGCCGGTCCAGTTCTGATCCTAGCTTATAGGGTTGCCCTGGCATCACAGGCAATCCTTCTTCACGTCTTATGGTGTTGAGCAATTCGTGGCGGAAGACATCGGTGTCAAACAGACCGTGTAAATAGGTTCCCCATATGCGGGCACACCCTTGTTTGTCGCACTGTCCCCATCCCAGTGGGCGCCCGTCGGTATCATGCAGAAGTTCACGCAGTGATGTTTCTGACGTCCTGCAAGGGGTTTTATTCATAATTGTTACGCCGTGGTGGATTTCATAGCCGGTGAGGAATACTTTTTTTATCCCTCCCACAAGTGATACATCAGGTATGCACGTTGTTCGACGCAAGCATTTTGTGGCGTGAAGTTGCGTAGATAGTGGCAAAATGCCAAGAGCCTGCTCGAGTCCCCCCGACTCCAGGTTCAATGGATCGTCGATCTGTGTGCCCAGCATTTGCAGACCGCCGCAGATGCCAATGAGCATGCCATGTCCTTTTTCAAGGCAGTCACTGGCAAACGATCTGATGCGTTCTTCAAGGTTGACAGTACGCAGCCAGCGCATGTCTTCAACTGTGTTGCGGCTGCCCGGCACTATTACCATATGCGGAGTTCCCCATTGCTCAGGGCGACGTACAATGCGCACGTTTACGCATGATTCGGCACGTAGAGAATCCAAATCGGTGGCATTACTTATGTGCGGCAAATCCGGAACGACAATATCAACGCACGCTGTGTTTACGGATGTGCTATCCCGACAGAAACCGGGCGTCAGCCCGGCCTTGAAGTTTACAGAATCCTCTTCAGGAAGGCACAAATTGTCCAGCATAGGCACAATGCCAAGGAATGGTTTTCCTGTGCGGCGACTGACGGTTTGCAGAGCAGTATCGAGCAGTGAAGCATCCCCTCGAAACTTATTGAGAACGAAACCCGCCACCCTGGCCCGGTCAGTCCGTGACAGCAGTGTCATGGTTCCGGCCAGAGCCGCGAATGCACCTCCGCGGTCAATGTCCGCCACCAGGGCAACCTTGGCCCCGGCATAGCGGGCCATACGCATGTTGACGATGTCATGCTGCCGAAGGTTTATTTCAGCAGGACTGCCAGCGCCTTCCAGCACCATGACATCAACTTCTGCTGCGAGGCTGCGATAAGCTCGGCATACGGCCTTCCATGCCTGCGGCTTGTAGTGAAAGTATGCTTTCACGCGCATGTACCCTACGGGCCTGCCAAGCACAATAACCTGCGAACCCGTGTCCGATGTGGGCTTGAGCAATACGGGATTCATACGAACATCCGCATCAAGCCCACACGCCGCGGCCTGTATTGCCTGGGCGCGGCCCATCTCTCCGCCGTCGGCAGTCACAAAGGAATTAAGCGACATGTTCTGAGCTTTAAAGGGGGCTACGCGCAGTCCCTCTCTGCTCAGCAGACGGCACAGTGCCGCCGTGAGGAGGCTTTTGCCCGCATTTGAGCTGGTGCCTTGGAACATCAGGGCCGGTGGTAGCCTGCATCTCTGGACGGTTGAGGGGGGAGTTTTCATTGGCTGTTTGTAACGTAAAACTTGTTTGTGCGTCATCCCCCCGAAAGCAGTGCGCGAGCATTGCGGTATGGAGAATGGCATGATAGAATCATATTTGTCGCAGGTAAGAAGGGGGGTACGATATCTTTCCAGCGCAGTGGCAGGATGTGCATCTGCCAGTGTGCTGGGTGTGAAATTGTGTCTTTGACGATGATATATACCCCTTGCAGGGCTAAAGATTTTTAGTCTCTTGACGTAGTAAACGATAGTTGCCCTGCAACGACTCCATATACAGGTACGGTAATGTATTTACTTATAGGCATCATCATCGTTTGCGGTTGCGTAGCTGGGGGCTATACCATGTCCCATGGCGATTGGGGCGTGATGGTGCAACCTGCCGAACTTCTTATCATTTTGGGCAGTGGATTGGGAGCGTTTTTTGCCGGGCAGACAAAATATACATTCGGTCTTATTCTCAAAAATCTGAAGCGACTCTTTGCCGATCCTGGTTCCAGTAAAGCACGTTATCTGGAAACACTTGCGTTGCTCTATGCACTCTTTTCCAAAATGCATCGTGATGGCGTTATCAGCATTGAAAGCGATGTGGAGAAACCGGAATCCAGCCCTATTTTCACCAAGTACCCAAATGTCACAAAGAACAGTACCGTCGTCAACTTTATTGGAGATACCCTGCGTGTCTATCTGACTACGGGCGACCCCGCGGATATTGATAGCCTCATGGATCTGGACATTGAAACCATTCAGGAAGAGAGTCTGTTGCCCGCGCATTCCGTTTCGCATATGGCCGAATCCTTGCCTGGTATGGGCATTGTTGCCTGCGTTATCGGTGTTGTTGTAACTATGGGGAAGATCAACGAGCCGCCGGAAGTGCTGGGGCATCATATCGGCGCAGCCATGGTGGGTACCTTTTTGGGTATTTTGGCCTGTTATGGCTTTTTTGGCCCTATGGGTTCCAAGCTGGAGAATTTTGCAGCGGAAGAGCATTTTTATTACCATGCCATCAAGGAGGCCGTGGCCGCTGCCATTCGCGGTTCCACGCCATTGATTGCCGTGGAATACGGTCGCCGTGCCATACCCTATCCCTTCCGTCCGACTTTTGCCGAAATGGAAGAAAAGTTAAAGAGTGGTTAATACAACGAAAAATTATATTCTGAAAGGCGCACGGCTGCTGTTCGTTGCGCCTTTTGTTTTACATAGCCCGGCGGAATGCCATGAGAATCAGGTTTTACATCACCCCGGGGTATGCGTTATGCTATCACCCTAGTGCGGGGTATCGGCATACTCCATATCAGGTGGAACGGCTGCAGGCCGCAACCAAACAGTGAGGAGGGCCCAATGGGCGGTGCATGGAAAGTTGCCTATGCTGACTTTGTCACGGCCATGATGGCTTTTTTTCTGCTCATGTGGATATTGAACATGGTTCCACCGGAAACCAAGGCAGGGTTGGCAGCCTATTTCCGGGGCGAACGAAATTTCGACTCCAGCGCCACATCGCCAGTTTCCAACAATCCCTTTATCCAGAATACGGATAAAATTGATGCCCGCGATCTGAAGATCAGTGAAGTGGAGAAATCTCATTACGCCATAGCACAGAAAATGAAACAGATGCTCATGGCTGATGCTGTGCCGCAAAGTGCATCCGGCATCAGCGCCGATGATGTGGGCATTCAGCTGCGTGTTAATTCAGATGTGATGTTCCCCCCCGGCAGCGTAAAACTTCTGCCAGAGGGACAGCGCGTTCTTGAATCAGTTCAGAAGCTGATGAATGAGTATAATCTCTACCTTGTGGTACGCGGGCATGCTGACAGTATGGAGGCAAAATCTCCCTATCCCTCAGCTTGGGAGCTTTCTGGAGCACGCTCCTCTGCCATGGTGCACTATCTTGCGGAACACGGCATTAAGCCCACGCGCATGCGTGCTGTAGCGTATGGTGACACGCGTCCACTCAAGCCTGGAATTGATGAACAGAGCCGTGCTATGAATCGCCGCGTGGAATTTTTCTTCCACAGGCCGGAGGTGATGTCCTATAGCGTCGTCTACTGACAGGCTGTAGATAAGGCCCTATGTAACATGTGCGTTTCGTTATACACATTATTGATTGATGGAGCTAAAAACCTTCTTCAAGCGGTGGCCAGATCAGGCTGCTGTCATTATTGTTGACGGCAGGGGATGCCGTGCCGGGGGACAGATGAACCTGCCGGCCATGAATACTGATGCGTCCCTGAGCCAGCCATTGTACTGCTTGTGGATAGATGCGGTGCTCCATGGCATGGATACGTTCCATAAGAGTTTCCTCACTCTCATCAGGATTGACAGGTACTGCTGCCTGGATGATGACTGGGCCACTGTCCATTTGTTCCTCTACGAAATGTACTGTGCAGCCGGAAATCCTGACTCCATAGGCAAGGGCATCTCTGCCTCCGTGAATTCCGGGAAAACTTGGCAGCAGAGCGGGGTGGAGATTAATCACCCTGCCATGAAAAGCTGTTAGAAATGTCGCAGAGAGCAGACGCATATAGCCCGCCAGTACGGCCAGTTCCACCCCGGCTGCATGTAATGCCTCTACCAGCTTGAGATCATAGCTTTCCCTGTCTGGAAAGGTGCTGTGGTCCAGCACTAGGCAGGGTACTCCAGCCCTTTGTGCCCGTGCGATCACGCCCGCTCCCGGACGGTTGCAGATGATGAGTGCGATATTGACATCCAGCAGGCCGGCAGCGACTTTATCAATCATGGCCTGAGCATTGGTTCCGCTGCCTGAAGCCAGTATGGCGATATTGCAGGGCATGGCTACCTCGCAAAGAAAGTTTGCAGTGCTTCTATTAATGCCGGGATAGTATACTTCTCCGGCATAATGTCGCAGGGCAGATTATGCCTGCGCAGGGTATCTGCGGTCACAGGGCCGATGGCGGCCAGTTTTGTCTCCGGATGGTTGCGTAACATTGCTGCAGGAATGACAGAGAGAAAGTTTTCTACCGTTGAGGATGAGCCGAACGTGACACAGGACAGAGTTCCCGCCTCCAACCGTGCCAGAACCTCGTTTTTGTGCCCTTTTGCGGGTATGGTTTCATAGGCGGGGATAACATCTACCATGGCGCCTGCTTTTCGCAGTTCATTGGGGAGCACATCCCTGGCCTTGGCTGCACGCGGCAGAAGAAAATGTTTTCCCTCTACATGGCCGTTTTCATTGGACAGCAGGCATGCGACTATGCCCTCGGCCATGTAGCGTGAAGGAATCGCATCGGGTTCAATACCATGGTCGCGTAAAGCTGCTGCCGTGGCCGGACCGATGGCGGCAATCCTGATATTGCCTAAAGCACGACTGTCAAATCCGAGTTTCTGCATGCGCAGCCAAAAAAAGCGCACCCCGTTGACTGATGTGAAAATGCACCAGTGATAGCTTCTCAGTGCGGCTATTGCCGTATCCAGCGCAGTATAGTCACGAAGAGGATGTATTTCGATTGTAGGGCATTGTATAACTTCAGCTCCCAGTACAGCCAGGCTTTGGGCCAACTCGCTGGCCTGCTCTCGTGCACGGGTAACAACAACACTGATACCGAAAAGAGGCTTTTTCTCAAACCAGTTTAGTGTGTTACGAAGGCTTGCCACCTTCCCTACCAGAATAATGGAAGGATTGGTGAAGTGAGCTTCCCTTGCTGCACGAGGTAGTTCAGCCAGTGTGGTTGCAAGGCTGCGCTGTGCAGGTGTGGTGCCGCGGTAGATGAGTGCGGAAGGAGTTGTGGAATCCATACCGGCAGCAATCAGATTGCGCACGATGTCCGGAAGATTCTTCATGCCCATAACAAAGACAAGCGTGGATGCGCTGGCAGCAAGGGCCTTCCAGTTATGGGCGGAGCCGGGTTTGTCTGGATTTTCATGGCCCGTGATAATGGTCACGGAAGATGCCGCATCTCTGTGTGTCAGGGGAATTCCTGCATAGGCAGGGGCAGCGATAGTACTGCTGATTCCAGGGATCACCTCAAAGGGTACGCCAGCAGTTGCCAATACTTCCGCCTCTTCTCCTCCGCGCCCGAAAATGAAGGGATCTCCTCCTTTGAGCCGGGCTACCACTTTATTTCCCTTGGCTTTTTGCACAAGCAGGGCATTGATTTCCTGTTGCGGCAGGGCATGATCGCCCGCCACCTTCCCCACATAAATTTTTTCTGCATCAGGGCGGGCATACTGCAAAAGACTCTCGTTGGCCAATGCGTCATACACTACTACATCAGCGGCGGCGAGCATTTCACGCCCTTTGATCGTCAGGAGACCAGGATCACCAGGACCGGCACCGATCAGAATAACCTTCATTGTACGCCTCCCCGGGCAAGATTGAGCAGAGTACGTACTCCAAAGGCAGTGGGCCCCACCGGCGTCAGTGGGGTTGCCTTGGCAGCCCAATCTACGCCGGCGATATCCAGATGTGCCCAGCGTACACCTTTTTGCACGAAATGCTGCAAAAAGAGGGCCGCATTGATGGCTCCGCCTTCACGTGGACCCGTGTTGCAGATGTCAGCCACTTCGCTTTTGAGAGATTCATTATAAGGCTTCCATAGTGGTAATGGCCAGTATTCCTCTCCACTGACTCCACCTGCAGCGCGAATCCGATCTGTGAGTGCAGCATCATCGCAGAAGATACCTGCCAGCTGCGAACCAAGTGCTACGGCACAGGCCCCGGTGAGGGTGGCTATGTCCACAATGGCAGCAGGTGTCCAGTGTTTCTGGGCAAAGGTGAGAGCATCACACAGGGCCAAACGCCCTTCAGCATCTGTATTCTGAATTTCCACGTTATCGCCGTTCGCTGCGCATACCACATCGCCAGGGCGCATGGCAGCACCACTGGGCATATTGTCTGCACAGGCCAGCAATCCTACAACACGGTTGGAAATATGCTCTTCGGCTAAAGCTGTAAGCGTGGCCAAAACAACTGCTGCGCCTGTCATATCAGCCTTCATTTGATGCATGTTGGCCGCAGGTTTGAGGCAGATGCCACCGGAATCAAAGGTAATACCTTTACCAACAAGAATGAGGGGGGGGTCCTGTTCACACCCTGCAGGAACATGCTCCAGCACAATAAGCCGTGGCGGACGCGACGAACCTTTTCCGACGGCCAGAAGGCATCCCATACCCTCGCTGCGCAGGGCTTCTTCATCCAACACGGTACAGGCAAGCCCCTTTTCTTGTGCCAGTTCGTTTGCACGTTCTGCTAAAATGGCAGGTGATAAATAATTGGGTGGCATGGCAGCAAAATCACGGGCCAGTGTTACGGCCTTCGCAGCTGTTTCACCACGCAGTGCAGCGGCTTTTCCAGCATCCGATGTTTCCGGCCTGTCAAAAGCTACGGCTAGCCACTGTGGGACGGGAGTATCATCTGGATCGGGTTTTTTTAGCTTTGTGAAGCGGTACAAGGCTAATTGCGCGGTGCAGATGCATTCCTCAAGCAAACGTTCCTTTCCGCCTGGTAGGGGTGCCAGCAGTGCTTCGGGCAGAACAAGAGAAACATAGCCCCGTTTGTGGCAGAAACGTACAGCGTTTGCTATAGTATTACGTACGATATTGCAGTCAACAGTTTCTCTTCGTCCAAGCCCCACAGCCAGGACCCGTGGTATGGGTAATTCCGGTTGGCCGTGCAGCAGCAAGAGTTCTTCTTTTTTGCCCGTAAAGTCGCGCAAGGCTGGTGCCACAGCCAGCCAGGGCACGGCTTTATCCAGTTGGGGGCAGCATGAGGGCAATACGTCACCCTGACAGGCAGGGGCCAGCAATATATCACCTTTCCACCGGTCTGGGCCGAGATTTTGAAAACGTATGTCCATATAAGGGCTCCTGTGTGGTTAGGAACGACACCTGCCCAGCAGACAGACTTGCGCCGTGCAATAAAAAAATAATATACTTCGACGAGGCGTATTTGCCAAGGGTGATGGCTGGCAGGTTGCGGTAGCCACAGAGTTGATTCCTGTAAGCACCGAACTGCAGTGTCAAATTCTCATGGCATGCCGTTCAGGATTTCCCATGCTTGTATATATCCATGTCCCTTTCTGTCGCTCGCGGTGTCGCTACTGTGCTTTTTTTTCCAACCCATTGGGGCGAGGCGTCGATCCGGTGTCTTCACCTCTTGTTCGTGATTATGTGGATACGCTTTTTATGGAATTGGCCTATTGGGGCGACTGTTTCGGTGGCAGTGAAGTACAAAGCGTTTTTTTTGGCGGTGGCACGCCAAGTCTCTTGCCGCCACGCATCATCGGTCTGATTCTGGAACGTCTGGCTAAATTTTTTTCGCTGATTCCCAAGGCTGAAGTTACGCTGGAGGCAAATCCTGAATCTTTGCGCGGGGGGCATCGCGCAGCACAGTACCTGGATGCAGGCATAAATCGTCTTTCCATTGGCATACAGACCTTGGATGAAACGTTGTTGCATACCCTGGGGAGGCCTCATAAGGCCATGGACAGCTTGCATGCTGCCTTTTTGGCACGGGAGGCTGGTTTCGCCAACATTGGCGTGGATCTTATGTGGGGATTGCCAGGGCAGAGCGTACGTCAGTGGCTGCAGACTCTCAAGGATGTTATCCGCATGTCCCCCGACCACATCTCTGCCTATGGGCTTACGCTGGAACCAGGAACTCCATTGGAAAAGGACGTGGAGAAAGGTCGTCTTACCTTGCCTCCTGAGCGCGACCAGAACATTATGTTTATGGAAGGTGCATCTTTACTGGAGCAGCATGGTTATCTTCAATACGAAATTTCTAACTACGCCCGTATGGGCTTTCAGTGCCATCATAACATGGGTTACTGGGAGGGTATGGATTATCTTGGGCTTGGTCCGTCTGCGACGTCCACCATTAATAATCGCCGCTGGACAAGCCCTGCCAATCAGGCGGCTTGGAATACACGCATACGCGAAGGTTCCTTGGGCCGTGAGGTGGAAGAACTCGGGCCTGAAACGCGTGTACTGGAAATGATCATGTTACGCCTGCGCACTACACGTGGTTTGCGTATAAAAGCATATCACGAGATGACTGGACGTGATTTTATGCGCGACCATAAGCGCCTTGTACAAGCCTTGCACGAAAATGGGCTTATCCGAATACGTAATGGCTACATGCGTCTTACCCGCAGTGGCATGTTGGTTTCCAATTCAATCCTTACGAATCTTTTTGCTCGCACCGGTGAAGTGTTTAAGCAGGCGATGCTTAGCGGCGGTATAAAACCTCAACCAGGGGAAATGTTGACAACTTCATCCAGCCTGAAGGATTCATTGTTAGCTGACGAACAATCTATTCAAAGAGTACGATGGCCCAGTGTTTAGGTTAATTCCAAGAGCTTTTATCATTGGATGGAGAGCACAGTATATGGACAAGAATATGCAAGGATATTCAGTGGGCAGCAGAAATTTGTTTTGTCTTCGTTTGCATCGCAGGTATTTTCTTAAAGAAATGAAGATGGTATTTTTTTTGTTGATAGTAAGTGTTGCAGTTCCCAGTCTTTCTGCCCCTCTGGATGATTTCCGCGAGTGTCGCAGTCAGCCTGAAGAGTCCCGTTCCCAATGTTTCGCACAGGCAATTGAAAAGGCACAGGTGCGGTATTCAGAGAGGCGTCGTGATTCTCAGTTGCGACGGGATAGGTTTGCATCTCCGGATGTTTCTGGTGGCATGCGTTCCAAGGCTCGGGAGATTGGTGCTTCGCTCAATCTTATTGCTGGCATGGTGGCACCGCCGGGGAACCGTGGGTACTATGACTTGATCTGTCTTGTTATACTGCTGGAGTATGCCACGCAGGAAAAATTTTGGGAGATTGTGGATACAGACAGCCATTTTATGAGCAGGCAAGAGTTTGATACTGCTCTTCAGCCTCTGCACAATATGTGCAAAAAATCTTTGGACCCTGTGGTGTGCAACCACGGCATTGAAGAATTCTACAAGGTTATTGGTGACGAGCAAACAGTTGCAAAATTTGCGACAGCTATAGGGCGTTCTTCCGAACAGGTCATGGGTATCTACACCCGGCTAGTTGCAGAAGCTGTGCAGGCATTTATGATAGGCATTAGAGAATCTAATTCGCGAATGACCTCTGACTAACAGGCGTGAACAGTGATTGATCTATGTGAGATCTGCGAGGTTTTCTTCCTTATGACGTTCTATGTCTGCACCGAGTAAAAGAGTTATATCATGCAGCCTGCCAGGGTGATTGCATCCACACCCTGCATATACTCGGAAAGTGGTAGATCTGCCAGCAGATCGGCCAGAGCTCGAACATCGTAATGGCAGCCAAGTAGAGCAGACTCCAGTTCCGCCACATCCCGTATGCCAAAGTAATCGCCGTAAAGGCGTATGCCTGCAATCAGGCCGTGGCGTACAGTAATGTGTACATCAATTGTACCTCCGGCAGTCCTACTGATGCGTCTTATATCATAACGTGGAGAACGGCCATAATTCCATTCCCAACTGCGGTATTTAGTCGCTAGTTTTTCAATTTTTCCCTTTTCTTCTGAACCAAGCTCTTCTGTTGGTTGATCCTTGGCTATTTGCTGCAGCAATGTTGTAGAAAATTCCTCAATGTGCATGGGATGGGGCAGCATATCAATAATATTGCCAACGCGCGTACGTACACTCTTGACGGCTTTGCCAGAGAATTTTGCTGTATTCGGTCGCAGAGCATTGGCCATATCTTCAAGCTGTGACGAAAATAACAGAGTTCCATGGTGCAAAACTCGATTGCCGGAAATATACTGTGCATTGCCGGATATTTTTTTGCCTTCTGCTATGATGTCATTACGCCCATTGAAACTGCAAGGTACACCCATGGCTTGAAGTGCGGTAATAATAGGTGAGGCGAAGCGTTGGAAATCCAGCCCGCAACTACCTGCATAGCGGCTGATGCAGGTAAAATTCAGGTTGCCGGGATCGTGAAAAACAGCGCCGCCGCCGGTCAGTCGACGCACAACGGGAATATTGTGTTGCCGCACATAGTTCAGATTGATTTCGGCAAGTGTGTTCTGATTGCGTCCAACGATAACGGATCTGGCGTTGCGCCAGAGCATGAAAATATCCTCATGGGTATGCATAAGAAGCCATTCTTCAGCGGCCAGATTCCATGTTGGATCCATTTCCGGATTATAGATGACGCGCATGTTTTTCCTCAATAAAAATGGTTTTAATAAGGTTAGAGAACTTTTGCGTTGCAACGAGCCTTGAGGATAAGCTTGCAGGCATACGCCAGAGCGTTTATGAAATTCTTAAGGAGATCTTCCCAATGATGCAGATTACCCGCAAACACATTATCTCATCTGCACATCGTCTTTACGATTACGATGGTAGGTGTGAACGCCTGCATGGGCATAACTACCGTATAGAAGCGACGCTTTCTACACCCCAGTTAAATCGTTTGGGCATGATTGTCGATTTCGCTGAGATTAAGAAGATACTGTTCGGTGCGTTAGATGCTGTCTGGGATCATCGAACGCTATTGTATACAAAAGATCCTTTGTGTGCAAAGCTTGCTGGTGTGTTGGATGATGATTCTTTGTGCCCTGTACCCTTTAATCCTACGGCTGAAAACATGGCCACCTATTTGGGCGAGGAGTTTTTTCCTTCAGTAATCCGCGAAGCCGGCATGCCCGAAGATCTGCGTATAGACAAGGTGGTCGTGCATGAAACGGATGGCAGCTCAGCATGCTGGAGCCGTGATTGATGGCGCATCTCCTTGTAAATGAAGTTTTCCATTCCATTCAAGGGGAAGGGTATTGGACAGGCATCCCCGCGATATTTATACGCCTCCAAGGATGTACTGTCGGTTGTCCATGGTGTGATACTGGCTATGCTCTGGGGCTGAGGGTTGAAGACCGTTTGTCGGATAATGATCTCCTTGTATTTTGCAAGACAGACATAAGTCCGGTTTACACTCATGCCCAAGAAACATGGCTTGTTCAGGAAGTATTGGCCCGAAGAGGGCTCTTGCAGCATGTAGTGCTTACCGGCGGAGAACCGTGTGCCCAACCTATTATGGAACTGACGAGGGATTTACTTCAAGCTGGCATGCAGGTGCAGATTGAAACCAGCGGAACGTGTCCTATAGAATGCACATACGGTACTTGGGTGACGCTTTCGCCTAAGGCAAAGCCTGTTATGGAAGCAAATTGGAGCAAGGCTGATGAAATCAAGTTGCCCGTGCGGACGATGGAGGATGTGCGACGTCATGCTGGTCATTTGGCTTCCCTGCCGGCAGAAAGGATTCGTCTGCAGCCGGTAAATCAAGAACCTGCAGCTACTGCATTGTGTGTTCGACTGTGTCTGGAACGTAATTGGGGGCTTTCACTGCAGACACATAAATATATTAATCTGCGTTGAATGATTCTGAGAGGTTTACTTGGCACCGTTATAAATCTGGGAATAAGAAACGCCCGACACACCTTGAAATTCAAGGAGTTACGGGCGTTAAAAATTTTATGGAACTTTATGGAATTATTCTGGTGGCGGAGGGGGAGGGATTTGAACCCCCGGAAGGCTTGCACCTTCAACGGTTTTCAAGACCGCCGCGATCAACCGCTCTGCCACCCCTCCAGAAAATAATCTGTACTACGTATTAGATGATGTAGTGCTTCATAACGGGATTAGCAAATTGAAACCAGAGCGCCATTAAATTATTTGATGGCGTCCTTCAAACCTTTGCCAGGGGTAAATTTAGCAACCTTGCTTGCAGGAATGGTGATCTCCTTGCCAGTACGGGGATTGCGTCCTTTACGTTCGGAACGCTCAACTACTTTAAAGCTGCCGAAGCCCGTAAACGTCACGGATTCACCGGCTGCTAGGGCTTCGCGCAGCGAGGCAACGACAGCATCCAAGGCTTCTTCTGCTTTAGCCTTGGTAGGCAGGCCCGCTTTGGCATGGATCTTTTCAACAAGTTCAGCTTTGGTCATGATGTTCTCCATGAAGGCTTTAGTTTTCTCTTGCAAAAGGGTCAGGCAAGAGGTCTGTGATCAAGGGATGTGACCCGAATCTCGTACACTAGGCTAAAAACCATAACATAAATGATTCGGTGTATAGTACGGAAACTGAGTGCAGCACCGAATTAACTAATATAACTGCCCTTCCCTTACGTGAGGGATGGCCTGCTGTCAATGAAAAAGCGCAATGCTGTGCCTGTGGGTTTCATTCTCAAAGTTCGAGCGTTATGCAGGCTGATTGCGCAAAGGTATCAGGTGCTAAAGATCTACCAAGGATACTTCATTTTCGTTGAGATGCCGTCCTAAAAATATAGAGCCGGTCTTGGCAAAACGAGCCGTATTGTCAGTAGTAAGAAATGTGTATTTACCTGGCGTGTCATTATGACGCAATAGATGAACTCTTTGTAGTTCCTGAGCGATATCTTTTGCTGTTGTGGCAGCGGAATCAACTATATGGACCTTGGCGCCAACAACATTTTGCAGCGCTCCCTGCAAAAGAGGGAAATGTGTGCAGCCAAGAAGCAGTGTATCTGGGGCAGGTGCATGCGGCATAGTCTGTCCAGGAGTGTTAAATATATCTCCAAGGTAACGGCGTGCTATCCCCTCCACAAGAGGCCCATCCATCCATCCTTCTTCAGCGAGAGGAACAAACAACGTACATGCGCGTCCTGTGACAATAGCATCTGGGCGGATACGTGTTATAGCCTGTTGGTAGGCACCGCCAGTGATAGTTGCTTCTGTCGCGATGACAACAATATGACCATTGCGGCTGGTTGTTGTTGCTGCACGCGCCCCAGGTTCCACCACTCCCATGACAGGCAGGGGGGCAAAATGTTCCCGTAGTGTGGGCAGGGCTGCAGAGGTGGCAGTATTGCACGCTACGACAAGCATTTTTACACCTAAATCTACAAGATGTTGTGCCGCTTTAAGGGTATAACGTATAATGGTATCGCGTCCTTTAGTGCCATACGGCAGTCGCGCAGTATCTCCCAGATAAAGCAAATCTTCTTCAGGAAGGCGTTGGGCCAATGCCTTAAAAACCGTTAAACCTCCCATGCCGGAATCGAAAAGCCCAATTGGCTTCAATGCAGCGTCATTCATCATATGCCTTTGTATGCTCAGTAGTTGTCGACGACTGTATACCTAAGCACAGACTGTTGTCTGTGTTTTCGCCCTGCCTAAATGAACGCACAGGCTAAATTGTTTCATGCCTAGTGTCTAGCGGGAAAAAAGTCTGCCTGTGATCAGACAACAGGTTTTTGCGGCGAACAGATTGATTATTTATGTCATGTCCTCTAACCTCAAACAGATTGTTTGAATGAAAGTGGAGGAGCCATGCCTAAAGCACAGGAAGACTTTCAACATGCCGTGTTTACAGTGTTAGAAGCTGTGATGTTCGAAAACTGGTTGCGGTTCTATTTTATTTCGGAAAAATATGACGCTCCCATCGGAGAAGATGGACAATCGTCACTTTACATCGCAGTGCCAATCAAGGGCATGGAGCGAATCGGTGATCTGTACCCTCACCTGCTTCCTATGGCGGAAGCGATTAACGGCAAGGCAATAGATTTTGAAACATCACGACGTACGGTTTGTAACTTTGTGCTGATGCATGTGGATGGAAAATCTATTCCGCGCAACATGGCGGCCATTGTTTTTGAAAGCATCTTTTTTCAAATACAGTTGCAGCTCTTTAATACATGGGTGCAAGTTCATGAGACGCAGCTTGATCAAAACTTTCTGGAATTTGGTGCATGGCAAGAACTTTTTTCTAAATGGCGTAAGACACCCGCTGCGCACGAATTGGCTGAAAAGCTTTCTATTTCTCTGCAAGGGGAGGGCGCTGCGGGTGCCAGTGAGAATGGCGTGCACTAATGCCAAGAAAGGAAGAAAATTTTTTGAACACCGTACAGCTTGATGTCTTAATATCAGAAAGAATGGTTAAACTTTTTTAACAGATTTTTTTATGAGTGAAAAATTTTTCCTGTAAAATTAGCATATTATATTTCTTTTAATGATATATTCTTTTGGCATGCTCCTTGCTATGCTGAAAATACCTTCCTTTCTTTTGCTGACAGCCTCCTCCATTTAAAATGGCCTGCCCCCCAAGCGGGCCATTTTTTTATCAAAACACGGGATTATTATCAAAACACGGGATTATCGCATGAAGAATAGTTTCCTCGCATCAGAGTATGCTCCTGTGCCACCAGAAGAGGCGGCATTCCATATTATTCCTGCGCCGTTGGAGCAGAGTGTTTCTTATGGACGTGGAACGGCCAGAGGTCCTCAAGCCTTGCTAGATGCTTCACAACAACTTGAAGCTTGGGAAAGTGGCTTCGCACCAGGTGAAGCAGGTTTTTACACTGTGCAGCCGATTGATTGTTCCGGCCCCGTTGAAGGAGTGTTGGAGCGCATTACGTTAGTAACAGCGCATGCACTGAAATGTGGGGCTGTACCCGTAATTCTTGGTGGTGAGCATACAGTTACCCTTGGGGCATTACGTGCTCTTGCAGCCCGTTCACGCCAGACTGGTGCATTCTTTGGCGTAGTGCAGTTTGATGCACATGCAGATCTGCGAGCGCACTACGAGGGTAATGCGTATTCTCATGCCTGTGTCATGTATCGGGCTGTAGCTGAATTAAGCCTTCCCTTGACGCAATTCGCTGTTCGTGATTTGAGCCGTGAAGAGGCGAAGACGCGCGAACATTTTGACGTTACGCATTATGATGCGTGTTATTTGGCACGTGTGGGATTGCCGGAACATCCTCTGCCAGAAAACTTCCCGCACGATATCTATATTTCTTTTGATGTTGACGGACTTGATTCTTCACTTATGCCAGCCACAGGCACACCCTCGCCTGGAGGCTTAAATTGGCGTGAAACGCAATTTATTTTAGAACGCTGTATGCAGGGGCGTCATGTTGTAGGGTTGGACGTGGTTGAATTAGCCCCTATTGCAGGATTGCACCATGCAGATTTTACGGCTGCAAAACTTTGCCATTTGCTTATGTCTTTGGCGTATGCTGCAAATGAGGGCTACAGGTTATGTTAGGGAGTGGTATAACGAGACAGAATGCTTTTGTCAGGTTTTGGTTGTTTTTGTTGTCTTCGCTGGCTTTTGCCGTTGTACATGATATAGCATTCGCATTGGAATCATCTTGGAAAGCAGATTCTTGGGATGAAAGAAAAATGCTTCCCAATGATACCCGTCCTCCAGACCGTCGAGAGCCCAGCATGCTGTTGCCCCCACTGGAAGAGCACATGGTTGGAACCATCAGGCGAGTATCTATTGATAGTGAGGAAAAAATAGTCGCCCTGACTTTTGACATGTGTGAGCTTGCTACAGTGACAACCGGTTGTGATATGGACATTCTCAACTACTTGCGCGAGGAAAAGATTCCGGCCACTCTGTTCATGGGTGGGAAATGGATGCGTACCCATGCTCGTCGTGTTTTGCAGATTATGAACGAACCATTGTTTGAAATCGGTAACCATGCATGGACCCACGGTAACTGTGCGTTACTTTCGAGTAGTGGTTTGCGGGCCCAGGTGTTGTGGACGCAGGCCCAGTATGAGTTGTTACGTGAAGAGACATTGCGTCAGGCAGAAATGAGGGGAATGCCCGTGCCCGACATCGCACCGGTGCCGACCCTTTTTCGTTTGCCTTATGGAAGGTGTACACCGGCTGCGTTGAACACATTGTCCTCTTTGGGAATGCGAGTAGTACTCTGGGATGTAGTGGCCGAAGTCGGTGACAGCAGCAGGCCTATACAGGCTAAAAAATCAGCTCGTCGGGTAGTCGATCAAGTTAGGCAGGGTTCAATTCTGCTTTTTCACGCGAATCGCGTTCCCCGCGGCACGGCGCAGCTGTTACGTGAAGTGGTGGCGTTATTGCAGGCTCAGGGCTATCGTTTTACTACAGTCAGTACGCTACTACGCATGGGTACCCCAGTTATGTGTATGGATGGGTACTTTAGACATCCTGGCGACAATAAACAATTAGATGGCTGTTTTGGTGTAGATGGTACTGGTCTGCGTACACCTTTTGTGGGAGATTGAAAGAAATATATGGAATTTCGGAGGCCTTCTTGACATAAGTGCCATAACAATATATGAATAATTATCCAAAGTGGCTGACATCATTGTCGCCGCTACATCCTGATGCGGAACAAGTTTCCTACGGGGTGGCCTTAACGGGCCCCCTTTTTTTTGTCCCTGTGACATAAAGGATGCCCTTCAGGATTGCCTGTGTAGTTGTCATGCTCGGGGTAACATTCTGTTTTTTAGGATGTTTTAGCATTATGAATGATGATGCCCTTAAAAAAAACATTCAACGGTTGGTAGAGCCTGTTGTCGTTTCCCTGGGGCTTAGTGTGTGGGGAATAGAAATTGTTCGTGCTGGTCGCACTATATTGCGTATATTTGTTGATGTGCCAGCGCGTTCTGCTTACAACTGTGACTGTGGTTCAGGGGGAACATGCATTCTTCCGACTGATAGTGATAATGACGGCAATTCCGTGACAGAAAAAACAACTTTAGCATGTTATTCTGCAACACTGGATCAGTGTGAGGAGATTTCTCGCCACCTTGGATTGGCTCTTGAGGTGGATAATTGTTTTCTCGAGCCATATGTTTTGGAGGTTTCTACCCCAGGTTTAACGCGGCAGTTTTTTTCACTTGCCCAAATGCACCCATATCTTGGTGACATGATGGAGGTTCGCTTGCTTGCCCCTATAAGCACAACCAGAGAGGGAACGGAAATGCCACGTCGTATTTTGCGCGGCACGCTACAGGCAGTGGAAGAAGATGCATTTATCTTGGCCCCGGCTTCTGTATCATCTGAAGGTAACGTATTATTGGAAGACGCTTCTTTGGTGCGGATCCCTTGGAATACTGTACGCAAGGTTATGCGCATGTATATTTTCAAACAGCCACAAAAACCTGGAAAACGAATTTCGTCTTCTAAAACTAATGGCAATAGCAGAAAAAAACAACGCAGTTAACATCGACATTGAGTTGATGGCTTGACAAATAAGTAAAGCCGCAATTGCGATTTTCTACGTCGCCGTACGCGGTGGTCGGAGGCAGTCATGAATCTCGAACTTAAAAAGGCCATTGATCAGATAAGCAAAGATAAAGGTCTTGACCGCGACATGCTTGTTGCCACGCTGGAAGAGGCTGTTCGCACCTCGGTGATGCGTCGTTTCAGCGAGGACATGGATATAGAAGTGTCTTACAACGACGAAACCGGTGACATTGAAATCTACCAATTTAAAATTGTCATGGAAGATGGCGACGTCGCTAATCCAGATATGCAGATAGAGCTTTCCGAGGCGCGTAAGCATGATCCTTCGGTACAGTTGGACGATGAGATGGGTTTTCGTGTCCGTGTCGAAGACCTTGGGCGTATCGCAGCGCAATCAGCAAAGCAGGTGATCATCCAGCGTATGCGTGATGCCGAACAGGAAATCATTTATAATGAATATAAAGACCGTGTAGGTGAAATCGTTTCTGGCATTGTGCAGCGGCGTGACAAGGGAGGCTGGGTGGTTAATCTCGGTCGCACTGAAGCTATTTTGCCGCGTGAGGAGCAGATTCCGCGTGAACATTATAAACGGGGTGACCGCGTACAGGCTTTGATTATTGAAGTGCGCTCTGAAGGACGAGGACCGCAGGTAGTTATTTCTCGTGCACACCGTGATTATATGGCAGCGCTTTTTCGTCGGGAAGTTCCTGAAGTGGATGATGGCGTCGTGCAGTTCATGGGCGTGGCACGTGACCCCGGATCAAGAGCCAAGGTGGCTGTGCTGTCACGCGAACGCGATGTGGACCCCGTGGGAGCCTGCGTGGGAGTGCGTGGTTCACGTATTCAGAATATTGTGCAGGAGCTGCACGGGGAACGCATTGATATCGTAGTTTGGAGCCCCGATATCGCCACGTATGCGCGTAATGCTCTTGCACCGGCATTGGTGTCTCGTATAGTAGTGGATGAGGAAGAAAATCTACTCGAAGTCATTGTGCCAGACGATCAGCTTACTAACGCTATCGGTCGCAAAGGTCAAAACGTCAAACTGGCTGCGCGATTATTGGGATGGAAGGTCGATATCTTTACTGAGACCCGCTACAACGAGATCAATGCCATCGGACATGGACTCGAACAGGTCGCAAGTGTGGCTGAAATTCCCATAGAAGCTATGTTGGCAGCCGGGTATTCTTCGCTTGATAAACTGCGGACAGCTTCAGATGAGGAGCTGGCTGATAAATTGACAATTAGTGCTGCACGTATCGCTGATTTGCGCTCTGCCATCAATTTCCTTGCCCCTGTTGTGGAAGATGAACCAGAATCTTCTGCAGTGGGGGTATTCAAGCATACTACTGAAGATATCAGTAACAGAGAAGAAAATGGCGGGAGCAAAACCGAGGATGCGAAAGTCTGAAATAGTCACCACTTTGGCAAGCCGAGGGCCAATACGCATGTGTGTTGTGTGTCGCCGTCGCTTTCCCAAGGATAGTCTGCATCGTTATGTGCTAAATGCAGAAGGCTTTTTGATTATTGATGTTGGAAAAACCAGACCGGGCAGGGGCTGGTATGTGTGTCCCGATCCTGTCTGTGCGGCCCGATTTATCAAGTACAGGCCCGGAGCACGGCGCAAGGGGGGTAAACCATGAGTGAAGACAGAATTAAGATTAAGGAGCTGGGGAGTGATCTCTCTCAGGATCCCAAGGAAGTTCTAAGGGTCGCGCAGAGCTTCGGTTTGCCAGTTAAAACGACTCAGGGGTCAGTAACCTTGGAGGAAGCCTCCCGTTTGCGCGAGCATTTTGTGATGTTAAAGCAGGCTGAAGAAGACAGAGCTTCTCATCCTAGCGTCATTGTTCGGCCGCCGTCGTAAGGAATCACACCCAAAGGAAGATGTCGTTGCTACACCTTTATTGAGTGATTCAGAGCCGTTGGAAGCTACAGTGCGTAAAATGGAGCAGCCTGGGATTAGTGACGAAAAATCGTTTGAAGAAACTACAGCACGTGTCATTCGACATCCCGAAGAGGAACAACCTCCTGCGACCATTGAACAGCAGGATGTCCATGCTGATGCAGAACAACATACTGTAAAAGCTACTGCAGTCATTACGGAATCTGTTAAAGAAAATATGACGACTGAGGAAGCTCCGGTAGCTCAGGAGAAACTGCCCAAGTCTGCCCGATTGATCGTTCCTGATGCATCAGCAGAGCCTGAAGGAACTGCTGCACCAATTCTACCCGTACAAGCGCCTGAAGCATTAGAAATAGTTGACCTTAGCGACACAACACTGCAGAACGAAACAATAACCCCACAAGTTCGTGTTATTTCAAGACCAGTTCAGGGCTCCTCGCACAGCGCCCGTACACCTCGTTATGGCGAGAGCAGAGATGTTACCACCCGTGAAAATTCTGGACGTCCTTCAAGATCAAGTGGCGGAGGTGGGCGTTCTGGAAATCGCTCTCTTTCCAGTAGTCGTATGGGGGGGGCAGGCGGTTATGTGCAACAGCCTGCACCTTTAGGTGACAGCCGTGATGGGCAGAGTAAGAAAAAACGCAATAAGGGTCGTCGTACAGTGGATTTTCAGCAGGGTGACTTTGGTCGCCATGGAATGGATGAAGATGACAATGCGCGTTTGAATCGTAGTAACAGAGGACGGCGTAAGCCCAATAAGCCCATCCCAACTCCTCAGGTTACGCAACCACTCAAAGCGGCAAAGCGTAAGATTCGTATCACTGAAGCGATTCGCGTAGCAGATATGGCGCATCAGATGGGTCTCAAAGCCAATGAGATTATTAAGGTACTTTTTAACCTCGGTGTGATGGCTACCATCAATCAGGCTCTGGATATTGATACCGCTACTCTGGTTGCTGCAGAATTCGACTATGAAGTTGAGAAAGTTGGTTTTTCAGAGGATGACTATCTGCTGCCCAAGGAGACAGATGCTCCAGAAAGTCTTAAGCCACGCCCCCCTGTTGTCACTATTATGGGGCATGTGGATCATGGAAAGACTTCTCTTCTCGATGCCATTCGTAAATCTAATGTGACAAGTGGCGAGGCGGGCGGTATCACACAGCATATTGGTGCCTATCATGTGAAAACAAAGCGTGGAGAAATTGTCTTTCTTGATACTCCTGGTCACGAAGCTTTTACCGCAATGCGGGCCCGTGGTGCACAAGTGACGGACCTGGTCATTCTTGTGGTTGCTGCCGACGACGGAGTGATGGAGCAAACACGGGAGGCTATCAATCACTCCAAGGCCGCTGGGGTACCCATTATGGTGGCCGTAAATAAAATGGACAAACCAGGTGCAGACCCGGACCGTGTGCTGCGTGAATTGGCTGAACTAGGTCTCCAAGCAGAAGACTGGGGTGGCGATACTATTGTTGCTCGAGTTTCTGCCAAAACCCGTATGGGGTTGGATGAATTGCTAGAGATGGTGGCCCTGCAGTCTGAAATTATGGAACTCAAGGCGAATCCAGACAAGCCTGCACGAGGCCATATTATTGAGGCAAAGCTGGACAAAGGCCGTGGGCCGGTGGCGACGGTACTTATTCAGGAAGGTACGTTGCATCAGGGAGATAATTTTGTCTGCGGAACTTTTTCTGGCCGTACTCGCGCTTTGATGAATGACCAAGGCAAAAAGGTCAAGGAAGCAGGTCCTTCTTTGCCTGTGGAAGTTCAAGGCTTTGAGGGAGTACCTGAGGCAGGTGAGGAATTTTTTGTGGTAGAGGATGAGAAAGTTGCCCGCCGTATAGCAGATGCCCGTGCTGCAAAGCAACGTGAACGTGAATTGGCCACAGAGTCAAGAGTTACATTGGAAACATGGTCGCAGCGTTTAGTGGAACAAGAGACTCTTACCCTTAATCTTTTAGTTAAGGCTGATGTGCAGGGCAGTTTAGAAGCCATCATTGAAGCCTTGAACAAACAAAGTACAGAAAAGGTGCGTATCGGTGTGGTGCATGAAGGTACTGGTGCCATCACAGAATCTGATATCCTGCTTGCCTCAGCATCACAAGCCATCATTATAGGTTTCAATGTCAGACCGACTGCAAAGATCAAGGATGTGGCAGAACGTGAAAATGTGGATATCCGTTTTTATGACATCATCTACAAGTTGGTTGACGATATCAAAAGTGCCATGGCTGGTATGCTGGCCCCGGTTCAACGAGAAGTCTATCTCGGGCAGGTTGAAGTGCGCGAAACGTTTAATGTGCCTAAAGTTGGCCTTATTGCAGGTTCCTATGTGGCAGATGGAAAAATCGTACGCAATGCAGGGGTGCGTTTGCTACGAGAGGGAGTGGTGGTCTACACAGGCAAGATAGCATCCCTTAAAAGATTTAAGGATGATGCCAAGGAAGTCGTTAAGGGTAATGAGTGTGGTGTGGGGCTGGAGAATTTTAACGATATCAAGATAGGGGATATTATAGAAGCTTTTGAAACTGTTGAGGAAGCGGCAACACTATAATATGTCCACAATGGGGTAGTGAACGTTTTGTAGTTGGGCATTTGATATTAGCGAGGTCCTGCATGGGTATGTGCCTAGCAGTACTGACAGTGGAGTTTAGTCTGGATGGCAATGACAATCTTAAGGCGAAACGTCGCGTGGCAAACAGTCTGAAGCAGAAGGTCAGAAACAAGTTCAATGTTGCTATTGCAGAAGCTGGGACTGAAAATAATCTGACTCTTTTGCGCCTTGCAGTGGTTTCTATCTCCAATAATGAGAGCCATTTACGCAGCCGTATGGACAAGTGTGCCTTGATGATGGAAGCCGTGTGCCCAGAAGAAATGGTTGGCAGCCAGGTGGAGATTTATGCAGCAGAGTGAGCTTATACCTGAACGCTATCGAGATGTGGCGCAACATATAGCTGAGGCTGTGCGCAAAATGGACAGAGTGATCATTGCCGCGCATGCAAATCCAGATGGTGATGCCCTTGGGGCTGTGGCAGCAGTAGGCTATATGTTGCGTGCGCTTGGCAAGGAAGCGTTCATCTATGTTACTCCCAGGGTGCCATTGAATTTATCATTTATACCTCTGCCTGGCCCAATAGTTACGACGCTGGTACATTTCCCGTTTGAACCTAGGTGCGCCATATTTCTGGACTGCAGTGAATCACACCGCCTGGGGCCGGAATTGAGTAATCTCATGTCGGCATTGGAAAGCGTGAATATTGATCACCATCTTGGCAGTGAAGGTATGGGATCAATGGCGAACTGGGTGGAACCACAAGGTGCTGCTACGACACAACTTGTGGCATATATAGCTCTTGCGTTGGGCTTATCCCTCAAGGAAGATTTGGCCACTGCAGTAGCTCTTGGGCTTGTCACTGATACGGGGGGCTTCCGATATAGCAATACCAGTCAAGAGGTGTTGCATCTCACTGCTCATTTGGTCGCCAACGGATGTAATCTTGCTGCATTGAGAGCGCAGCTGGACAATTCTTGGAGTCTATCCCGCATGCGACTATGGGGGGAGTTGATGTGTCGTGCCGAAATGAGGCGTAATAACACAGTGGCTTTCTGTCCGATATTTCTGTCCGATTTACGTTCTACCGGGGCACATAAAGAAGATCTGGAAGGTTTTGTGGAGCAGCTCAGACAATTGCATGGAGTTAAAGTGGCTGCTGTATTACGAGAAGATGCGCCGGGCTGTTGTAAGTTCAGTCTGCGTTCAAGCGGCACTGTAGATGTATGCGCAGCAGCGACACTTCTTGGCGGTGGAGGTCACCGTAACGCTTCTGGTGGAACAGTCCGTATGACCATGGAGGATGCCGAAGCAAACCTGCTTTCAGCCATTGAACAAGAGCTCGCCAATGAAGGGCTGTAGTTACCCTAGAACGAGGATATTGTTTTAACTTGCAGCCCTAGCTTGGTGCGGTTATACTTACCTGTCTATGCTTTCAAGTATTGCGTACAGTTCTGATATACAGATGCAACCCAAAGATGTGTCTTGTGCAGGAAAGGGATCATCCTTGCCTCAGCTTGATGGCATTCTTGTATTGAATAAGCCATCTGGACCAACGTCGGCACGTTGTGTCTCTGTTATAAAGCGCTTGGGGCAAAAAAAAATTGGACATGCTGGCACGTTGGATCCTTTGGCTTCAGGTGTGTTGTTGATCCTGCTAGGGCAGGCTACGAAGCTTTCCGGGTATCTGATGGCAGATGGCGGCAAGGTATATAGTGGAACATTACGCTTGGGGCAGACTACCGATACTTGGGACAGTGAAGGCGTTGTAACAACAGAGGCTGCATGGGAGTATGTACGCGAGCAAGATTTGCGACAGGAGATTGCTGCCTGGTGCGATTTGACTGAGCAGCCGGTACCCTTTTATTCAGCAGCCAAGTTTAAGGGAAAACCTTTGTATAAGCTGGCACGTAAGGGTATTGCCGCGCCTGTAAAGGTTAAACGTATACAAATTTTACAAGCGGAAGTGCTTGATGTAAGCCTGCCGTTTGTTCGCTTTCGGGTTACATGTAGTTCTGGCACCTATATACGTTCCCTGGCCCACAGCTTGGGGAAACGCCTAGGGTGTGGAGCCGTGCTCACAGAGCTGACCCGGGAGTTCAGTCACCCCTTCGGTTTGGAAATGTCTTGCGATTTGGCAGAGATTGTTACAGATCCCGATATACTTCCCACTTATGTTCATCCCATTGCGGAGGCATTGCCTCGCTGGCATAAGGTGGAATTATCCTCGGAGGATGTAGCACGCGTCCGCAATGGTGTAGCCGTGCCCTGCCAAAAGGAAGCATTAATAGCAGATGATCAGGAGGATATGGATTGCGCACTGTTGCTTGATCAGGGCACAGCCCTGGCTTTAGCACAGCGACAATCAACACCTCGGGGTCATTGCTGGGCCGTATTGCGGGGGCTATGGAATTAACCCCAATATCAAGGAGTTACTGCTGTGGTAATGGATGCTAATGACAAAAAAGCGGTTATTGAAGTTCATGCAAAACATCCAGGTGACACTGGTTCACCTGAAGTGCAGGTCGCGTTGTTAACGGCGCGTATTGAAGGGCTGACCGGGCATTTTAAAGAACACAAAAAGGACTTTCATTCCCGTACAGGCCTACTGAAGCTTGTAGGACGTCGCCGTAATATTTTGAATTATCTAAAAAAGAAAGATATTCAGCGTTATCGCGCTCTTATTGAGAAACTCGGCCTGCGTAAGTAGGGGGAGTATAACGGGGGGGCAATAGCTCCCCCGTTATCTCATTATCAAGACAACACCCGTAAGGGTACAAAGATAATGCGAAGAAGGGGGGTCCGGGAAAATCAGGCAAAGAATGACAGCCTTTGCCCGCTTTTGCCGGAATCCCCTTCGCAGAATGCAAAGGATCTATATGAATCAAGACATTTTCACTCCCACACGTGTAACTGCATCTGTAGGTGGTAAAGAGATTATTCTCGAAACTGGTCGTCTGGCCAACCAGGCCCAGGGGGCTGTATGGATACAGTGTGGTGGTACTGTCGTACTTGTAACAGTATGTGCCCAGTCATTGGAGTTTGATAAAGGTTTTTTCCCTCTGACGGTGGAATACACAGAAAAAATGTATGCAGCAGGTCGCATACCTGGCAATTTTTTTCGTCGTGAGATAGGTCGTCCTTCAGAACGGGAAACTCTTGTTTCTCGCCTTATTGATCGTCCTATCCGACCGCTTTTTCCTAAAAAGGGATTGAATGAAGATGTTCAGGTGCTCGCCAATGTTATTTCTGCTGACCAAGAAAACGAATCTGATGTGTTGGCCCTTACTGGCGCATCGGCTGCTGTAATGCTCTCTCCTCTGCCTTTCGCTGGGCCTGTTGCGGGAGGGCGTATAGGTCGCCTGGACGGTCAGTTTGTGCTCAATCCAACCTTTGCGCAGATGGCACAAAGTGATTTGAATATTGTTTTTGCGGCTTCAGCAGATGCGTTGACAATGGTTGAAGGGGAAGCATGTTTTGTTCCCGAAGATGTTATTATAGATGCCTTGGAATGGGGGCGTCAACAAATTCAGCCTCTTGTGGAAGCACAGATCAAACTGTGCAATCTGGCAGGAAAGCCTAAGATGATCTTTACTCCACACGAAGACGATCCGGTTCTTGTTGCTCGGGTTCAAGAACTGGCTACTGATGCCGGATTGGACGCTGCTTTGCGTGTGCCAGAAAAGCTGGCCCGTAAGGATGCACGTAAAGCCGTCAAGGACAGAGTAATAGAGGCCTTGAAAAATGATCCTGCCTGGGCTGAAAATGAAGAGGCCCTCAAGGCGGTTAGCGACATTTTGGCTGATCAGGAAAAGGCTCTTGTGCGTGCACGTATTGTTAATGAAGGAACACGTATTGACGGGCGTGACACAAAGAGCGTCCGGCCTATACAAATTCAGACAGGAGTATTGCCCCGAGCACATGGCTCTGCCATTTTCCGTAGGGGGGAGACAAAATCGTTGGCAGTGACCACATTGGGGGCCTCCACTGATGAACAGCGTACGGATGGGCTTAATGGAGACGTGGTGCGTAAGTTCATGTTGCACTATAATTTCCCTCCATTTAGCGTAGGAGAAGTGAAGCCAGTGCGGATTTCCCGCCGTGAAATTGGTCATGGTGCGCTTGCTGAAAAATCTCTTCGTCCAGTACTGCCCAATGAGGAGGATTTCCCCTTTACAGTACGTGTGGTGTCTGAAACAGTGGAATCTAACGGTTCTTCATCTATGGCTGCGGTATGTGGAGGCTCCCTTTCGCTCATGGACGCTGGCGTACCTATCAGTGCACCTGTGGCTGGAGTGGCTATGGGACTGATCAAGGAAGGTGAGAAGTTTATTGTCCTTACAGATATTCTTGGAGATGAAGATGCCTTGGGGGACATGGACTTCAAGATTGCTGGAACTGCTGATGGAGTGACCGGCGTTCAAATGGACATTAAGATCACAGGACTGACCACGGAGATTATGCGCGCTGCCATGCAGCAGGCCCATGAAGGACGTCTGCATATACTAGGGGAAATGGCTAGAGCTATTGCCGAACCTCGAAAGGAGCTTTCGAGATACGCACCACAGCATGTGGAACTCTTTGTGAATCCCGATATTATACGCCTGATTATTGGGCCTGGTGGAAAAAATATCAAAGCCATTACCACGGTCACAGGGGCGTCTGTGGATATCGAGGATTCTGGGCGTGTCTCCATTTTTGCCCCCACAGCCGAAGCTCTGGAAAGGGCGCGTGAGATGATTTCTTATTACGATCAACGACCTGAAATTGGAAAAAATTATTTGGCCAAGGTTCGTAAGGTTATGGAAATTGGAGCTGTTGTGGAGGTGCTGCCCAATGTCGAAGCACTTGTCCATGTGTCGCAGCTTGATGTGAAGCGTATTGAGCAACCAGGGGACGTAGCACGCCTCGGTGAAGATATGCTGGTAAAGGTTATTGAAATCAATGGAGACCGCATTCGCGCCAGCCGAAAGGCTGTTCTCCTGGAAGAACAGGGACATCCTTGGAATCCCGAAGAAACGGCACGTCCGTCAAGGTCAGACAAAAGTGATCGACGCAGTCGCGGCGAACGTTCTGGGCATGGAGATCGTCGAGAAAAAGGTGATCACCGTTAGGCGTTAATCTGTTAGCGTATCCTTTTCGTAACGTTTTGATCTATGGGCCGTTCTTCATTGCAGAGGAGCGGCCTTGCTGAAAGGGCACGATGTATGGCCACAAAAAATAACAAGAGTGTGACAGGGGTGAGCCCTAATGATGAAAAAGAGGCATGGGTACGGGTAGATCATAATCCTTCAGCCAAAGAGACAGAAACCACATTTATTGCACAAAATCGTACGCATGCAGAAGCCTTGGGCGATGTATGGTCTGTGTTAACTGGTCATGCTCCTACAAAGGCTCTTATGGGTCAGGTAGTGTCCACTGTTATGCACGAAGGAGGAACTCGTCCTTCCTGGCAATGGAAGCGTGCTGGAAAGGAGCATGTACTCTTGGCCTGGCCTCAGGACCAGCCCGTGCGTGCTTCTGTACTTTTGGCTGGAGAGGAAAAAGGAAAACTCTCGCCGGTCACGGCTGCACCCTTGCTGGAAGGTTTACCAAATGATCTCACAGTTGAGGCCGTGCATCCATGGGCCAACGGTGTTGATGCAGATGTGGCTGTAACCATGATTGAGGGTAAGAATCCAATGTGGTTCTATGATCCCCTCTATGGCAGGGATAAAGAAGATCTTACCCCGGGAATCACACACACATTTCTTTTAGCTGCTCTGGCATTGGCTTTGCGAAAGGCCCTGATTGATGAAATCACTGTTACCCAAGGCGCGGCATATGAAGCATATGCTGCAGAATGGCTAGCGGAAAATTCCGGTAAAAGCCGTCTTGATGTGCCTCCACTAAAGGTGGATGTACACAACAAGCATCTAATCATGCCTGGAAGACATTTCTGTGAATACCAAATGCGTGCTGTTGTCGAAGAAGTTGAGGAACATCAGCTGGAAAAGATGCCGGTTACATTGTTATATCTAAGCTTTCCTTTTGAAAAAAGATCGGCAATGCGTCTGCCAGTCTATGTGTCAAAGATGGTTCTGGGCGATTATATCCCCCAAAAAGGGGAGGATGTTGATGCATACGTCTGGCTGCAAGGGCGTGTGATTGATATGGATGAAACAGTGCAGTCGTAACTTCCCTGTTGTTCATTGTTGAAGTCATTCCGCCTCGGCTTTTAATGCTTCGGTTTGAGCTGCTGTGCCCAGAGCTTCGACAAGAGGATCAAGTTCTCCCTCCATAATACGGTCAAGAGAATGCAGGGTCAGGTTAATCCGGTGGTCTGTGCATCGTCCTTGAGGGAAGTTATATGTACGGATGCGTTCTGAGCGGTCACCAGAACCAACCTGAGCTTTACGATCTGCAGATAGTTCAGAATTTTGTCGAGCTCGTTCCGCAGCCAGAATACGTGAAGCCAGTACTTTCATAGCACGTGCCTTGTTTTTGTGCTGTGAACGTTCGTCCTGGCACGTGACTACCGTATTTGTGGGCAAGTGAGTTATGCGGACTGCCGATTCCGTTTTGTTGACATGCTGTCCACCTGCTCCAGAAGCCCGGAAGATATCTATTCGCAGATCTTCAGGGCGAATGTCCACATCTACCTCTTCGGCTTCCGGCATAACGGCCACAGTTGCTGCGGATGTATGAATACGGCCTTGTGCTTCTGTGGCAGGAACACGTTGGACACGATGCGTTCCTGCCTCGAATTTCAATCGACTGTATACCTTCGTACCACTGATGAGACAGATAATTTCCTTGTATCCCCCGGATTCAGAGGGTGATGCATTCATGAGTTCTGTCTTCCATCCCTTAAGTTCGGCATAGCGGGTATACATACGGAAAAGGTCTGCAGCAAAAAGAGCAGCTTCTTCACCGCCGGTCCCGGCACGAATTTCAAGAATGGTATTTTTTTCGTCCAAGGGATCAGTTGGTAACAACATGACTTTAAGCTCATGCTCTACATCTGGCAGTTCAGACTCAATGCGACGAATCTCTTCCTGTGCCAACTCTCGCATTGCAGGATCGTTGTCATGAAGAAGCTGTCTGTTTTCATCAACTTCCCTGGTGAGATCCCGGTGACGCCGATACAGTTCAACAACATCTTGTAAATCTGCATGAGCCTTGGCGAGCTTCCGGTAACGTTCCTGATCATTAAATACATCAGGCGCAGCGAGAGCTTGCTCTAAATCAAGATATTTTTTTTCCAAGCCTTCAAGTTTTGCAAACATAATGCTTTCTCACGATGCTCTATGGACTGTTTGTCAGCGGGCAGTTGTAGTTCTGTAAAAACTTTTACGCTGTACCAACAGAGATTTTACAAAGGTAAATCATGTCTGCAAGCCGTCTATTCCAATGAATATGGTGCGGTATGAACGATAATGCCGTCTTCCACTCCAAGAGCCTCACGTAAGGCAACTAAGGCCACTTCAAGCTGGCTTTCGTCAGGTTCAGCTGTGGTTATATTCTGCAAGGTCAAACCAGGAGTACGTAGTATTGTGGCCCAAATTCCCTCTGGAAGGCGAGCCGCATAACGAATCAATTCATAGGCAAGAGCACTAATCGGGGCTATGAGCAATAGTTTTACACTAATTGTAAATATGTGTTTTGTTATGATAGTGTCTGGGGTATATATGTTCAAAAGTAACGGTACGAGTACAGCATGTAGCATGATAGACACAGCAATAACAAAAAGAAGAAATGTCGTCCCACAACGAGGATGCAAGCGACTTCGACTTTTAGCTAAAGCGAGATTTACTTGAGCCCCAGTCTCGAAGGCGTGTATGGTTTTGTGCTCAGCTCCATGATATTGGAAAACACGGTGTATTTCGGGAATGCAGGAAATTCCTTTTATGTAGGCCATGAAAATGCAACACTTGAAAAAGCCATCCCAGATGTGAAATGAGAATCCTTCTACATCGCCGCTAAAATGCAGATACAACATCACTAATGATAGAAGATGCGGCACTACAACGAAAAGACCAATGGCCATCAAAAATGCCAAGATTAAGGTCCCTACGAGTTGAGAATTTGAAAGCTCCTCTGCTTCGCCATGGGCGACAGCTTCTGCGGAACGGTTTAGAGCTTTGATACCGTTGATAAGCGTTTCTAACAATACAGGAAATCCTCGTACAAAGGGCATTTTAAGCCAAGGACGACGTGTCAACGATAACCACGGGTAACGTCGGGCGGTGATCCTGCCATCGCTATGGCGAACAGCTAAACTGTAAACGTCACCATTGCGCATCATAACCCCTTCCAGGATGGCTTGTCCTCCAATTGTTGGACAACCTGCAAATATAGAATGGGCAAGCTGCGTAGAAAACGCAACCTTGCCCACAAAAGCGTTGTGCCAATGGCGAGAGGTTCCGGCTGTTTTGCTTTCCCGTGAATGACGGGAATTCATGTTATTTCTGCTCAAATTTGGCGTATTTTTTACGGAATCGATCAATACGACCGGCTGTATCCAAGAAACGCTGCTTACCAGTGAAGAATGGATGACAGGCAGAGCACACTTCCACATGAACCTGTTCACCTTTTGTGGAGAGAACATGCTCTTCATTTCCACATGCGCAGGTAATGGTTGCGTTGTATACCTTAGGATGAATATCTTTTTTCATGGTAGTTACCCCTGTAACACGGAACATACAGCACAGCAGGCTGAAGTTCACGTTTTTTCTTTTATGAAAACAACATAGAAATTTTATTTTAACCAATTCCAATCATCTTGACAAGTCAGTTTTTGTACATAAAAACCGTAACAATCGTTAGCGGTTGAGATAGGTCGTATTTCAATAATAGTATTACCAAAGTTTTTGTTAACTGCTGAACAATGCAGCTGTCGCTTTTGGGAGGAACGTTATTGAATGCTAGTGGGTATCGTGGCGAAAACGATCCAGGCAAAGATAGACTACAGGGGTGGTATAGAGTGTCAGCAACTGACTAACCAGCAATCCACCCACAATGGTCACGCCGAGGGGTTGGCGCAGCTCTGCGCCGTCTCCTTGTCCCAGCGCGAGTGGTATAGCACCTAAAATAGCTGCGGCTGTTGTCATCATAATGGGCCGAAAACGCAGGAGGCATGCTTCATAAATTGCTTGTTCCGGTGTAAGAGAGCGTGCGCGTGATATGGCTAGTGCTACGTCAATCATCATAATAGCGTTTTTTTTGACAAGTCCACAAAGAAGAAGAACGCCGATAAGAGCGATAACACTAAACTCCATGCCGCAGGCCATGAGCGCAAGCAAGGCACCACAGCCCGCAGAAGGCAGTGTGGAAAGTATGGTTAAGGGATGAATGAGACTTTCATAGAGCATGCCTAGAACAATATAGAGCACTGCCAGGGCTGTTAAGACGAGTACGATCTGGTTTTTAGCACTATCGGTGAACAGTTTTCCTGTGCCTTGAAATCCTGCCAACACACTTGCAGGCATGCCAAGCGTGACTTTGATGCGTTCCACATCGTCCTGTGCTTGCGAGAGTGAGACATTGGGAGCGAGGTTAAATGCTATGGTGACAGCTGCAAATTGTCCCTGGTGTGCTACGGAAAGAGGAGCCAGAGATGGGGAAACGGAAGCTAAGGCAGCAAGGGGTACGAGTGCATCCCGACCCGGCAGATAAACTTTTCCTAGGGCGTCTGGGCCGGTCAGCCAGCTGGGGCCATATTCCAATACGACGTGGTACTGGTTCTTGTCCTGATAGATGGTGGAAACTTGGCTTTGTCCAAATGCGTTGCCGAGTGCAGTATCAACATCGCGCATGGTGAGATCCAAACGGGCTAGGGCATCCCGATCAACAGTAATAAAGGTCTCCAAACCGCGTTCTTCAATATCACTGTTTACGTCTTTGAAGGTAGAATGTTCAATCATGGCATGTTGCATCTTGCGTCCCCAGGCCCGCAGTTCGTTAAGATTATCGGCTTGCAAGGTATACTGATACTGAGAGCGTGCGCTGCGTCCACCCATCATTATGTCCTGTGCTGGTTGCAGAAAGATTTGCACACCAGGTTCAGCGGAAAGACGACCGCGTAGGCGAGCGATGACGTTCATGACACTAATACCACGTTCTGCAAGAGGCTTCAGGGTGATGAACACTCCACCGCCTCCGCGCCCGCCCGAGATGTACCCTGAAACATTGGCTACAGCCGGATCACTGACAATAACAGACATGAGTCGTTGCAGGCGTTCCTGTGTGGCCTGAAAAGAGGCACTTTGGTCGGCTTGTATTCCACCCATGATAACGCCTGTATCCTGTTGGGGAAAAAAACCCTTAGGCACAATAATATACAGCCAGACAGATGCGCCAATAATACAAAGAAAAATCAGCATAGTCAGATGGCGGTGACGCAGCACCGTGGGCAGACTGGTGGCATATGCATTCTGCATGGCAGCAAGGGTACGCCCCCAGAGTCCGTCTACAAATGAAATAATACTGCGTAATTGGCTGTAAAATCCTTTGTTTATGTGGGGGGGAAAAACGATATTTTCGAAGGCTTTGGGCCTGAGCATGAGAGAGCACATCATTGGCGTAGTAGTCAGGGAAACAAGCATTGAAACGAGTACTGCCGCTGTGAGCACAACGGAAAATTCGTGGAAAAGACGACCGATAATGCCACTCATAAACAGGATGGGCAAAAAAACGGCTACCAGGGAAATGGAAATTGAAATGACGGTAAAGCCAACTTCCTTGGCTCCACGTAGTGAGGCTCGCAGGGGGCTTTCGCCTGCTTCCATATGTCGCACGATATTTTCAAGGACAACGATGGCATCGTCTACCACAAAGCCTGTGGAGACTGTGAGTGCCATAAGAGAAAGATTGTCGAGGCTATGGCCGCATAAGTACATGACCCCGAAGGTCGCGAGCAGGGATACAGGCACGGCAACTGCAGGAATAGCTGTAGCACGGGCATTGCGTAAAAAAAGAAAAGTTACCAATACGACAAGCGCCATGGAAAGAAGCAGGCTTTTTTCTACCTCTTTAAGCGACGCTCTTATTGTTAGTGAGCGATCCATGCGTAGGGCCAAGTCTGCAGTTTCAGGCAGCCAGGCACGCAACTGTGGCAGCATGGCCTTCACCTTATCGACTGTTTCAATGATATTGGCCCCTGGCGCACGGAAAACCATCAACAAAACTGCAGGCTTGCCGTCAGCTATGGCCATGGTGCGTATATCTTCCGGTCCGTCCACAATGCGAGCTATATCGGCAAGGCGTATTACATGCCCCTCGTGTCGACCTATAATGATGTTGTTATAGGCTGATGCCTCTCGCAATTGGTCACTAGCTCCCACCAGCCAGTATCGTTTACCATTTTCCAGCTGACCTTTAGGCAGAAAAGCGTTGGCCTCTGCTAGAGCGGCACGCACGTCTGCCATGGCAAGGCCTGTTCTATGCAGCGCATCGGGGATAACGTCTATTCGTACAGCTGGTAGTGCGCCGCCCCCAACCGTTACTTCGCCTACGCCAGGTAATTGTGCAATTTTTTGAGCTAGTATTGTGGAAGCCGCGTCGTATAGTTGCGTACGGGTTAACGTGTCGGAGGTGATGGAGAGAATCAGAATAGGAGCACCAGACGGATTCACTTTGCGATAACTTGGATTAGAAGGCATGCTGGGCAGCGTAGAACGAGCGGCATTGATGGCTGACTGCACATCGCGTGCAGCGCCGTTGATATCACGCTCCAACTCGAATTGCAGGATGACGTTGGTGGAACCCAGGCTACTTGTAGATGTCATTTCAGTCACGCCAGCGATACGGCCGAGGGCGCGCTCCAGCGGTGTGGCCACGGTGGAGGCCATGGTCTCTGGCCCTGCGCCGGGCATCCTGGCTCTAACCACAACTACAGGATAGTCCACCTGCGGCAGGGGGGCCACGGGTAGTAGGCCGAAAGCTACCATGCCAGCTAAGGCCAAGGCCAAGGTCAGCAATGTTGTGGCTACCGGCCGCCGGATGAATGGTGCGGAGAGATTGGTTTCCAGCGATTCCGGACCGAAGCGGTGTCTGCTGCCGCTTTCCCGGAGTTGTTTCAGGCGTTGCATCCTGTCAGAACGGTCTCGCTGCGGGAATGTGCCTTCACTCATGGGGATTCCCCTGTTGAGGTGTCTATCTCTGTCAAGTTATGTGCTGTGTTGCCTGCAGTAACAAGACCACGCAAGCGACGGCTTATGCGGTCAAACCAGAGATAGATAACAGGCGTGGTGAACAGGGTGAGTACCTGGCTGCATATTAGTCCACCAACCATGGTTACGCCTAATGGGCGTCTAAGTTCAGCACCCATGCCCCATCCGAGCATGAGAGGCAGGGCACCCAGAAGCGCCGCCATGGTAGTCATAAGAATTGGCCTCAATCGCAGCAGGCATGCCTGACGAATGGCAGCCTGGGGGGATTTGCCCTCGTTGCGTTCTGCATCAAGGGCAAAGTCAATCATCATGATGGCGTTTTTTTTGACAATACCAATGAGGAGAATAATCCCAATGATGCCCATCACACCCAAGTCCATATGGAAAGCCATGAGCGCTAGCAGTGCTCCTACACCAGCCGATGGAAGAGTGGATAATATGGTTACGGGATGGATGTAGCTTTCATAGAGCACACCCAAGACAATATACACTGTAATTACTGCCGCCAGGATTAACCAGACCTGATTGTCGCTGGATGCCAGGAAGGCCTTTGCCGAACCCTGTAGCTCCGTACGTAGAGCGTTTGGAATAGATAGTTGGGCTTCTGTCTTGGCAAGAGCTCTGACAGCTGCTCCTAGCGAAGAATTATCCGCAACGTTGAAGGAGATGGTTGCCACGGGGAACTGACCCTGCCTTGCTATGGAAAGTGGCATTGGGCGTTCTTCTGCCGTGATCAAACTTGTTAATGGGATGGGCGTTCCATCTGCCCCGTTCACATAGAGATTTTGCAGCGACTGTGGTTCCTGTCTAAAGGCCGGAGCTACTTCCAGCACCACCTTGTATTGGTTTGTCTGTGTAAAGATGGTTGAGATGAGTCGTTGACCCAAAGCGTCGTAGAGGGCGTTGTCAATGTCTGACATGCTCACTCCCAGACGGCCTGCGGTATCTCTGTCGATGGTGAGCCAGAGCATACTGCCAGGATTTTGATAGTCGCTGGTTACAAGTTCAAGTTCAGGCTGTTGGGCTAGCTGTCTAAGAATTTTGGGTATCCATACGTCTAACTGTTCCCGATTCAAGGCTTCAACCGTAAACTGATACTGGGTGCGTGATATTCTGTCTTCAATGGTAAGATCCTGCACGGGTTGCAAGTAGAGGGTTAGGCCAGGGATATTGGCAACCTTTGTCATAATGCGACGGGCGATGGCCGGAGCTCGGGAATCACGTTCTGATAATGCCTTTAATGCGATAGTAAGACGTGATGTTCCCATGCTGGGGTTGATGCCGTCTACGCCAACAAGAAAGACAACGCTATCCACTCCAGGATCTTGCAGAATGGCCTTTGCTAAGATTTCCTGCCGGTTGGCCATAGCCATAAAGGAAGAATCTTGAGCAGCTTCAGCAATGCCTTGTATGACGCACGTATCCTGCACTGGAAAAAAACCCTTGGGCACTAGGATATACAGAGCAATGGTGAGCACCAGGGTCCCTGCTGCCACAGCAAACATGGGCCTCTGATGGGCAAGAACTGCGTCTAATGCCTGTTCATACCAAGTGAGCAGGTGTGTAAAAAAGCCTTCATCAGGATGTGACTTTTGCTCTGGTCGCAACATTATGGCGCATAACATAGGCGTGAGTGTGAGAGAGATGCCAGCAGAAACGAGTATCGTTACGGCAAGAGTAACGGCAAATTCGCGGAACAGCCGCCCTACGACATCTCCCATGAAAAGCAGAGGAATGAGTACTGCGACAAGTGAAATGGTTAGCGAAATAATGGTAAAGCCAATCTGGCCTGCGCCTATTAGCGACGCCTGTACAGGCGATTGTCCCTGCCCTAGATAGCGGACAATGTTTTCAATTACTACAATGGCATCATCTACTACAAAACCGGTGGCAATGACGAGAGCCATGAGTGTAAGATTGTTGAGGGAATATCCGGCCAGATACATGACACCCAAGGTCCCTATAAGGGAAAGGGGAACTGCCAGTGCGGGAATGATTGTGGCACGTCCGTTACGCAAAAAAAACCAGATGACGCCGATGACAAGTACAACGGACAGAAGCAGTTCCATTTGTACGTCTTTTACGGTGGCGCGGATAGTAATAGTTCTGTCTGTTACAACGCGAACCTCTACATTGCCGGGGAGTGTTTCTTGTAGAAGCGGGAGCAGTTGCCGCACACGGTCAGCCACGTAAATGACATTTGCACCTGGCTGGCGTTGGATAGAAAGCACAATGGCAGGGTTGAAATCAGAATTTTTCCCGGCCACAAAAGCCCCTAAACGGGCATTTTCAGCCCCTTCAACAACATCAGCGATATCACCCAGTCGCAGTGGAGCGCCGTCCTTGTATCCAATTATCGTCGACGCATACTCCTTTGCCGAGGTCAGCTGATCGTTGGCGTCAATGCTCATGGCACGTTCAGGTCCGTCAAAACTACCTTTGGCAGTATTGACATTAGCTTGAACGATAGCAGAACGCACTTGTGCCAGTGTTAGACCAGCGGCAGCCAGAGCACGTGGATTCACCTGCACACGTACAGCAGGTCGTTGCCCGCCGGATAGAGTTACCAGACCCACGCCGGGTAGTTGAGATATTTTTTGGGCCATCCGCGTATCCACCAAATCTTCTAGGTGGGTCAAAGGGATAGCACTGCTGGTCACAGCCAGGGTCATAACTGGTGGATCTGCGGGATTGACTTTGTTGTATACGGGTGGCGCAGGCAAATCCTGTGGAAGAAGATTATTTGCTGTATTGATGGCTGCCTGAACTTCCTGTTCAGCCACATCCAGCGCTACAGAGAGATCGAAGAGTAGCGTTACTACAGATGCTCCTGCAGAGGACAAAGAGTGCATTTGCGTTAAACCAGGCATGGCACCAAACTGCCGCTCCAGCGGGGCCGTAATAACGGCCGCGATGACGTCAGGAGCGGCACCGGGATAGTACGTCTGCACTTGAATGGTGGGGTAGTCTATCTGCGGTAGGGCTGACACTGGAAGGTAATGATAGCCCAGTATGCCAGACAGTAGCAGCGCCGCCATGAGTAGCGAAGTAGCGACCGGCCGGAGAATAAAAATACGGGAAAGGTTCATCTGCTTTGTCTCAGAAAGATTCTGCCTTAGGTGTTTCTACTGAAGTGGCTATTGTCACGGTCAGGCCGTCGCGAAGCCGATCTATGCCGTCTATCACAACCAGTTCATCTGCTTTTAGACCTTCTTCGATGACTGTTAGTGCATCTGTGGCAATACCAGTTTTTACCTCGCGCATGACAACGGTTCCTTGATTGTTCTCAGTACGCACAACTACATAGAGATATGAGGCGCGAACGCCTGTCTGCACTGCCGCAGTGGGAACGGTTATAGCTTTAGGCAATACCCGCACCAGCAGCCGTGCATTTACAAATTGATTGGGGTACAGTGTTTCATCCGCATTAAGAAAACGCCCCTTTAAGCGCACGGTACCCGTAGCGGTGTCAATGCGATTGTCCAGTGACATAAGATAACCAGTATCCAGCAGTTTTTGTTGCTTTCTGTCCCATGCCTGAACCAGCGGTCCAGCGCCATCCCTTGAAGTACGCAAAGCCTGAATGACCAGGGGAACATAAATATCTGGCAGGGTAAAAAGCACATCACAGGGGCGTGTTTCAGTGATGCGGACAATACCCAACGTGTCCGAACTTTTAATCATGTTGCCTACGTCTACCGTACGCAGGCCAAGTCGACCCGATGACGGGGCAGTGATGCGGCTATATTCCAGCTTCAAGCGTGCGGCTTCAACGGCGGCTTTGTCGGCCTGCACCGTGCCTTCATACTGACGTACCAGGGCACGTTGATTGTCATACTCCTGCCGGGCAATAAAATCGTTTTTGGACAGAGTTGCATAACGAACCATGTCCTTACGGGCATTATCTAGCAGGGCCAGATCTCTCGTCAATGTGCCCTGAGCTTGCGTCAGTTCTGCCTCAAAGGGGCGGGGATCGATTTCGGCGAGGAGATCTCCTGCTTTGACACGTTGTCCTTCTTTGAAGTGAAGGCATTGTAGGTGCCCGTCCACGCGGCTGGTAACCAGAACGTCACTTGATGGTTGCACCGTACCAAGGCCGCTAAGTAAATAGGGAACATCCTGTGCCAAGGCAACGGCTACACGCACCGGAGGAGCTTCCATAGGCATGATGCGGCGTTGTGTGTGGTTGCTGAAAAGGAAACGCGAAGTAATCAACACTGCGGGAACAGCCAACAGTAATATCCACAGGCAGCGGCGCAGATGAGGTTTGTGTTGAAAGGAAAGAGTTGGCATATGACTACTCTCCTTAGATAAAAATTTAATGATGTAAGAATATGTACAGTCCTTGTGCAGCAATGGCAATGCTGCTACAGTAGTCTGCATGAAAGAACTCGATCCACACACTATCCGTCCTTGTCTTGCCTGCGGTGGCACTAATGTTCACCTTGAATCCATGTTGCCACCAGGTCGGCGGCAAGAGGTCTGGCGTGTTGTTTGCTCTTGCGGGCAGACTTCGCAACAGTGGTCTGTTTCTCAAGGGGCGGCCATCCGCGCGTGGAATCGTAATCTTGCCAGCGCTCATGAGAGGGATATTCCCCATCACCCAGCCCCCTAGCATTCAGCCATATCATTTTTTTTGCGGCTGCGCTCAAGTTGCGAGGCCGCATTTTTTGTTTGGGATAGACTTCAAAGAAAAAAGCAAAATTTTTTTCATTACCCCCTTTTCAACTGCAAAGTATGTCTTATCTATATGTCCGGTGCGGGCCATAGCGGCTACGATATCCGCGTCGTGGCCTGTTACGCGCAATTTCCAGTGCGGCCGGTACTATGACCGTTGCTGTGTTCCTAGATAAAAATTATTGGGAGGATATGACGTTATGAAGCTGAAACCCTTAAACGACCGTGTGTTGGTCAAACGTCTCGAATCAGAAGAGAAGACTGCCGGTGGTCTGTATATTCCGGATACGGCTAAGGAAAAGCCTTCTAAGGGTGAGGTTGTTGCCGTGGGGCCCGGCAAGCTTGGGGAAGATGGCAAGCGCGTAGCTCTGGCGGTGAAAGCCGGAGATATGGTCCTGTTTAACAAGTATGCAGGCACTGAAGTCAAGCTGGATGGTATTGACCATTTAGTTATGCGTGAAGAAGATATTCTTGCTATTATAGATTAATTTCTACGACTTTCCATGTATTGAGGAGGATGTTTCCCCATGGCTGCTAAAGAAATTCTTTTTGATGTCAAAGCTCGTGAAAAACTCTCCCGCGGCGTGGACAAACTAGCCAACGCCGTTAAAGTTACCTTGGGGCCTAAAGGTCGCAATGTAGCTATTGAAAAATCTTTTGGGGCACCTGTTATCACCAAGGACGGTGTGACAGTGGCAAAAGAAGTGGAGTTGTCCGATAAGTTTGAAAATATGGGCGCTCAACTCGTTAAAGAAGTTGCCTCAAAAACTTCGGACGCTGCTGGTGACGGTACTACCACTGCCACTATTTTGGCACAGTCTATCTACCATGAGGGTACCAAACTCGTGGCTGCGGGACGTAATCCCATGGCTATCAAGCGTGGTATTGATAAGGCCGTTGAGGCACTCATTGGGGAACTGGCTAATCTCGCCAAACCAACTCGCGACCAGAAAGAAATTGCCCAGATTGGCACTATTTCAGCCAATGCGGATGCCACCATTGGTAACATTATAGCTGAAGCCATGTCCAAGGTGGGCAAGGAAGGCGTGATAACTGTTGAAGAGGCTAAAGGGCTTGAAACCACCATGGACGTGGTGGAAGGCATGCGTTTTGACCGTGGTTATCTTTCTCCTTATTTCGTGACCAATACTGAAAAAATGGTCTGCGAAATGGATAATCCATATATTCTTTGCACGGAAAAGAAAATTTCTAGCATGAAGGACATGCTGCCCGTGCTTGAGCAGGTTGCTAAGGTTAATCGCCCGCTCATGATTATTGCAGAGGATGTTGAGGGTGAAGCCCTTGCCACCTTGGTCGTGAACAAACTCCGTGGCGCATTGCAGGTTGTGGCAGTTAAGGCACCTGGCTTTGGTGATCGCCGTAAGGCTATGCTACAAGATATTGCCATTCTTACCGGAGGTCAGGTTGCTTCCGAAGAAACAGGCTCCAAATTGGAAAATATGAGCTTGGATATGCTGGGCACTGCCAAGCGCATTGTTGTTGACAAGGAAAATACTACTATTGTTGATGGCGCTGGCAAGAGTGATGACATTAAGGGGCGTGTAAAGCAGATACGCGCACAGATTGAAGAAAGCACCTCTGATTACGATCGTGAAAAATTACAAGAACGCCTAGCCAAATTGGTAGGTGGCGTGGCAGTGGTGCATGTAGGCGCTGCTACAGAAGTGGAAATGAAGGAAAAGAAGGATCGTGTAGAGGATGCCCTCAATGCCACACGTGCTGCTGTGGAAGAAGGTATTGTACCTGGCGGCGGTACGGCCTTTATTCGTGTGGCCAAAGTCCTCAATGATATCAAACCTGCAGATGACGATGAATTGGCAGGTGTGGATATTATCCGTCGTGCTATAGAAGAACCGCTGCGTCAGATCGCTCATAACGCTGGTTTTGAAGGTTCTATAGTTGTTGAGAAGGTACGTCAGGGTAAGGATGGTTTTGGTTTTAATGCTGCAACGGGCGAGTATGAAGACCTTATCAAGTCCGGTGTAATTGACCCCAAGAAGGTTACACGTGCAGCATTGCAAAATGCAGCTTCAGTGGCGGCTTTGCTGTTGACCACCGAATGCGCCATTGCAGAAAAGCCCGAACCCAAGAAAGACGCCCCTGCCATGCCTGGTGGTATGGACGGTATGGGTGGCATGGGTGGCATGTACTAAACACAAATCGCTCACTTCGTATACTGTATAAAAAAAGCCCCCATGCCGGGGGCTTTTTTTATATATGGAAAACCGTATGCCACCATTTTTCACATTGACCAATAAGAGCGCTGTGCAATATTGAGTAGTGCTTCGTTGTGTTTTTCCTGAGCAAACCATGTATTCCAGACGCGGCAGGCCAGTGTGCAACGTCTGTTTAGAGAATCCTGGGTTTGAGCTGCAAACCAGGCTGCCAACGCTGTTCCCGTATGCAGCACTGATTTTTTGGGTATGATACAACAAAAGGAAGTATAGTCTATAATGTTTTCCAACGGACGACGACTATCATTATCGATGATTATGGGTATCCTTCCTGCATGCATGGTTTCATAGAGCCGGATGGATTGTGGCCCAAGGCCTGGGGGGCATAGCACACAGTATGATGTGAGGAGTGACTTGCAAAAGAGCGCTTTGCGATAAGCATCTCGCTCCTGACTTTGTGGCTGGTGAAGGCAGGCGTTACCATCTATTACCGTACTGTTGTCAAAGTCTACGAAAAGACGTAGGTGTGGGGCTTCTTTACGGATTGACGCTACCATGACCCGACGGACAGGATGGGTGACATTACCAACAAAAGATACATCATAGCGTATGGCCCGCCAGTCAAAAGATGGCGGGTTAGCTAGGCTGTGTTCAGGTAGACAGTAAGCCATGGGTATAACATCTGGTCTTCCATTGTTGAGAATACTTGTGGAAAAAATGCAGGCAGGCTGCGGGATGGTCTCCAGACTGTCACCCGTATCAGTAAGAATATGACGTCGTTCTCGGCCTGGAAAAAACGGCAAGGCTGCTACGACTGCTCCTATACTTTCTGCAGCGCCACTATCAATATACACACCGAGATCTAAGGGAAACAAGAAAACTGCTGCGTCTTCTGCATGTGTTACCATGCGAAAGATTGCAGGGTCCGGCGTAGGTCGGCCATCTTTAGCAATCTGCACAAAACGTGAAAAGACACGTCTTAATGACGTCAATGGTCCGGGTAAGGTAAAATGTTTGCCTTCTTCGTAGAGAAAGCAGGGGAGTTGATGCATACGCCTTTGCGAGTAAAGACTATAGTCTTGCTAGGAAATTTGAAAAATGTTCCACGGATGCATTTATGTTGAATAATTGCTGAGAATGCGCAAGTAATTCACACGAGATGTCATGTTTTTTTTCTGGTGAATGTGCCAGTTCCAACGCCAGTGTAAAATAATGATCAATATTTCTGGCGATTGGCCCTGCCACGCCCATGTATTGATATAATGCCGATGTTTGTCTGCTACGCATAAACATCCCTTCATGTGTAACAACGGGGATACCAGCTCCTAGAGCTTTATAGGAAGTTGCACCGCCGCTAAAAAACAGTGTGTCCAAAACAACATCTGCACTGCGCATAATTGACAGAAAGTCGGATTCTGAACATTGTTGTAAGAAATGTACTCTTTCATAATATGGGCCGAGCACGTTTGCTAGTCGTGAGGTAAACGCCGCTAACATGTTTTTATCATTTGAAACAAAGAAGATGAGTTGTGCATCCTTGTCCGCCTGTAAAATTTTTCGAAATATCATGTCCATAGCTGGGTGGATTTTAAATAAACTCTGTGCGCATATATAGGTTACTCCGGCTGGAAGCTGTTGTTGAGCCTTGGCAACCGGTTGTTGTACAGGCAAAAAACCACTCAAAAGGCAGGGTAGAGTGACCAAAGATTCCGTGTAGTATTGTTGCGCTCCAGCTGTTTCCATGGGCTCTGGCGAGATATAGAAATCCACGTTACGTATTCCTGTGGTTACGGGGTGTCCGTAGAGTGTGCATTGTATTTTGGCTGGGTGGGTAAATGCCAGGAGCCAGGGAGTCAGATCCATACCCAACTCGAGATAGACCAGTATATCCAAATCCAGATTTTCCACGCACTGAACAATTTCCTGCAAGCGAAGAGGGGATTCTGTTGGTAATGTGATGATTTTACCTATCTTGCCTAATTCGTGTCGAAAAAGATTATCCGGTTGGGGTTGCTCTATAAAAAAGCATTCTGCAAGTTGTGGAGCTGTGTGCTTCAGCAATCTGAAGAAATAGGACATAATTGTATGGGGTGAAAAATGCCATGACAGAAAACCGATCTTGCGTTTACTAGGATGCCTTAGTGATGCATTATAGCCACGTTTAAATTTTGCTTTTTTCACAAGAGTATGAATGCTAGTGTTATTCAAAATGGTATCAGAAATATTTTCAAGTAAAACGCGATCATTGAGACCATGATACGCCAAATAGAATGGGGGGGTAGTGATAAGATGCTCAGGTCTGACAGGTTTCTCTATAGATGTTTTTTTCAAGACTGTATGAATATTATTTCGTATTGTAAATGCGTGATCTTGAGATTCGAGAATTGGAGGGATAGAGAGTGCTAGGCGTATTTGAATAAGTTCACACTGTGTATTAGTCATGATAAATTTTTCAAGAAAAGCTCGAACGTTCGAGTTCTCTCCTCTCTGCATGAGCAGTGTCGTGTAATTGATGGCAAGATATTCTGAAGATGGATCAAGATTGATGGCATCATTAGCAAGTTGCTTTGCATGTTCATAATTTCCTTGCTTTTGTAAGAGAAGAGCTTTTGACATTAATAATGATGCATCTTTTTTTTTCACTGCATTAAGCGCATTCAAACTTTTATCGGTAAAACCATACATATCGAAAACACTGCTCATTATTAGCAATGTATCATCAGAAATTTCATGTATTCCAGAAGAGATAATTTTATTTGCAGATTTAATACATACGTCAAAATTTTCTTCTACAAAGGATGTGTGAATTATTAAAATAAGAATATTGCCAATTTCATTTTTATATTTATTATCTATAGTTATATCAGAATCAATAAAAGATAGAGCATCATCATATTTATTTAACAATACTGATGCATATGCAGCTAATAGTTTATATATTGAAGATGATGGTTGGTGTGAGAGCATAGTTTTTGATAGGGATAGGGCCTCCTTATAGTGTCTCTCTTGTAGCAATTTTTGAACACAACGATAACCATCCATGCTGAGTATCCCTTAGATAGCCAAGTGCCTGATCATGCTGTCGTTATCTTAAAATAATAGGTCAGAATGTGGACCGAGTTGCTACGAGAGCCGATTTTTGAAGTCTTCATAGCAAAATTCTCGCAGCATTCGAAATGATAGTGCATTGTCCCTTTTTTCGCATATACCTATAGATGGCAGCCGCAGGCCATTGAAAGTTGTTGTCTTTACCATGCTGTAGATAGCCATATCTTCAAAAATCAATCTCTGCCCTAGTTTGATAGGAACATTGAATGAATATTCACCTACAACATCTCCCGCAAGGCATGATTTTCCTGCAAGGCGACATGTCCATTTTTTTTCGCCAGGCATTCCTGCAAGGTCAGTTAATGAATTGTCAACATAGAGAACTCTAGGTCGATAAGGCATTTCAATGACATCCGGCATATGGCAGGGAACACCTATGTCCAGTATGGCAATGGGCATATCTGCCTGAACGACATCGAGCACAGTGGTGACAAGCCATCCTGCATCAAGTGCCACAGCTTCTCCCGGTTCAAGATAGATTTGTGCCTTGTAGGTATTGCGCCATGAGATAAGACAGTGACAAAGAAGTTCAAGGTCATAGCCTGATTTTGTTATATGGTGTCCCCCACCCATGTTTATCCAGTCGCACTGAGGGAGAAAGTGGTGGAACTGGTTTTGAATAGCCGCTAGTGTACGCTCTAAAGCATCTGCCCCTTGCTCACAAAGGGAATGAAAATGCAAGCCTGATATGCCTTCCATTGCACTAGCATCTAAATGCACCTTGCGCACACCCAAACGTGACCCTGGGGCGCAGGGGTTATATATGTCTGGGGCACCCTCGGAATGTTCTGGATTTATACGTAGCCCACATTGGATTTGTCGTTGTGGACAGCGACTCTGATTGAACCAGGCTATAGTTGGAGCAAACCGACGCCATTGTGTCAGAGAATTAAAAATAATGTAGTCTACAAGAGGAAGCAACTCAGCCATTTCCCTTTGATTCCAGGCTGCTGCAAAGGCATGTACCTCCCCGCCGAATTCTTCGCGTGCTAGCCTTGCTTCATCGACAGAACTTGCACAGCAGCCCCAGAGAGGCCCGTTTCCTCTCTCTCTCGAAAGTAGAGGAAAGGTAGCCCATGCTGCAAAGCTCTTAAGAGCTAAAAGAATTTTTGCCCCGGTTCGTTCTTGTACATGGTTAAGAATATCCGCGTTGGCACGCAGTTGTGCTTCATTAAGTACATAGCATGGTGATGGGATGCGTGTTGTATCGAAAAGAAGATGTTGTGTGTACACGGATGAATCCTGCGTGTAACGTTTTTTTGATAAAACTAGGATGGCCGTATGTACGGTTTGTACATACGGCCATATGTAAAAAATGTTACTGACTGGCTTTAGTGTAATTGTGCTAGCTGCAAACGTACAATTGCACGTTGCAGAGATGCTTCCGCACGCGTCATATCAATAGTATCCGCATGCTCAGCAATTCTTTTTTCTGCACGTTCTTTGGCTGCCTTAGCACGTGCAGTGTCAATATCTGCTGCACGTTCAGCTGATTCAGCGAGCACAGTAAGCACATTGTCATTAACATCAGCAAAGCCGCCGGATACAAAAACATATTCGTCCTTACCGTCTATCCGGTAGCGTAAACCTCCAATCTTCAGAGCGGAGAGCAGAGAAACGTGCTGGGGCAGCACGCCGAATTCGCCCTCCACGCCGGGGCAGACTGCCATCTCAACCGCAGTACTGACTACGGTTTTATCCGGCGTGACCACTTCAAGCTGCAGCGTGCCCATATAATCTCCTTCGCTCCCTATATTCCCTGCTGTTAGTCACCGGACCTCATATTAATAAACGCGGACCGGTGACTAACAAATATAGACAATGTGTTATTTTTCTTCCTGCTTGCGTTTTTCATACTTGGCAACCGCTTGATCAATACTGCCGAGCATGTAGAAATCGCCTTCAGCCAAGTGGTCGTACTCGCCTTCTAGAATACCCTTAAAGCCCTTAATGGTATCTTCAAGCTTTACGTACTGACCTGGAGTCCCGGTAAAGGTTTCGGCCACGTGGAAGGGCTGCGATAGAAAACGTTGAATGCGTCTGGCTCGTGCCACTGTCAACTTATCTTCATCCGAAAGCTCGTCCATGCCGAGGATGGCGATGATGTCCTGCAATTCTTTGTATTTCTGCAGTACCATTTGCACACGACGAGCAACTGCATAGTGTTCTTCTCCTACGACATCAGGAGCCAGAATACGCGAGGTTGAATCCAATGGGTCCACAGCAGGATAGATACCGAGTTCCGCTATTTGTCGAGATAGTACCAACGTGCCGTCCAAATGTGAGAATGTCGTAGCTGGGGCAGGGTCTGTGAGGTCGTCAGCAGGTACATATACTGCCTGGACGGATGTAATAGAACCGTTCTGAGTTGATGTGATACGTTCCTGCAGAGCACCTAGGTCTGTTCCTAATGTTGGTTGATAGCCCACGGCTGACGGCATGCGCCCTAAAAGAGCTGATACTTCTGAACCAGCTTGGGTGAAGCGGAATATATTATCAATAAAGAGCAGCACATCCTGATGCTCCTCATCACGGAAGTATTCTGCGCACGCAAGAGCCGTTAGAGCAACACGAGCACGTGCTCCCGGAGGCTCGTTCATCTGTCCGTAGACGAGCGTAGCGCGTTCTAGCACCCCGGCCTCTTTCAGTTCATTATACAGGTCATTGCCTTCACGAGTGCGTTCTCCCACACCTGCGAACACCGATGAGCCGCCGTGTTGCTTGGCAATGTTGTTGATCATCTCCATCAAAATGACGGTCTTGCCCACGCCGGCGCCGCCGAATAGACCCATTTTGCCGCCTTTGGGGAAAGGCACCAACAAATCCACAACCTTGATACCGGTTTCAAGAAGCTCAACCTTGGTATTCTGTTCGGTGAACTCCGGAGCTGGACGGTGGATTGGGTAATATTTTTCGGCATTGACTGGCCCCATCTCGTCCACAGGGCGACCAATAACATTTAGAATACGTCCAACTGAAGCCTTACCCACGGGGACCATGATGGGGTTTCCCGTGTCTACGGCTTCCATACCACGGACCAAGCCTTCAGTGGCATCCATGGCGATGGTACGCACTACGTTATCGCCCAAGTGTTGCGCCACTTCACAGATCAATTCTGGCGCATCACTGTTGTTCGGGTTTTTTATCTCCAGGGCGGTGAAGATATTCGGCAGGTTGCCATCGCTGAACTCAACGTCCACAACGGCGCCGATAACCTGAACGACTTTACCGATGTTTTTGCTCATGTTTGGCTCCTTAACCCTTCAGCGCTTCAGCGCCACCGACGATGTCGATGAGTTCGCTGGTGATGGAAGCCTGACGTGTCTTGTTATAAAGTAGGGTCAGCGTGTTGATCATCTCGTTACAGTTACGTGTGGCATTATCCATGGCAGCCATACGGGCAGCATGCTCGCTTGCAGAGGTGTCCAGCATGCCACGATACACTTGAACGTTGATATAACGGGGCAAAAGCTCCGCCAACAGCTTATCCTCCTGTGGCTCATATACATAATCACACCGCGGCGTTCCGTCCTCGGCAGCAACATTTTCAGCTTCTGGTGTTTTCAGAGGCAGTAGACAGAGCGTGCGTGGTGGTTGAGACCCCATCGAAACGAATTCGCCGTATATCAGCCACACTTCATCATAGATGTTTGACTCGTAACCGTTAATGACTTGCTGAGCCACAGAACTGGCCAAAGAGAAATCAATACTGCCCATACGGTCACTGTAGGCCATGGCAATTTCATAGCCTGCGGAACGTATGGCATCCCGTCCCTTACGACCAACGCAGGTGAAACTCACTGTCATGCCTGCAGCCTGCTTTTCTTTCGCCAAAGCAAGTGCCTGAGAGATGATGTTACCGTTAAAACTGCCGCAAAGACCACGGTCAGAGGTAATCAGGACAATGGCGCAGTTATGTTTTTCCTCATGTTCCGCTAGTAGGGGGTGAGCATCGCCCTCAACCTTGCTTGACAGCTCGGCAAGTACATCATGATATTTAGCCGCATACGGCCTGAATCTTTCAATGCGAGCTTGCGCGCCGCGCAGTTTCGCTGAAGCCACCATGTTCATGGCCTTAGTGATCTGCTTGGTCTTGCCGACCCCCACAATCTTCATTTTTACGTCTTTGAGTGAAGGCATGGTTTTCTCCCTTTTAGAGGAGGGCTCTAGGCCTTCCAGCCCTGCTTGAAGGCGGAAATGGCATCTACGAGAGCTTTTTCCACAGCTTCATCAATGACTTTCTTTTCCTTGATGGCTTCCAATACTTCCTTCTTGGCATCACGCAAGAAAGTAAGCATGTCATCCTCAAATTTTCGTATGTTATCAACAGCTACATCATCCATATAGCCATGAGTTGCTGCGTATATGGAAGCCACCTGTTCCTGGGAGGGCATAGGTCTGTACTGAGGCTGTTTGAGCAGTTCAACAAGGCGTGCCCCGCGTTCCAGTTTTGCCTTGGTTGCTTTATCAAGGTCAGAACCAAACTGAGCAAAGGCTGCTAGTTCGCGGTATTGAGCCAAGTCAAGCCGCATGGTACCTGCAACCTGCTTCATTGCTTTTATTTGTGCTGCACCACCCACACGAGAGACGGAGAGTCCCACATTAATGGCCGGGCGTACACCTGCATTGAAAAGGTTGGGTTCCAAATATACCTGACCGTCTGTGATGGATATCACGTTCGTGGGGATATACGCTGAAACGTCGCCAGCTTGTGTTTCTATGATAGGCAAAGCCGTCAAAGAACCTGCACCAAGCTTGTCACTAACCTTGGCTGCACGCTCCAGCAGACGAGAATGCAGATAGAATACGTCGCCGGGGAAGGCCTCACGTCCTGGCGGACGACGTAGCAATAGTGACATCTGCCTATAGGCTACAGCCTGTTTTGACAGATCATCATAAACAATAAGGGCATGTTTGCCGCTGTTGCGGTAGTATTCAGCCATTGTGCAGCCCGTATAGGCAGCAATATACTGTAGCGGCGCTGGGTCAGAAGCCGTTGCTGAGATGATGGTAGTGTATTCCATCGCGCCATAGCGGCGCAGGGTATCGGCCACCAACGCCACAGAAGATTTCTTCTGCCCTATAGCCACATAGAAGCAGTGAATATCAGTTTCTTTCTGAGCTAAAATGGCATCAATACATACGGCTGTTTTACCGGTCTGGCGATCTCCAATGATGAGTTCACGTTGACCGCGGCCAATAGGCGTCATGGCGTCAATGGCCTTAAGCCCTGTAGGCATGGGCTCATGCACGCTCTTACGGGCAATGATACCCGGAGCTTTGATTTCCACTGGACGCACTTCAGATGCCTCAATTGGGCCGAGACCGTCCAGGGGTTCCCCCAATGGGTTGAGTACACGTCCCATAACGCTGTCGCCTACTGGCACTGAAAAGACTTTGCCAGTACGTTTGACAGGATCCCCTTCCTTGATGCCTACATCCGAACCGAGCAGCGCAACACCGACATTGTCTTCTTCAAGGTTCAAAACCATGCCCATGACGCCGCCGGGAAATTCCAGCAATTCCATCTGCATGGCGTTTTGCACACCGTAGACGCGGGCAATCCCATCACCGACATAAAGCACAGTGCCGGTTTCGCTCATCTCTACGCGCTGCTCGTAGTTTTTGATTTGATCCTCTATGATCTTGCTTATCTCTTCCGCTTTGATCTGCATGTGCTACTCACCCCTCTTGAAAGTATCCCGAAGGATTCCCAACTGCGCGCGCAGACTTGCGTCCAGCACCCGGTCACCCATTTTGAGCACCATACCTCCCAGGATGTCTTTGTCCACGGCAAAGGTCAGCTCAATATCGGCGCCGGCTTTTTTTTGCAGCGTTTCTTTGAGCTTGGACTTTTTGTCTGCGGAAAGTTTCACTGCTGTGATACACTGACCTCGGATGATGCCCTTGGCTTCGTCCAGCAGTTTGCCGTAATATGCGGCTATTTCTCCCAAAAAAGCGAGTCGCTCCTTATCTGCCAGCAAAAAACAGAAATTACGGAGAGTCGCATCTGCCTTAATTTTATGCAGCAACTTGTCGAGCAGCTTCTTTTTTTCTTCAATTCCAATAACCGGGCTTTTCAGCGTATGGTCAAGATCTGTTGAAGATTTAAGCATCTCCACAATGGCCGCGAAACACTCGCCCCGTGCATTGAGGGCGGTATCCCCATCTTTTTTGCCGAGCGCAAAAATAGCGTTGGCATACCTGCGTGCAACCACGGTGTTAATCAATGGAGCACCACCTTGTTAAGCGAGTTGGTAATAAGTCTGTCATGCTGTTCTGGCGTAAGCTTATTGCTCAAAACACGTTCTGCAGCGTCGACAATTTCGTCTGCAATTGTGGCGCGCACTTCCGCTATGATGGCACGACCTTCACTTTCTGCGGTTAACCGTGCCTGTTCCACAATCTGTGCAGCCTGACGGTGTGCCTCTGCTATAATGCCACGTTTCATATCCTCGGCTTGTTTACGGCTCTCGGACAGAATAGATTCCCTCTCGGCGTCAAGGTTGGCAATTCGCTGTTCAACAGTAGCAAGCTGTTCCTTGGCTCTGGTGCGACGTGCATCAAGTTCATCCAGAGAATTTTTGATGGTCTCGCGACGTCCCTTGAAAAAACGTTTCGCTAAACCACCAACAAAGTGCCAGAGTATTGCGGCAAAGATGATCAGATTGATCACACGCCAGCCGAAGTCGCCCCAACGGGGCGCATCATGACCTTCCGAAGCTAGTGCCTCCATAGGGAGTGCCATTAGCACGGCAAAAACAAGAACGAGCGGAACCCAATAAACCGCGTTTTTCCATTTGCTCAAAGTCCACCCCCTCTGCTCATAACCTGAAATCACCTTTGCCTTACCACACGAGGCACTAGCCCCATGATGGCATGAGCCTAAGCAGCATGTTACCCCTTGATGAGACGATCAGCCAGAGTGCTGGCCATGGCGTCTGTTTGCTTGCGTAGTGCAGCAAGTGCTTCAGAGGCTTGAGCCTGAAGCGAAGTGCGTGCCTCTGCAAGTATACTGTGTGCTTTCTGTTGCGCATCGGCAACGAGCTTCTGTTGTTCTTGTATGCCGGCCGTGCGACCATCCTCACGAGCGGCACTTGCATCCTGCCGTGCGTGCGCCAATGTAGCCTCATAGTTATTTAGCCGTTCTGTTGCTTGGCTTTCAAAGGAAGATGCCTCTTCAGACATGTCATCCATAATGCCTTTACGCTTTTTTATGATGTCCCGGATAGGCCGGATCAGGAGGATATTGAGTACAAAAAGGGCTACAAAAAAATTCACCAGCTGAAAAAGCATGGTAATATTGAGATCCAGCATACCGCTTCCTCCCCTAAAAGCGAAATAATTACCGGACTTGAGAATAGCTGCTTGAACCTATTATGTCAAAGGGTATTGGAGACAAAATGTGTAAGCTTCACAACATTTTTTTACAATATGTCACTAGTCTTTTCTTTTTAGATCATTATGTTGGAGAGGCTGGAGTATTGTCGCTATCTCCTCGCAAAGTGTGCTGGGGGTATATAAGGCGTTAATTATGTGATGCGCAACTGAACAATACAGATCATGGCGTTCTGCTAGCACTGAAGTCATTTCTTCTAGAAGAGGAGCTCCGGTAAGAGGAGGCCGTTGAGAAGCAAGGGGGGATGCGGCCAAGCGTTGCGTCAATTCTTCTGCCGAAGCTGACAGGTAGAAAACCGTGCCATGCTCCCGCATAAACATGCAATTCCCATTGTCCAGCACAATACCACCACCTGTGGCGATGACGCCTCCATGTGACATACTATTAGTCACTGTGCGCAGTGTTGTGCATTCTCGTAAGCGAAAGCCTGACCATCCTTCAGAATGCACAATTTCACGCACACTACGACCTTCTTGGTGTTGCAGAAAGGCATCTGTATCCTCAAAAGGCAGCAGCAGACGTTTAGCAAGGAGTTTGCCAACTGTGGTCTTCCCTGCGCCCCGTGGACCTACAAGAAAAATATGGGTAAAGTCCATCGTTTGGTTCATCCTGCCAAAAAAGGCTGGGGCAGTTTACATATGTGAGAGTCTGTCCAGCCAGATCGTGTCATTTAAAGAATCTTTACACCGTTTTCTTCAACAAGCACAGTGTACTCCCAGCGAACTCCTCCCCATTGTGGATAGTACAGGCCTGGTTCTACAGTTACAACCATGCCCGGTGTGAGAACGCCCTGGGCTATGGGAGATAGGCTTGGGGCTTCGTGGGTTTCAAGTCCAACACCATGTCCAAGCCCGTGGGTAAAAGCCGTAGCAACACCTGCCTGTTCAAATACTGAACGGGCTAAAGCGTAAACCTCAGCTAACGGCATGCCAGGGTGCATTTTTTCGATGGCGAAATTTTGGGCTTTGTGGGTCAGTTCCAGGGCATGTTGATAGTCGTCTGTGGGAGTTGGTCCTACCCAAAAAGTGCGGGTTTGGTCCGAACAGTAATTGTTCACACGGCAGCCGACATCTATTAGAACGGGACAGTTGTTTGTAATAGTATCTTGACCAGGTACGGCATGGGGGATGGCTGCATTGCGGCCTACTGCTACAATATTGGCAAAGGCCAGTTCTGAGGCGCCATGCTCACGGAAATAGCGCTCAATCATCCAGCTGATCTCACGTTCACTACGGCCCGGTTCAAGTTGCCCTTCAATCCAGTGAAGGAGTTTGTGGTTGAGTTCAAAAGATTGTTGGAGTGCTGCGACTTCTGCAGAGTCTTTAATGCAACGTAAGTGCTCTACAAGGCCGTCTGCAGCTTCAAGATAGAGGCCAGAACCTGTCTTTGCAAGATTGCGTGCGAAGTCAAGGCTAATGCCTCGGGCCTCTAAGCCAATGCGGCTACCGCAGCGTCGTAATAATGTATTGATTTGATCTGCAGTGTGATTTTTATAGATGAAAATACGGTCTTTGTCCCACAGGCGAAGAGCTGTTTCACTATAGCGAAGGTCAGTTGCCAACCAGTCGTTTCCATCGGCCGTAATGACTATGCTGCCAGCGCTTTCGTTATATTGAGGGTCATGCAACTCGAATCCGGAGAGATAAAACCTGTTGGCGGCCTGGCTGATAAGCAGTGCATCAAGACCTCGCTTGTGCACAAGTCTGCGCAATTTTTCACGTCGTGTGGCAAAGATATCATTCTTCATAATAACTCCTGACCCCAAATATACTCCTCAAACTAAGGGCTGAAAAGGCCCTGTCAATTCAATTAGCGGTGTGTGGTGGGGTTTCATTCTTGTTGACCGTTCACCTTCTGTGTGCCTATAACAGACCAATGTCACAACCTAATTCCTGCGAACTTGAAGTCCTTGATCTTGTGCCGTTTGGACAAACGGGCAATGAGAGTCGTTTTTTTGCACTGCGCCTTGACCGTCCCAATTGGAATATTTGGTGTCCGGGCCAGTTTGTGATGCTGCGACCCCATAATTTTGGTTTTGATATCCCTTGGGCTCGGCCATTGGCTATTTGTCATATGACAGCTCGCCATATGATCTGTTTTTTTCAGGTGCGAGGCAGGGGTACCAGACGCATGGCCGAGCTTCGGCCTGGCGATAAGGTGCGCGTGTGGGGACCATTGGGTAACGGTTTTGTCATGGAACCGGATACTCCCACGCTGCTTTTGGCCGGAGGTATGGGGATTGTGCCTTTTGTGGGGTATGTGAGCGAGCATCTTAAACCTTGGAATGTTTCCATGTTGTTTGGCCATCGTGAGCACATCAGTTGCTATCCCGTGGACAGTATAAACGAACACATACCTGTGGACAGCCTACGCGAACCTGAAAATGGTGATCTGGATAATTTTATTTTTACAATTCAGGAGCGTATGCGCGAATATGCCGAACTGAAGGGCTTGGTCCTGGCATGCGGACCCACGCCTTTTTTGCGTACTGTGCAGACATTTGCCATAGAACTGGGAGTGCGATGTCAGATTTCATTGGAGACACGTATGGCATGCGGTGTGGGAGCATGCCTTGGTTGTGTGACAAAAACTACGGCGGCATGGCCTGTTGGTGAAAAACGCGAGCGCCATGTGCAGGTATGCACCAATGGTCCGGTGTTTTGGGCTAGTCAGGTTGCACTGTAGTTAGGTGCATTTCGGCCATGGAGATAGCAAGATGGATCTTTCTGTCACACTTAAAGGGCAAACCCGTGACCTCGTTCTCAAGAATCCCGTGCTCACAGCCTCGGGTACCTTTGGTTACGGGCTGGAATTTGTCACCTATGGTGACCTTTCCGAACTGGGAGGCATAGTTGTAAAAGGTCTTTCCCTGCATCCTCGTGAAGGCAATTCCTCCCCACGTATCATTGAAACCACAGCGGGCATGCTTAATGCCGTTGGATTGCAGAATGACGGTGTAGAATCCTTTTGCCTTGAAAAACTGCCACGTTTGCCTTGGCATAATACTTCAATTATTGCAAATATCTATGCTGCGTCTGTCGACGAATTTGCAGAACTTGCGGCTCGGCTGGATCTGGAAGAAGGTGTCGCAGCACTAGAGGTTAATGTTTCCTGCCCCAATGTGAAGGCAGGTGGGGCTCTCTTTGGGCAGGATCCGGCTTTAGCCTCTGCTGTTACATCTGCCGTACGTCGTGCTGCGCCCCATAAGCACATCATGGTCAAGCTTTCACCCAATGTTACGGATATTGCCCTTATGGCGCGAAGTGTGGAAGATGCTGGGGCGGACAGTATTTCCTGTATCAATACCTTGCTTGGTATGGCCGTAGATATTCAAACTCGACGTCCTTCGCTGGCAAATGTGGTGGGCGGGCTCTCCGGGCCAGCCATCAAGCCAGTGGCGTTGCGTTGCGTATGGCAAGTAGCTCGAGCTGTAAAGATTCCCGTTGTGGGATTGGGTGGCATTCTGACAGCGGAGGACGCGCTGGAATTTATGTTGGTAGGTGCCAAGGCCGTACAGGTGGGCACGGGCAATTTTGTGCGCCCCGATTGCGCTTTTGCCCTGACGCAGACGCTACCCGCTGTTTGCGATCGGTTGGGTATTGATAATCTTACCTCCTTTTGTGGCAGTTTGCAGCTGGATTCATGATTCTGAGAAATACCATGCCGCCCATTGTTATCCCTGTTCGTTCTGCTATTGATTTTAACGCATTTGTGGATTTCCCTTTCCATTTGCATGCAGCAAGTCGGCAATGGACTCCTGATTTGCGCTCTGAAACAATGAGCCTGCTCACTCCTGGGCAGCATCCCTTTTGGGAAACGGCTCGACGTGAACTTTTTTTGGCTGTCCGCAATGGGCGTCCCGTGGGGCGCATTGCCGCGATTGTTGACGAAAAATACAATGCCTACGCTGGTGAGAACTGTGGCGCTTTTGGTTTTTTTGAATGTGTCAATGACCATGAGGCAGCACATGCTCTGCTTGACGCCGCATATAGCTGGCTGAAAGCTGAGGGCATGGTCTTTATGCGTGGTCCATTGAATCCTTCATCTAATTACACCTGCGGCTTGCTAGTGCATGGGTTTAACCTGCCGCCTGCCATCATGATGCCTTGGAATCCGCCGTATTACCCTGTATTGCTTGAAAGTTGGCATCTACGTAAAGAGCAGGATCTTTTTGCCTACCTCATTGAGCGTGCGTCGCTTGCTCTTCCTTCTCAGCTGAGTGAAGAAGTGGCGCGCCTCAAGGCTGAAGGTCACTTTACCTGCCGCACTTCCAGCAGAAGTACTCTTGCAGAAGACATACAGACAATGCTGGAATTATACAGAGTTTCATGGGCGAAAAACTGGGGATTTTCTCCACTTTCCGCTGGTGAGGCTGCCCGGCACGTCAAGGAATTGTCAAGCGTGCTGGATCCGGATTTTTTTGTGCTTTTCTTTCATGGTCACGAACCTGCTGCGGGTATGGTTGCCCTGCCCGATATGGCACCACTGCTGCGAAGACTCAAGGGGAAGTTGGGTATTACTGCTCCGTGGCATTGGTGGCGTGCACGTTCAGAGATTCGTGGTGGCTATCGTATCATTCTGTTTGGGATTCGTGAAGAATTTCGTCTCCTTGGCCTGCCTTTGTTGCTGTTGGATTACATGTTGGAAAAAGCGCGGCAACATCCCCTTTTCCAATGGGTGGAGGGGTCATGGGTGTTGGAGGATAATGTGGCCATTGACGAACTTATAGAGGACTTTTGCGGTCGACTGGTCAAGCGTTACCGTATTTATCGGCGAGAGATTGCTGCATGAGCGCGACGCATGTGACAAATACCTTGGAGTATCTATCGGGTAAGCAGGTTTTGCTGACGGGGGGGACTGGTTTTGTGGGGCGTCACCTGTTACCAGAATTGCTGGCATCAGGGGCGGTCGTTACTTGTTTAACCCGCGCCTCATCAGATACTTCGCGTTTACCTAAAGATGTTACTGTTGTTCAGGCTGACTTGTCTACGGGAGAAGGGTTGGCTGAGGTCCTTGATGGCAAGGATGTGGTTATTCACATGGCGGCCTTGCTTTTTGGTGTGGGCTGGCAGGAGTATCTGCGTGCCAATGCATTGGCTGCTCTTCGTTTGTCCGAGGCATGTACAAGAAAGGAGGGCAATACCCGTTTCATTCTTCTTTCCAGTTTAGCCGCTACTGGCCCCTGTGCGATTCCTCCCGGTGCAAATGAAGCAACCTCTCCTGCACCGGTTTCTGCGTATGGCTGGTCTAAACTCCTTGTGGAACAGATTTTGGGGCATGCCTTGGGAGACCGTCTAGTTACGCTTCGGCCGCCCATTATCTATGGGTCGGGGGATAAGGGGCTTTTACCCGTATTTCGCGGCGTTAAACACAATATAGCTGTAAGTCCCGGCTGGGGGCGAGACTTTCCCGTAAGTGTCATACATGTGGACGATATGGCTCGTGCCGTGCTTTGTGCCTGTCATCCCAAAGCCTGCGGCGTTTATCATCTCAACGATGGGCAAATACACACAATGGCCTCCTTTTGTGAAGCCATGGGGAAGGCTGTGGCTCATGCCTTGGGTCGAGAAGTGCAAACTGTGCGTGTTCTACGCATCCCTTTACCAATTATGGCCGTTACTGCCGTGCTTTCAACGGCATATGGGCTTGCGGCTGATATCTTGTGCCGACGTTTGAACGGCCACGGACTGCGACGTGCCCCTGAATGGAATTTAGACAAATACCGGGAGGCCTGTCAGAAAGGATGGCTGTCTGAAGGCAGTCGCATTTGTCACGAATTGGGGTTCACGCCGCACGTCACTCTGGAAGACGGCCTGCTGGAAGCAGCACAAGGCTATGTCCGTGAGGGATTGTTGTGAAAATCACCATTCAGGAACTATCTAAATCCTTTGGTGGGCGAGATATCTTTAGCAATTTTTCTCTGGAAGTTGATTCCGGAGTGCGCCTGTGTGTATGTGGTCCTAATGGTACGGGAAAGTCAACACTGTTGCGCCTACTGGCTGGAGTGGAAAATCCAGACGGTGGTCGGGTTATACTGCCACGTACTTGTCGTTTAGGCTATGTAGAGCAGGAATTTTCGGAAAATATACTGGATACCCCTTTGTTGACCTACGTACTTGATGTGCTGCATGACTGGAACGATTTTTGGGCTCAATGGGAAGACGCGGCCGCGCACGAGGATGCTACACGCTTATCTGAACTCATGCATCGGCAGAGTGAGTTAGAGGCTCTTTACGGTTATAATCCTGAGCATCGCGCCAAGGCTGTACTTACAGGCCTTGGTTTCAGCGAGCAAAAGTGGGGACGTACATTGCGGCAACTCTCTGGCGGTTGGCGAGAACGTGCAAAACTGGCCCGTGTGCTCACGGCTGGGGCTGATGTATTGCTGCTTGATGAACCCACTAACCATTTGGATGTGGAGGCGGTAGAATGGCTTGAGTCGTTTTTGTTGGGCTTTAACGGTGCCTTGGTTTTTGTGGCGCATGACCGGGTATTTATGGATAATGTTGGTACGCATGTCCTCTATTTGGGGCTTTCCCGTCCGGTCTTTCGTAAGGTTACCTATACACAATTCCTGCGCCAGCAGGAGGAATACAACCAGCAGCGTGAACGTGAAGCCCGTGCTTTGCGAGACGAATTAGAACGTAAAATGGCTTTTGTGGAACGTTTCCGCGCCAAGGCCACCAAGGCTCGTCAGGCCGGATCTCGACAGAAGATGGCTAAAAAGTTGGAGAAAGAGCTGGAGGACTATCGACCGGAGCCAAAACGTAAGGAATTGCATTTCACTTGGCCAGAGGCTCCGCATTCAGAAAAGATTGTCGTGGCTGCAGCCGATCTTGCCTTTCGTTTTCCTGACGGTAAGTCTATGTGGCCGCCACTTACTTTTACCTTGTATCGGGGACAGCGAGTGGCTCTTGTAGGGCACAATGGCAGTGGTAAGTCCACGTTGCTCAAGCTGTTGGCGGGCACGCTCGAGCGCTGTGGCGGCAACATGGTCACTGCTTCGCAGATGCGTATGGGTTATTACACACAGCATCAGATGGAAACTCTTCGTCCTGATACTACGGTGCTTGGTGAAATACGTCGTCTTTCTGACCCCCACACTACAGAAGAAGAACTCATGAGCGTGCTGGGCCTTTTTTTGCTTGGGCAGGAGTTTTTTGATAGGCAGGTAGGGGCACTTTCCGGTGGGGAGAAAAGCCGCCTTGTACTGGCCTCGCTTTTTCTGAAACGTTGCAATTTTCTTGTGTTGGATGAACCAACCAACCATCTGGATTTGGAAAGCCGTGAGGCATTGGCAACAGCTCTCCAAAAGTTTTCTGGTACGCTATTGATGGTTGCTCATGACCGTTGGCTGCTTTCACAGGTGGGGGCCGAAATCTGGGAGTTGAGTAGCAAAGGGTTGACTGTTCATGCCAATTTTGCTGCTTATGATGTTCAACGGCGTGCTGTGGCTAGTGCTAGTGGCGACAGAGCATCTGTAATCCCCCTGGATCGGGAGGAAATGAGGGAATCTGTTGTTGCTGTGCAGCCGCTGTCACGAGATGAGCAGAAACGTGTCAAACGTGAACAGGCAGAAAAACGGAATGCCCTGCATAAGGAATTGAAGCCGTTTCAGGAGCGATATGCAACCCTGGAAATGGATCTAACCCGGGTAATGGAAGAGCAGAGTGAGGCTGAATTGCAACTGACTGATCCTGAAGTATATGCTAACCATGTCCGTTCCAGCGAACTGCTTAAGATTTTTGAAAGCTGTAAACAGCGCAGTGAGGATTTGTTGGATGAGATGACAGCCCTTGAAGCACGCATGGATGCTATAAGAAAAAAATCTACACTCCTTTCGCAATAGCGCAATGTATCGGAGACACTATGCGGCATATCGAAGTGGCAGCGGGCATCATTTGGCGCAAAGGGTGTTTTTTGGCGGCGCAGCGTCGTACAGGTTCCCCTATGGAGGGATTTTGGGAATTCCCCGGAGGCAAGCTGGAAGGTGCTGAAAACGCCTTGGAGGCCTTGCATCGAGAACTAGCAGAAGAGTTAGGCATTAGCATACGCAAGGCTCTGTTCTGGAAAAATCTGGAACATGATTATTCTGAACGCGGTTTTTCCGTACTTCTGCATTTTTTTCATGTTACGGCCTTTACAGGGGAACCCTGTGGCAAGGAGGGGCAGAATGTACGTTGGGTGACGCCAGAGGAAGCATTAGAACTTGGTTTTTTGCCTGCCGATGCGCATTTACTCGAAGAATTGGCTTGTCTACAGCCGTGTGTGTAAAATTCTATCTTCTGTTATCTAAACAGCCCAGGCAAGTTCGTAAGGGAAAGTATTCTGCTGCATAAATCTCATCCCCTGTTGCTGATTGCATCAGTGCTGCGTCATAGACTGAAGCTGACCGCCCTTAATAGGGCGGTCTTCATATGTGCAGTGGGATCGGTTAGCCTGTAAATGGCTTCACGTCGGCTACGGCATTCTTGGGCAGAATGCGCGTGTCACCATTATCCATATCCAGCAGCCGGTAGCGGTCATTGCCCATTCCCAGTTCCTTCATGTAGGTCAACTGGCGGAAGCCGTGGCGGCTGCTCATACGTTCAGCGAGGGCAGAGCGGTCTTTTTCAGAAAGGGCCATAACCAAATCAACAGAGGCTTGGTCAGCTGCCAGAATATCCAACGAAGCGACAATGCCGATATTGGGCGTCACCACGGGCTGGGCAGCCACACCCTCGCAGTCACAGGAAACGGACATGTTACGAAGGACATTGATAAAAGCGATATGTGGGGAAAAATGGTCCACCGTTGCCTTGGTGGATTCCGTCATGCGCTCCATGAATTCCTCGGCTGTGATACTCCACTGGCCCTTACCCTTGTGCGTGTGAATCATGGCCTTACCAATGCGGCCATCAGCACAGCCGATGCCGATATTTTTGTCTGAACCGCCAAAGCCGCCCATTGTATGGCCCTTGAAATGTGTAAGTGCCAGCAGGGAATTATATGTCAACAGCCCTTTGCCCACGCTCATTTCAGTGAACCATTTGCCATCCTTGACAGGCAGCATGACTGTGCCATGCTCGTCCAAGATGTCCACTGGGGCGAAGTTCCAGCCGTTGATTTTAAGTGTGTCGCGGTGTTGTGCCGTGGTGTAGCGGTCGCCCATATAGTAGGCATTCGTTTCCACAATAGTTGCGCCAGGCAAATTCTTGGCAATCAGTTCCTGCACCCACGGACGTGGGATGATGTTGGGTCCATTTTTCTCGCCAGTATGTAGTTTGATGGCGATCTTTCCAGTGAGAGCATTGCCGACCTTGGCGAATATTTTTTGCAGGCCCGCAGCAGACAGGTCGCGGGTAAACCAAACGATGGATTCGTCCCCTTTTCGTTGCGTATAGGGGATATAGATATCACCATCGGTTGCCGCCACAGGTGGCACACCATTTGTGATATTGTCTCCTTCTGCTGCCTGCCCGGGTAGTACTCCTACAGATGCTGCGCCAACAGTAGCGGTCACGCCTTTGACGAAAGTACGTCGGGAAATGTTCATATTGCCTCCTTCTGCCATGATGGAAATAAACTCAGATTCCTGTCAACAATCGTGGCCGAGTTCGTAGCTTTCTCGTAACAGCATTATTTTACTTTTGATGTCGCCCGCATTGATTACGCCTGTGCCACGCACCATGCCAGCGATGCGACATTCAGGGAAGCAGGCCACCCAACCTTCCATATCTTTGAGAACTCCATCCATGGCTGAGGGAGTTTCATCAGCTGCCGTCGCCAGCAGGTATACTTTGCGGAATGCATAGTTTGCTGAAAAGAGGGGATTGGCCCTATCCAGCATGGTCTTCATTTGTCCGCACACAGCATAATAGTAAACAGGTGTAGCAAAGCAGAGCACATCCGCAAAGAGCATCTTTTGTGCTATGGTGTCAGCATCGTCGTGCTGTATGCAACGGTGTGTCTTCTGACAGGTTAGGCATCCCTTACAGAAGTTAATGGTTTTGTCACGCAGGCTGATTATTTCCACGCGATGTCCAGCGCTTCGGGCTCCTTCTGCGAAAGCCTCGGCTAACGCATCTGAATTACTGTTCTTGCGAGGACTTGTGGAAATGATGAGGACGTTTTGGGGCATAGTGTTGACTCCATGAAAGTATTACAGGTTTCATAGTGTTTTTGCTACATGTTCATCGCTACATGTGCTCAAGTGTGGTGGCATCATAACATGTGTAACGTAGCTCAGGCACAGTGAGAAATGGAACTATTGTCAATAATACTACGGGGTTTTTATGATCAATAGTTTTTGCATGTCTGTCCGGCTAACGAACTAAAAATGCTCAAAATCTCACTAAAATGTGTTACAAGAATTCATTACAACTAATTGTTACACAAGGAGATTTTGGACATGAGTTTTCATAACACACTTTTTTCCCATGTCTAGTCCCTGCCCCGCGTCAAGACTTTTTTGCTTCGAATCGAATGCAATCCATGTCTTCGGCATCTTGTAGGGATCTTTTCCCTGTGCCCTTGATGAAATCCGCACTATGCTTCCCAATCAGACATTCGGTCTTCTATGTTACCATGGGAATAATCGGGGTTTAGCATAGACGGTCCGACCCTTGCTCTGAGGTGCCCCGTTTGTTAAACAGCACCCAAGCTATAAAAGCGGCGGGGACTGTTTAACAACTGGGGCCATAAATATGCCATTGACCGGACATAAAGGAGATTCCCAATGGATAATAAAGCAAAGGAAATGATGATTTTCAAGAAGACTGTCGAATTTGTGGACGACGGTGTAACCCACGGAATGCTTGCCAAGTTCGAACCCGGTACCAGAGTTCTGAAAAAAGGATTTCAACTTGCCCCAAGGTTCAAGTCGCTTGAATGTGACATCATCCTCGAAAAGGACGTCCCGCTCAAGATGCGTGATGGCGTTACGATGTATACCGACATACTGCGTCCGGTCACGGATGAGAAGGTTCCCGGGATAATCGCATGGAGCCCCTATGGAAAAAGCAGCGGGAACGCTCGAAGATACGCAGGTATTTTCAGTTTGGTCGGGATACCTGACAGCGACGTTTCGGGTTTGCAGAAATTTGAGGGTCCAGACCCCGCGTGGTGGTGCAAGGAGGGCTATGCCATTTGCCATCCTGATCCCAGAGGTATTGTTCATAGCGAAGGAGACGTGGTGATGCTGGGCTCGCAGGAAGGGGAGGACTGCTACGACTACATCGAGTGGCTTGCCAAACAAGAGTGGTGCAACGGAAAGCTTGCCCTCAGCGGGACCTCCTATTTGGCTATGACCCAATGGTTCATAGCTGCGCAGAGACCCCCTCACCTTGCCTGCATCAATCCGACCGAGGGGCTCATGGACGCATACCGTGACTGGTGTAAACGCGGAGGAATACCTGATCCTGACTTCATGAAGATGCTGAGCGATGTAAACCACGTTCACTCGGGAAGGCCTCATAAACGTGAGGATATAGCCACGGAAACGATGGTTTATCCTTTCGCGGACGCTCCCATCTGGGAAGACAAGGTTGCGCATCCCGAAAAAATAGAATGTCCCGCCCTCGTCGTCGCGAGCTATACGAATGCGCTCCATACGAACGGCACCTTTAGGGCGTGGAGAAACCTTGGCAGCAAGGAAAAATGGCTGAGAATACATGACAGTCAGGAATGGCCGGACTATTACAAGGAAGAAAACCAAAGGGAGCGTCTCAAATTCTTCGACCACTATTTAAAGGGGATTGACAACGGCTGGGAGAAGACCCCTCCCGTCAGATATACCATACAGGATCTGGAGGGAGGCGATGTGGAAGGAATCGCGGCCGATACGTTCCCTCCGGCCGGAACCACCTATGAAAAGTTCTATCTTAACGGCGGCACTCGCATTTTGTCGAACGAGCCGACACCCGTCGATATTCCCTCGGAGATGCCGGGGCAGTACCGCGTACCGTTGATGCCGTTGGTCTCGTTTATTTTCACGGCGAAGGAAAAGACCGAAATGGTCGGATATCCCAAGCTGAAGCTTTGGCTTGAAACAAAGGATACGGATGATATGGACGTCTTCGTTCTCGTCCAAAAGCTGGATAAGTTCGGCCATGAGCTGAAGCAGTTCAATGTTCCGAACCATTCCGCAAGAATCTATGATGCGACGGATTGGGGCTCCACCGTTTTAAGGTATTCTGGAACATGGGCTGTCTTAAGGCTTTCCATGAGGCACCTTGATGAAAATCTCTCAACGGACGTGAATCCGTATTATTCCTTCGACAGGAGCGAGCCGCTGTCTCCGGGCGAAATAGTGCCGGCCGAGTTTCCTCTTGACCCAATAGGTCTCGTCCTCTATCCCGGCGAGAGCCTGAGAGTCATTGTCAGTACTCAAAATATCACGGGAAGCATGATGCCGACCGTCAAGAGGTATGACCCGGACAACAAGGGAAGCCTCGTCATACACGCAGGCGGGAAGTATGATTCATATCTTCAAATCCCGGTAACCAAGCGAGCGTAATTACCCGCGAACCGCATAGTATTCAAAGGGGCTGTAAGGTTTAATAAGTAAATCCTCAAGCTAAAAGCGACCGTGCACCTTGCATGGTCGCTTTTGTATTGGAAGAAGAATTGCGGCTTTGAAGACGCAGCCCACTGCTCAAGACTGCTGCATAATGATCGTAAATGCCAAGATTTTGATTTTTTGCAGGAACACTAATAAAACGGCACCTTAAAATGGAACCGATTATCTGATCAAGTCGAGACTAGCTCAAATGATTCCACCGAGTTGATATGTGGCAACACACCTATCATCAACTCTGATACACTCGTTCTAGATTGTCTAGCCACTTCCCTTTTGTGTGGTCATAGGTGCGTATTACAATTTTATCCGGGTAGAGGTATATGGAGTTTGTGTACAGATGGCGGCTGTCCAGAGTAGTATTATGGATATTCACCAAGTTTGCGTTATAACGGTTTACCCTGTCATCTGCAAAGCTGTCATTACTGACAGAAGTGTGGGTGTGGCCTGACAGCCAGAGGCTCCCGTTAGGGCAGGCAGCTAGAATGGTGGACAGCTTATCTGCTGGTTGCGCTGTGGTTCCAGGCGTGTTGATTCTTTTGTGATAGTTTCGCAGTGTGCCTAACAGCGGGGCGTGACAAAAGAACAGGATAGGGGCTTGGCTGTGGGTGGAGATTTCTCTTTCCAGCCAGGTAAGCTGCTCCGAGGAGAGTTCCACATTTAAATCACTACAGGCGTCAGGGGCTAAATAGAGCAGGCGACAGTTACCGATACTACGGGCGTAGTATACGCCCGGCAAGCGATACCGCTTGGTAAAGGCCAGCAGCTTTGCCTGCTTCTCGGCGTAGGTGCCGCGCTTCAGTTTCCCCGGTTCGTCTGTTTTATTCACATAGGCGTAGTCATGGTTGCCGGCGATAGCATACCAAGGCATACGTAGGTTATTAAGGTAGGTATCCACCCATGCGAATTCTTCTTCCCAGCCGTAGCGGGCGGCCAAATCACCCAGGATTGCTGCTTCATCAACGTCTTTCCATGAATTAACGTTTGCAAGCAGCTGCATTTTTGCTGCCCGGATTATTTCCTGTTCATCACGGAAGGGAAATTTTTTTTCCCGCAAGGGAAGATGTAAATCACTGAGTAACAGGATATGGTAATAATCTTTGCAGGGAGTGGCCATCACCCCCAATGGCAGAAAAGGCGTTTCCAGCATCAGCTGGCCTGCGGTCAGACCAATGCCTTGCAAAAATTCACGTCGTTTCATGCCGGAGCCTCCTGTTCTCTTTGGCATGGACCAGTTCACCAAGCTTGCCTTTCCCTATGCACATCGTGCCTTCTCAAGAATGACGAGAGGTGGCCCCGTTTGTTAAACAGCACCAGAATAGCGGGCCAGCTTGGTAGATTCGCATTGAGCCTCCGTCTTTGTAAGTATATGCGGAGTGCCCTCAATTGCCAAGATGAGCGACAACAGGACTTGCCTTACCCGCTATGATGGCAGGAGCAATGTCGCCGGGGTAGACATCACCTCTATTGATCTTATCAAATCCGTATTTCTTAAGCAATATGGATACAGATTCACTGATGCAAAAACGGCAGCACATCTGATTTTCTAGATTACTTGGCATCATTGATAAAGAAGGCTGCGTGATGGTTTTATATCTTGAGATATACTATTCTCAAGCAGCCGTTAGTATTTTTTATGTGAGGAGCTTGATTCATTAATACTTTTCCCACTAAGGGCATTGCATCAAAAAAGGACTCAATCATTTTACTGCTTGAGCCCTTGAGTTGAACGAAGGTCAATTTTGTGACCCTTGTATTTGATAAAGAAGTCGAAAAGTGTATTTTCACACTCTGGACTTCTTGTTATAGTTTACTTACTTAAAATATACTTTTCTGCATTTAAGTGAAATACTTTTTCTTTTTCTCCTTCAGTTAATTCTAATGAATTTATAAATTTCATCATGTTAGACAAATTTTCATAAGGATAATCTGAACCAAAAATAATGCTGTCTACGCCAAGCGCCTTTTTCGTACATTCAAAAGCAATTTTAGACATATTGCCACTTGTTGTTACAACAACATTCTTATTCTTAAAATAGTATGAAACTGAATGTTTCATTTTTACTTCTTCGTCCTTAATCCATTCAAAACGATTATCAACTCTATCTAATATAAATGGGAAGAATTCACCCAGATGACCAAGAATCATTCTTAAGTTAGGATATTTATCAAATGTTCCATTTAATATAATTCTTAATGATGTTTTCATAGCATCTAGTCCAAAACCAAGCCCCGGTGAAGAATATACATAACCCATGTCTTTCATATCTTTATCGTCAGATGCTTGCGGATGGACATAAAATGCACAACCTAGTTCTTCAGCTTTTGCCAGTAAAGGAAGATATTTTTCATCATATAAATGTTCATTTTTATAATTAGAATGAGTGTGCCAATATTTAAAACCTAATTCTTTTACACAACGTTCGAGTTCTTTAATTGCCTCATCGATATAAGGAGTTGGCAAAACTGCCGCTCCCAGGAAACGACCAGGATATTTTTTTATAATTTCAGCAACTGCATCATTAGATTTTTTTGCAAAATATACCGCTTCTTCTTTCGGCAATTCTTCTAATGCCGGAGAAGAAGACATAACACCTACATCAATGCCGTTTTTGTCCATAACGGCAATTCTTTCTGCTCCAAAATTTATTAATTCATCAATAACCGGGTGTTCATTTGTTACAACGTCAAGATGACCAAAAACTTTATCTCTCACTTCTATTATTTTAGTTTCCGGATAATATCTCATTGCATTATTTCGTGTGGAAAGATATTCCATCAATTCAGGTAAGTAATAGTGAAATTCGCAGTCAATTATTTTCATAACATCTTCTCCTATAATAACCTTTTCTATGGGTATGTTTCAAAACGAGACATTTTAGGGTAATAAATCCTGTACACCTAACGCATACAAAATTGTCTTGTCTCACCCCATAACCTCAGTAATTTCGGCAAGAATGTACACTGTGAATGGAAAAAAAACAAGGGCGAATTTAAGAGCCGCAAAACCCGGGAAATCCGCTATACATGGGGCTGGGAGGCCAACCCACAGGGGAGACAGCTGCGCAGCGCGCTTCGCCGCGTCTTGCTGTTCCTCACTTCGCCTTGTGCAGCCAAGATAGGCTGAACGGCTCGCGAGGGTATTGGCCACTGAGTCGCCCTACGAGCCTATAAGCGCTGACAGTGATAAAAAAAGTGCCCATGGTGTCCTCCTGACTACGCGATCAAACGTACTGCTAAAGGAGGGCACAATGGGCACGGCAAGAGAGTACCCTCATCTGACAGCAGAGAAAAGGGGCATGATCGGCGGATTGCGCAGGAGGGGTATCCTCTTGAGCAGATAGCCAGGAAGAGTGGCGTATCACGAGCCTGGGTATCACGAGAGCTGTCGCGGCAGTTTCCCGGGGGCATTCCGCTCGCAGAGCGGAGGAAGACTTACAATGCGGCACAGGCACAGGGACGGTATGAGCAGGCACGAGAAAAGAGCAGGCCACACGGCAAGCTGACACGAGAGATTGTGGAAGAGGCCGAAAAACAGCTCAAACGAGGCCTTTCACCGGAACAGATAGCGAACACCGTCCTCAAGGGCAAAGTGAGCTATGTGACCCTCTCCACGTGGCTGTACAAGGAGATTCTGCTCTATGGCGACCGGTCCTCCCTACGGCACAAAGGGAAGAAACGGGTGAAGCGCAAGCACGGAGGGGCCCAGCAAAACGCAGAACGTCTCCAGGATTCTGTAGAAAAATTTATTTTTATCTACCCCGTCAATACTTGTTGCAAACACAGCCAAGAGTTACGAAAGTTGTGGCAAAGGTAATAGAATGTTTAGATTGGCCGAGAAGCTTAAGCTTTCGGTTGAAGTTTTATGTAAAAGGGCGGTGCAGGATGGTTTTGAAATATCTGCTTCTAGTCCTGGCTTTTCTCTTGACCTCCTGTGAGGCTCAAAATCTAACCTTCCAAGGCTATGTTGAAGGCGACTATGTCTTTTTAGCCTCAAGCCGAGCTGGGCGTCTCATAGAATTACCAGCCCTTAAAGGCAGCTATGTAACTCAAAATACCTTGCTGTTTAGGCTTGAAGCGGAATCTGAGTTACAAGCCCTTAAGGCTGCTGAAGCAACGCTTTTAGCTGCTCAAGCGACCTTAGAAGATATGGAACGCGGACGCAGGCCAGAAGAGGTCGCCATGGCCGAAGCCCAGTTAAGGCAGGCCAGGGCGGATGCCAGCAATGCAGCGATACAGTTACGGCGTGATCAAAACCTGAGGCTTGGCGGAGGTGTTTCCCAGAAAACCTTAGATGATGCTCTAGCCCGTGCTAAATCAACGCAAGCCAAGGTGGCCGAACTTGAGAGTCAGGTTGATGTCTTTAATTTGCCTGAACGAGATTACAAGGTAAGGGCACAACGAGCAATAGTTGCGGCAGAAGATGCTAGAGTTAGGCAAGCTAGGTGGGATTTAGGCCAAAAAGAAATGCTAGCTCCAAAGGCTGGTTTAATTGTGGATACTTTGTATCGGGTAGGAGAATGGGTTAATGCCGGCAATCCTGTAGTCCAAATGTTGCCACCAGACAATGTCAAAGTGCGCTTTTTTGTGCCAGAAGAAGTATTAGCCCGTATATTACTTGGAATGGAGGTTAATTGTCAAGCTGATGGTCTATCTGGTCAATTTGCCGTTCAAGTTGTCTGGATTGCCCCAAATGCTGAATATACGCCCCCGATCATCTACAGCAATGAAACCAGATCCAAATTATGCTTTATGGTTGAAGCTAAGCCAAATGGCGATCTAGCTAAGACCCTGCATCCAGGTCAACCCTTAACGGTCTCTCTGCCATGAAAAGTTTAGCCATCGATGTTGCCCATTTAGCCAAGAGTTTCGCTGGGCACAAGGTTGTCGATGATGTCTCCCTTACAGTTGAGCGCGGAGAGATCTATGGCTTTCTTGGGCCAAACGGCAGTGGCAAGACCACCAGTATCCGCTTGATGTGTGGCTTGTTAACGCCAGATGCTGGCAGTGGCACCTGTCTTGGCTACGATATCCGCCGTGAGAGTGCAGCCATTAAACGTCATGTAGGCTACATGACCCAACGTTTCTCTTTTTGGGAAGATTTAAGCATTCGGGAGAATTTGGAATTTGTGGCCAGACTCTATGAAATCCCCAATCGTCGAAGCGTTGTCGAACAGGCCATTGTCAAGTTAGGTCTAACTGGTCGAGCTAAACAATTAGCTGGCACCTTGTCCGGGGGCTGGAAACAAAGGCTAGCCTTAGCTGCCTGTATGCTCCATGAGCCAGAATTATTGCTCTTAGATGAACCAACAGCAGGCGTTGATCCGACAGCTAGGCGGGAATTTTGGGATGAATTGCATGGCTTAGCCGCTCAAGGCATCTCGGTTTTGGTCAGCACCCACTACATGGATGAAGCCGAACGTTGTCATAAATTGGCTTACATCGCCTATGGAAAACTCTTAGCCAAAGGCACAGCCCGTGAAATTGTGGCCGCTCAAGGTCTCACAACCTTAGTCCTCCATGGAAGCAATTTGCTAGATATCTCTGCAAAACTCGCCAAACGCCCTGAAGTTGCCCAGACCGTCATGTTTGGTTCAGCCTTACACATCTCAGGGAAAGATAGCGCAAGGCTTATGGCCGTAGTCCAAGAAGAGACTCATGAGGCTTATGCGCTTGAACCTATTGAGACCAGCCTAGAAGATGTTTTCATTTACCTTATGCAGCAGGCCAAGGATAATTTTGGAGTTGGCGCATGAGCCAAGTCTTTGCCCTCACCCGCTTTTTTGGCATAGTCGTTAAGGAATTTCTGCAGCTTAAGCGTGATCGTTTGACCTTTGGCATGATCATCGGCATTCCCATCATCCAATTGATTCTGTTTGGCTATGCCATCAACACCAATCCCAAGAATTTACCAACAGTTCTCATCCTTGGGGAGCAGACCTTTTTGACTAGATCCGTGGAGTCAGCCTTAAGTCACTCGGAGTATTTTGCCTTACAAAAAGTTGTCAATGAACAAGAAGCCAAAAAATTTTTAGCCCATGGTCAGGTACTCTTTGTGGTTTCCATCCCCGAAGATTTTACCAAACGTCTCTTACGGGGTGAACGACCAGACCTGCTCATTGAGGCTGATGCCACCGATCCCACAGCCACATCTTGGGCCTTAGGAGCTTTAGATGGTTTGGTGACTCAGGTCGTAAATCAAGAATGTCAAGGTTCCTTAGCCTACTTGCAAAGCAAAGCGCAACCTTTTCAGTTTAACGTCCATCGTCTCTACAACCCTGAAGGGCTAACCCAATACAATATCGTGCCGGGTCTTATGGGTGTCATTTTGACCTTAACCATGGTCATGATGACAGGCTTAACCATCACCAGAGAGCGTGAGCGTGGCACCATGGAAAATCTCTTAGCCACGCCTGTGTCACCTTTGGAGATTATGAGTGGCAAGATTGTGCCCTATGTCTTGATTGGTCATATTCAAGCTGCAATCATCTTGCTTTTTGCCTTGGCCCTCTTTGAAGTACCCTTTCAGGGTAATCCCGTAACATTATATGTAGCGGCCATTCTTTTTATTGCCGCCAATCTCACGGTTGGTGTAACCCTTTCCTCCTTTGCCAAAAATCAGCTCCAAGCCTTGCAGATGACCATCTTCTACTTTTTGCCAAACCTCATGCTCTCAGGCTTCATGTTCCCCTTTGCCGGTATGCCCAAGTGGGCGCAGTATCTTGGCAATGTCTTGCCTCTAACCCACTTCAACCGTGCTGTACGGGGCATTCTCCTTAAAGGGGCCTCGTGGGCCGATTCTTGGGAAAATCTCTGGCCGATCTTGGTTTTTACGGTGGTCTTGATGAGTATTGCAACCATCTGTTTTAAGCGCACGTTGGATTAACATGGCTGTCTAAGGAGTGAGGTGGCCCCAGTTGTTAAACAGCCCCCAACGCTTTTATAGCTTGGGTGCGGCGGGCGAGAATGGGCCCAAC